>NZ_JCAXEU010000012.1:0-85271 GCF_059758705.1 Bhargavaea sp. GQ12
TATGTTGGTCGATATTCAATTAATATGATGTTACAGAAGGATGATTGTTTGGAGGGAAAAGGAATGAAAATCATGATTGTGGAAGATGATTTGACCATTCGTGATATGGTAGGGGAAACATTAGAAAAGTGGGGTTTTGAAACCGTTAAGATCGAAGACTTTGACCAAATCATGCAGGTATTTCTTAATCATGATCCTCACCTAGTCATCATGGATATCAATTTGCCATCGTTTGACGGATTTTACTGGTGTAATAAAATCAGAGAAATTTCAAAGGTCCCTATGATCTTTCTCTCTTCCCGTGATACACCAATGGATATAGTGATGTCGATGAACATGGGAGGAGATGATTATATTCAAAAACCTTTCCATATGGATGTATTGATTGCAAAAATTAATGCACTCCTTCGCAGAACGTATTCCTATATGGAAACACAGTCTCAGACAATGGAACATGATGGAATTATATTAAATCTTGAAAACGGAGAGGTCTTACATGGAGATCGAAAATCGGAACTCACGAAAACAGAATTTCTTATTTTAAAAATTCTTATGAAAAATAAAGGAATCATCGTCAGTCGTACGAAAATGATGCGTAGCCTTTGGAAGAATGAAAATTTCGTGGACGAAAATACATTGACGGTTAATATTGCTCGCCTGCGTAAAAAACTTGTTGAACTTGGAAAAGAACACTTTATTACAACTAAGAAAGGACAAGGTTATATAATTCAATGAATTTCTTTCATTACTTAAAAGATAAACGGAATTTCTTTATATTAAACATGATCATTATGTTCTTTGTTTCTTTGATGATGATTGTGAGCACAGATTCCAGAAACGCTGTAAGTAATATCGTATATACCAATATGGTTATCTTTTTTATTGTAGCTATATACGTAATCATCGAATACTATTACAATAGAGAATTTTATCGGGAATTAAATGATTTGGTTGAAAGTAATCATGAAGAATTTCTCGCAACTCTGCCTAAACCGCGAAACGATGAACAACTGTTATATCTTGAGTTATTAAAAAAAGTAAATAGTGTGCATGGCGATCAATTACAAAAGTTGTATAACGAAAAAATGGATCATCAAGACTTTATTACATCTTGGATTCATGAAGTCAAGGTTCCGATTGCGGCAGGTCGCTTGCTTATGGAAAACAGTAATGGAAGAACTGTTGAATACCTTGTGGACAAGTTTGAAGATGAGTTGGATAGAATAGAAAATTACGTAGAGCAGGCTCTTTATTATTCTCGCATCGATTCTTTTTCCAAAGATTATTTTATTTCCGAGGTAGTGTTGGATCAAGTCGCTAAAAACAGTGTAAAGAAATATGCTAAATCTTTTATTAACAAGCAAATTCGTTTTCATATGGACAATATTGAACAGGTTGTCCATACCGACAGTAAATGGCTTGGTTTTATTATCGATCAAGTTTTTTCAAATTCTTTAAAATATACAGGTGAAGGCGGTGAAATCTCCGTACAATTTGAGGAAGATCGAAAAGAAAAGCGGCTACAGATTCAAGATACAGGCATTGGAATTAAGCCAGAGGATATCAGCCGCGTATTTGAAAAAGGATTTACAGGATTTATTGGGAGAAGTCATGCCAAATCTACCGGTTTAGGTCTCTACCTTGCAAAAGAGATGGCTCTTAAATTAGGCCATGACCTTTCCATTCATTCAGAAGATGGGAAATATACGAAGGTCATCATCCACTTTCCAAAAATCAGAAATTATTATCATCTATAAGTATAATGGTGGGGTTAAAGAAATTGGGTAATCGGAAAATAGTATCAAATTAAAGGTGTTCAAGTAGAATAATGTTTATCGTTAATACTCTTTTTTTAGAGTATCAAGAATGGAAAGCCAATAATTTTGCACTACATTTTTGTGTTCCAACCTTTATGTTACAAAGATACAAAATACATACTATTAAAGAAGGAGTATCATTAATAAGGGTTAAATTCGGGGTAAGTAATGAAATTGCTGAAAAAAATTAGAACATTTCAGAAATCAATTAATTCAATCTAATTCAAAAACTACATATTGGTTCTATAAATAACAATTAAAAAATTCCGTTTTGAATTAAGATTGATCAAAACGGATTCTTTCTTTGTGAAGTACTATACATTTTTTTAAAAAAGTTCGATCATTTTCTAGCTGTAATCCTCCACAATCGCGCCCGTTTGTTTAACATCTTCTATTCCTTTAAAGGCATGTATGAAGAAGGACTTAATTTCTCACCTTCAATGACTATAGCGGTTAGTCCATCATTTGTTTTGGTTTCATGCCATTCATCTTTATCCCAAAATACCGCATCTCCAGTCTGTACTTTTAAATATTCTTCTTTTTCACTTCGTACGTACCCCTCACCACTCATAATTAAAAAAAGTTGAGGTACCACTGCTTGATGGTACCCAATAATACCGTTTTTACCTAAGTACATACATCCAATATGAGTTTCCTTTTCCGTTTGAATTATACGAGACATAATAAAATCTGAATTAAATTTTGAAATCTTTTTTCCTTTATCTTTATTGAATTGATAAAACTCCATAATGTACCTCCAAATTCCAATATAAATATAAAACTTATTCGAGAGAGCCTTAAGATAAATGTCTTTCTGCTATTCATTTCTTGCGCCCGATTGTTACGTTATTTGATTCACCTATTTAACGCCGTTATTATAACTGAAATAAAGAGATTTTTTATAAAATAAGCATTTATTATTGACAAAAAAATTTATTTATGCTATAATTTACAATTAAAATTATTTTGTGTATAATAAGGTTCTCCTGGCCAGGGGAATCTTATTTTTGTTTTACGGGAGGATTAATTTATGAAGAATAATGAAGCAAGTTTAACTTCCTTAATATCAGCATTTGGTCGTGCGTATCACAGTAAATATGACACACCCAAAATTTTTGATGATTTTATTGCAAAAGATTTAATTTCCCAAAAAGAATTTGCAGATATTCGTGAGAATATGATTAAAGGAATCCAATTCTTTAATCAAGAAATTGCAAAGAAATATCAGGACCATCCAGACGAAATTTTAAAATGGATTACACAAGTCCAACTCTCTCCAACTACTTTAGCACGTGCTGCTTATTGTGAAAATGTATTGTTTCATGAAATAGCGTTAGGCGTTAAACAGTATGTCATTCTAGGAGCTGGATTAGATACCTTTTGTTTCAGACATCCAGAATTACACGATAACTTAGATATATTCGAAATTGATTATCCAGCCACACAAGACTTTAAAAAGAAAAGGGTAGCTAATGCTAATTATCTAATTCCAGACAATCTACATTTTGTTTCAATGGATTTCACGAAAAAATTTGCTGTTCAAAATCTTGTCGAAGAAGGATTTATTCCTGATAAAAAAACCTTCTTTAGTCTATTAGGTGTTTCTTATTATTTAACAAAAGAGGAAAATGCCCGTCTAATTAATGAATTATTTACCCAAGTTCCATCCGGAAGTTCTATAGTTTTTGATTATGCAGATGACAAACTTTTTGAAGAGAAAGGAATGTATGACCGAGTTCAAAATATGGTTCAAATGGCTTCAGCTAGTGGAGAGGCAATGAAATCATGTTTTATTTATGATGAAATAGAAAAAATGTTAGAAAACGCAGGTTTACTCATTTATGAACATTTATCACCTAATGATATTAATAATCAATTCTTTGGTGATCGTTCAGATTATTTGTCAGCATTCGAAACGATTCATTATATCCACGCTGTAAAAAAATGATGTTTTGGTTAATAACCAACTCACCTCTCAATCTTCCTTATGATTGAGAGGTTTTATTTACTTTTTATCGGTTAGTTATCCAACGTTTATATAATTTTACTTACTATCGGTCATTCCGCAATCTGGTCCGTTAATCGAACATCAAAGTTAAACAATCGCGCCCGTTAACGGAAATCACATCAGTTTCTCTTGGCAAAGATTCCTTTAACAAACTCCTCTTTGAAGTCTGTATATTCCTTTATTCCTTTCGTCGAATCTTTCAGATACCCCAATTTAATATCGAGATATTGTGTTTTTGCATCTTCATTGGTGTTTAAATAATCTCTAAAAAAGATGAGGTTGTTCCATAACTCTTTTTGGTATTCGACTAAATGTATAAAATGCGTCTTTTCTTTGTAAGTATCATCAATAAATTTAGCAAGCACAATTTCTCCAGGTCTCTCTACTTTCAATCTAAGGAAACCTGCCTTACTAAAACTTTTTAATAAGGGTTTATCAACTTTTTGTAAATCATCAACACCCACAATTATGTCTATTATGGGCTTTGCCGACATTCCTTTGATTGCAGTACTACCAATGTGTTCAATTCGTTCTTCATCAAAACTTGTGTGTTCTCTTAGCTCTTCTTTAACTTTAATGAACTCGTTTTCCCATTCAGATGTATAGCTTTCTAATCTGACCTCATCATTTTTCAATCCCAATCGCAAAGTGTCTCCCCCTAGAGTTTATTAACAATTGTTAAACCTCAATGCTAACATCCTAACTTCAACAATCTGGCCCGTTTGTGGTATAAAAAGTATTTTATATCAATCTCTTAATCCCTATTTTAACATACAAAAATTAATTCTACATAATAATCTGATAATCTGAATGCAAATTATTTAAAACTTATTTAAAAGGTTGTAGAGCCTCATTTTAATCTTGACCGATTTTATTCAAAAACCCAAAAATAATCCCTATCAAAATTCAATAAAATATCAAATCCCTATACTATCATATACACGTTTTATTACATTGTGTTCCAACTTTTTATTATAATATAACCGAGTTATCCACAGAAAAATGTTCCCTACCAAAATTCAATGAAAAAACAAAATTCCCTACCAAAATTTTTTCTTGGTAGGGTTTTTGGTAGGGAACTATATTATTTTATATGGTTTTTGTCTATTTTTAACAAGGTTAAATCCTTTTAAATCGGTGTTCCCTCTTCAAGTTAAGTTGTATTCTTATTCCCACTCAATCGTTGCAGGCGGCTTGCTCGTGACATCGTAGAGGACGCGGTTGATGTGGTCCACTTCGTTCACGAGGCGCGTGCTGATCTTCTCGAGCACGTCCCAAGGGATGCGCGCCCAGTCGGACGTCATTCCGTCAATTGATGTGACGGCGCGGATGCCGATTGCGTAGTCGTACGTGCGCTCGTCGCCCATGACGCCGACGCTGCGGATGTCCGGAAGCACGGTGAAGTACTGCCAGATGTCGCGCTCGAGTCCGGCTTTCGCGATTTCCTCGCGAAGGATAAAGTCGGATTCGCGAACGATTTCAAGCTTTTCTTCCGTGATTTCGCCAAGGACACGGATGCCGAGGCCCGGTCCAGGGAACGGCTGGCGCCAGACGATTTCATCCGGAAGGCCGAGTTCCGAGCCGAGTGCACGCACTTCGTCCTTGAAGAGCGTGTTCAGCGGTTCGATGAGCTTGAATGTCATGTCTTCCGGCAGGCCGCCGACGTTGTGGTGGGACTTGATTGTCTGGGCGGTCGCGGTGCCAGACTCGATGATGTCGGTGTAGAGAGTGCCCTGCGCCAGGAAGTCCATGTCTGTCAGCTTGGCGGCTTCCTCGTCAAACACATAGATGAACTCGTTGCCGATGATCTTCCGCTTTTTCTCAGGATCCGATACGCCGGCGAGCTTCGAGAGGAAACGCTCTTGTGCATCAATTTTGATCACTTTCATGTCGAACTTGCCGACGAACGTCTCCATGACGCTGTCCGCCTCGCCCTTACGCAGCAGGCCGTGGTCCACGAACATGCATGTCAGCTGGTCGCCGATCGCACGGTGGATAAGGGCCGCGACGACAGAGGAGTCCACCCCGCCGCTCAGCGCGCAGAGGACCTGCTTGTCGCCGACTTCCTGGCGGATTTTTTCGATTTCAAGCTCAATGAAGTTGCCGATCGTCCAGCCGCCTTCCGCCTTGCAGATACCGAACACGAAGTGGCGGAGCAGGTCATTGCCGTTGACGGAATGACGGACTTCCGGGTGGTACTGGACCGCGTACATGCCGCGGGACGGGTCTTCCATTGCCGCAATTACGCAGCTCGGGCTTGTCGCCACTGTCGTGAAGTTTTCAGGAACTGCCGTAACATGGTCTCCGTGGCTCATCCAGACAATCTGGTCGGATGGCTGGTCCTCGAAAAGAGCTGCGCCTTCTTTGACGTTCATTTCCGCTTTGCCGTACTCGCGGCGGGATGACCTTTCGACGTTGCCGCCGAAGTGATGGGCCATGAGCTGCATACCGTAGCAGATGCCGAGGACCGGGATCCCGAGGTCGAAGATGGCCGGATCGACGGTAAATGCCGTTTCACCGTAGACCGAGTTCGGGCCGCCGGAGAAGATGATGCCGGCAGCGTTCATCCCTTTGATGTCTTCTGCGGTGACGGTGTGCGGGTGAAGTTCGGAGTAGACGCCGAACTCACGGATGCGGCGGGTAATGAGCTGGTTGTACTGGCTGCCGAAATCGAGGACGACGATCTTTTCCTGTTCCAGCAAGAGGGATTCTGCAGACAAGTTTATTCCACCTTTTCCTGTCGGACCGGGTCAAAATAAAAACGCGCAGAAAAAGCTTCCGCGCGTTCTCATCTCCATCCAAAAAGCGGATGCCCCGTGCACGCACGTATAGCATCCGCCTTCATAGACAGGCCATTTACGGCGGCCTGGTAGAGACATCCGGACCATATTTCCGGACTTATATGAGGGCGACCCGGTCTATCCGATTTTTAGTCAGTTTACCCCTTGCCGCCCCGAAAATCAACTGATGGTCCTGTTGATTAAATTTTCCCAACTTTCCCTGATTGCCCTCTCCTCACCGACGGCGTCCCTGCCGCCATAAAGGACCGCTTCGTACGCCTCGGTCAGCCGCTTCATGTCATCGCCGCCAAAGTGGGCATCGACTTCCCGGGCATAGGCGGAAAGCGTCTTGCCGTCCTCTTTCGGAAGGCCGTAGCTCCGCAGTCTTTTGAGCAGCCGGGCATATGACCGCTCGAATTCACCGCGGTCGAGCGCACGTTTCCTGAAGCGCGCCACCATCACTCTCGGAAGCCATTTGTCCCTGAGGAGGAAAGCGGCAAGTACAGCCGCCGCGAGAACGGCAAGCGCGATATAGATCACGCGGCTGTTTTCCGCGATCCGGTCCCCGAGGGATTTCCAGAAGCCGTCCCCTTTGGCTGCTGCCGGCGTTTCTTCCTCTTCGGCTTCTTCCGGCTGGGCGGACTGTTCCATCTCCTGTGTTTCTTCTTCCGTCATTTCCTCCAGGTCCAGATCATAATCGATGCCGCCTGCGCCGTCGAAGCCGATCGTCGGCTCAAACGGCATCCAGCCGACACCCGGCATGTACGCCTCAACCCAGGAGTGGGCATTGTTGTTCGTCACTTCAAACTGCCGGCCGGCATCACTGCGACCGATCTCCTCGCCTTCGTTGAAGCCCTTGACCCAGCGGGCCGGCACACCGGCCGAGCGGAGAAGGACGACCATCGACGTCGAGAAATGGTCACAGTAGCCGCGCTTCGTCTCGAACAGGAAGTGGTCGGTGAAATCCTCGCCGGTTCCCGGGGATGCGACGTTGGCCTGGTCATAGACAAAGCCATTCTGCCTGAAGTACTGCTCGACCGCACGGGCCTTACCGTAGAGCGTCTCTTCCCTGCCCGTGATTTCAAGTGCCAGGTCGTGCACGCGCTGGGGCAGACCGTCGGGAAGCTGCAGGTATTGTGTGAGCACTCCCTGCGGCAGCGTATCCGGAACCGTGGCCCGGAGAGCGGTCATGCTGTATGCCGGCTCATCATAAGTAACGCTGTAAGCATCCAGTACGGCGGGTTCATTGTTTATGAACGGGACGACCTTCCCCGTACCCGCTTCCTGGAGAAACTCGGTCCCTTCAGGTCCGGAAGGCGCAATCGCCCCGTAAGGCCTGACGATGAATTCAAAATCAAGCTGCATCGAAACAGCCGCCGTATCTTCGCCGCGGGTTGTCCCGGCAAGGAGCGGCTCGTCGATCGGCCGGCTTCCGCCTACCGGAAGCAGTTCCTGCTCCTCCGAGGAATGGATCCATCCTCTCGACGTGTACGTGTCTTTCGTCTCGACCTTCCAGTATTGGCCCCGGTCGGCCGTTGCCTCGAAAACGACTGTGTCGTCTCCGATAAACGGGCCGCCGAGCATTGAATCGTCCTCGCCGTAGCCAATCTTCCCGGCATCACGGCCAAGACCGTCGCCCGCCCCTTCGGCGAACGACTTGATGAACGGCACCGGGTCCGGCCAGGCGGGATCGGACTTCGGAAGAAACTGGCTCACAGCGCCGGCCGCCGTGACCAGCACGAGCAGCGGAATCGTCATCACCAGGAATGCCGGCAGGCCAGGCCGCTTACCCTGCCCATCCGCAAGCTTCGCGAGGAACGTGAGCCCGAGCAGCAGGAAGCCGATCACGAGGACGCGGAGAATTGCCGCATCTGCGCTGTACGGACTGAACGTATCCAGGATCGTGATGAAGATCACCGTCATCCCGTAGAAAATAAGGACAGACATCTTCACGTTGATCCAATACTGGATCAGGTAAGACGCCATCCACAGCAGTGCGAGAAACAGCACTGTCCGGAACGGATCGGTAATGCGGCCAAGCTCGCCCGTGACGAGGAGCCCGGCATTCTGCAGAAGGTCACCCAGGACAAATGACACCGACGTAACAGGCGTCGCAGGTCCGTCCATATGCGCATGGGCGATAAACCAGACTGCATAGATCAGCTTCACAGGCCCGGAGAGCCACCAGGGTGCACCGAAAAGCGGGAAGGCAAAACAAAGACCGACGAAGATAACAAAGAGTGCCAGGTGGCCCGCCCCGGTCAGTTCGATGATCGGGAGAAGCCACTCCCTGACGAGGAGAACCACCAGAACATAAATGAGGCCGAGGAAAATCCGGTCAACCGCTTTCTGGTTCATCAGCGCGCACCTCCCCTTTCCGGATCCGCAAAGTCCCGTTCCGTGACAAACCGGACATCAAATCCGGCGGCAATGGCTGCACGTGCGGCTTCCATGCCCACGCGGCCCGGGTGCTCGTCCTTCCCGAGAACAGAAAAGAGGATACCGCCGGACGCCTGCCGGGCTTCCCGGAGAAACGCGGCCACCCATTTTTCCGTAAGCGGACCTGTAATGACCGTCATCGTACGGGCCGCCGCGAGCGCGCGGCTGTCCGCCGGCGGCAGATGCCCTCCGGAGGGAGAAGGCCTGAACCGCGCCAGATGCAGCATCGCTGCCCTGAGACTGTCCGGCCCTTCCACCCGGGGAATCGCCGCGCCCGCTTCCCCGAGGCTCAGGAACCCGGAAGCCGAGCGGGATTCGACCGCCTTTTTCAGTATGGACGCCGCGAAACCGACCTGCTCCTCGAATTGCGGAGACGGCGAACCGTCCAGGACGAGCAGAAGGTCCTGCGCCCTGCGGTCCTCCAGTTCCTTCGAATGGAGCTCTCCAGTCCGCGCAAAAGCCGGCCAGTGGATCCGGGAAAGCCGATCCCCCGGCTGATAATCCCGGATCCCCGTGGCGACGGACGACTCTTTCACGGAAGCGAATGATGCCGCCGCGCTGCCCCGCTCTTCGGAGGCAGCGGAAGGAACTTCCCGCATGTCGGTCACCTTCGGAAGCACGGTGATGGTCTGGCGCAGCGGGATGAAATGACGTTTCCTCATCCAGCCGAAAAAGTCGGATGCTTCGATCTCGATTCCTTCCAGCACATGTTCCCCGCGCATCAGCGGACCGGTCTCATAGGACCAATCCTTTTTCCTGCGGAATCCCCAAAGAAAAAGAGTGGTCGGCATCGGTAGCTGTGCCGCGCTTCCCGGAATCTCTTTCACAGTCACATAAAGAAGCGGAAACATGAATCGCCGGCCGAAGCGGACAGTTGACCTGAGCGGGCTCCCGTAAGGAATCTCCCGTCGCCCGACTTCCCTCTCCGCAGTAATTGCCCGCAGCGGATAAAAGTAAAGGAAAATACCGTACAGGCCAAACGGCAACACCATATAAAACACCGTCCAGCTGACGACGCCCCCCTGGAACTGTGCATAGGCAAACACCCCGGCCAGAACGGCGAGGATTCCGATGAGGCGGAGCATCGGTCCCGCCTTGCGGAGAAACCGCTTCATCGTGTGCCTGCTCTCCGGACAGGGACCTTTGTTCTCGTGACGATGCGTTCCACCAATTCCTCTGCATCAATTCCCTCATAGCGCACTTCCGGCTGTAGAATCATCCGGTGACTGAACACATACGGGGCGAGATGCTGGACATCATCCGGCAGTACATAATCGCGGCCCTCCAGGAAAGCGAGTGCGCGAGCAGCCCGCATCAGCGCAATCGATCCCCTCGGACTGACACCAAGACGGATGTCAGGGCTTTTCCGCGTGCTTTCGGCCAGATCGACGATATAGCCCTTCACAGTGTCATCCACCGAAACTTCTGCTGCACGGATACGGATATCCCTCAACTCATCCAGTGTAATGACAGGCTGGATCCGGTCAATCGGCGGCTGCTTTTCCGCGCGGCGAAGCACTTCCACTTCATCCTCGCGGACCGGATAACCCATCTTCACCTTCAGGAGGAAGCGGTCAAGTTGCGCCTCCGGAAGCGGATAAGTGCCTTCATGCTCGACCGGGTTCTGTGTCGCCATGACAAAGAACGGGTCCGGGAGCGCAAGCGTACGGCCGTCGACCGTAACGGAAGCTTCTTCCATCCCTTCCAAAAGGGCAGATTGTGTTTTCGGGGACGTCCGGTTGATTTCATCGGCCAGAACAATGTTCCCCATGATCGGGCCGGGACGGAACTGAAACTCCATCTCTTTCGGGCTGTAGATCGAGACGCCGATCACATCAGACGGCAGCAGATCCGGGGTAAACTGAATGCGCTTAAATTCGGCCCCGACCGATCGCGCCAACGCCCGCACCATCATCGTTTTCCCGACGCCGGGGACGTCCTCGAGCAGCACGTGCCCGCCGGCAAGAAGAGCGACCACGCTCAGCTCTGCCACATCACGTTTTCCGATCATCACTTCTTCGATATTTTCAATGACTTTAAGCAGCTTTCCGTGTTCTTCCACTATCGGGTTCCCCCTGTCTCTATCCGGTTTCCCGGCCGGTCTACTGGAAATTATTTATACTGATTTCAGTTTAGAGGAAGGCAGGGCATGGGTCAATCTGAGGGGGCGTTTGACTGGTGGATTCATTGAAATGTTTGGTCTGCCCGGGACGAATGGTGTGTATTAGCGGGCGGCAATGATTGCGAATGACGAGATTGAGAGCCCGAATGACGAAACCGCTCTGTTGAGAGGTAGTCTTTCTACAATCAAAAACCCGCCGGCATCAGCCCGGCGGGTTCCTCTCAAGATTCAGTTTCTCCAGAAGTCATCGTATACCGTGATCGGCAGATGGCGCTTGTGGCGGGAGTTCATGTAATAGGCTTCGAGTTTCTCCTGTGCTTCCGGAGAATTTTTCTTGCCTTCCAGGTAATTGTCGATGTCATCGTACGTCAGGCCAAGGGCGACCTCATCAGGAATGGCCGGACGGTCCTCTTCAAGATCGGCGGTCGGAACCTTATTGTAAAGATGCTCCGGACAGCCGAGCTCCTTGAGCATGGCCCGTCCCTGGCGCTTGTTCAGCCGGAAAAGCGGCACGATGTCAGCTGCGCCGTCGCCGAACTTCGTATAAAAGCCGGTGATCGCCTCCGCCCCGTGGTCAGTGCCGATGACGACCGACTTCTTCATCGCGGCAATGGCGAACTGGGCCTTCATCCGCTCGCGCGCTTTCTCGTTGCCCTTTACGTAATCGGTCAGGGGCACGCCCGCTCCGGCCAAGGCCGCCGCGCTGGCATCGACTGCCGGCTTGATGTTGACCTCATAAGACTCGGACGGCGAAATGAATGCCATCGCATCATCGACGTCTTTCTCGTCGAACTGCTTGCCGTACGGGAGACGGACCGCATGGAACTTGTACCGATCCGTGCTTTCCTCCTCATTCAGCTCGTCCACCGCCATCTGGGCCAGCTTCCCTGCGAGGGTAGAATCCTGACCGCCCGAGATGCCGAGCACGAACCCTTCCAGGAACGGATGGGCGCGGGCATAGTCCTTCATGAAATCGACCGACACGCGGATTTCTTCGCGCGGATCGATTTCCGGCTTCACTTTCAGTTCCCGGATAATCTCTTCCTGCAGTGTCATAATCACTTCCTCCTTCTTTTCAGACAGGGGTCAGTTTTCCGCTCCGTCTGTCTCAAACTCATGGATGCGGTCCTGGACCTCATGGATATTTCGCATTTTATTGTCCCAGCACTTCTGGCTTAGGTCGACCGGATACTCCTCCGGATTGAGCGAGCGCTTGTACTCGTCCCAAAGCAGGTTAAGCTGTCCGTGGGCGAACTCTGTGATTTGCGGCAGTTCCGGGAGGTCATAGACAATATGCCCTTCACGGACAACCTCCTGGTGCAGATTCACCGCTTCAAAATTCGTTACGAATTTCGAGATGAACGTATGGACCGGGTGGAACATCTTGAGGCGGGACTCCTCTTCCGGCTTCTCGTCCCACATCGTGATGTAATCGCCCTCCGCCTTGCCGTTTTCACGGTCGATGATCCGGTAGACTTTCTTGAGGCCCGGCGTCGTCACCTTTTCGGCAGTGGAAGAAATCTTGATGCGGTCTTCCAGGACGCCTTCTTCGTTTTCGATCGCGACAAGCTTGTACACTGCTCCGAGCGCAGGCTGGTCATAGGCGGTGATCAGCTTCGTGCCGATCCCCCACTGATCCACCTTCGCCCCCTGGAGCTGCAGGTTCATGATGGTGTACTCATCGAGGTCGTTCGAGACGATGATTTTCGCATCCTTGAATCCGGCCTCGTCCAGCATGCGGCGGGACTCCTTCGACAGGTAGGCGATGTCGCCGCTGTCGAGACGGATACCGATAAAGTTGATCTTGTCACCGAGCTCTTTTGCCACGCGGATGGCCGTCGGGACCCCGATCTTAAGCGTGTCGTACGTATCAACGAGGAACACGCAATCCTTGTGACGGCGCGCATAAGCGTGGAATGCATCATACTCGCTCTCGTACGCCTGCACCATCGAGTGGGCATGCGTACCGGCGACAGGAATGCCGAACAGTTTGCCCGCCCGGACATTGCTCGTTGCCTCAACCCCGCCGATCACCGCGGCACGTGCACCCCAGATTGCCGCGTCCATCTCCTGGGCACGGCGCGAGCCGAACTCCATGACGACATCATTTTTCACGACCTGCTTGATTCGGCTGGCCTTCGTCGCGATCAGCGTCTGATAGTTCACGATATTGAGAAGCGCAGTCTCGATCAGCTGGGCCTGGATCAGCGGCGCCTCAACACGGATGATCGGCTCGTTGCCGAAGACGAGCTCCCCCTCGACCATCGAGTAGACATCCCCGGTAAACCGCAGATCGGCCAGATACGACAGGAAATCATCCTTGTAGCCGGCATTGTCACGGAGATAAGCCAGATCGCTTTCCGAGAAGCGGAATCCCTTCAAGTATTCCAATACCCGCTCGAGCCCGGCAAACACCGCATAGCCGTTGCCGAACGGCAGCTTTCGGAAATACAGATCGAACACCGCGCGCCGCTCATGGACGCCATCCGCCCAGTACGTCTCGGCCATGTTGATCTGATAAAGGTCTGTATGGAGCATCAGACTGTCGTCTGCATAATTCGTCGACACAAGAATCCCTTCTTCCAAGTTCAGAATTTACACTAACTATACATTAACATGAATATACCCTGCCACACCCGGTAGCAATCAAGGGCGGGTTGTGACGGTTACCGGGAGACGCTGTCGATTGTTAATACAAAAAAGGAGCCCCCGCTTTCGGGAAGGCTCCTCTCATGCATCAGCAATGTTACTGTGCACCATTAACAGGGACATAAGGGTCTTCGCAATCTGGCAGAATGTGGACGATCAGGTACGTGACTACAATCTTATTGTCCGCAAGTCCAAGCGCCTCTGCAATCGGACAGCCTTTGCAGCGGATAGCGAACGAAATTGTACCGCAGAAGTCTGTCGGACAAAGGTCTGTGCCGTAACCGCCCTCACAGAGTTCTTGGATGACGCACGTTGTTCCGGTCGCAGTGAACGGCAGTTCATTATCAGCCGGGCAAGACTCCCAGAAGAACCCGAAAGTCGTGTCCAGACAGATTTTCAGGTACCAGTTGATATAACCGGCCACCGTGCGCGGACCAATCAACACCAGACCTCCGCATCCGCAAGGGTCGTAAACTGATGTTGCGTCCGCCATAGGCGCCTCACCGGCCACCGAATCTCCGCAGCAGATCAGGTACGGATCGTTCCTCAACAGCTTAAACGGTGGAATTTGGTCAGTGTTGACAGAATTCGCCGGCAATTCGAGCGTCGCAAAGTCAAAGACCAGACGGTTGAAGTTGAAACCATTCGTCTGGGTCATTTGTGCCCGAAGCCCTTGAAGGTTGTTCAAGCTTTGTACGTCTCCGGCATTCTTCGCTTCAGCGATTTCCGCATCAAGGCCGCGAAGGACATTCGGCATTTCCTGCTTAAGGATGTTTTGCATTTCTGTTTGGTTCATTTTTCTCACCTCCTCCACTTTTTTTCTCACAAGGTCTTTTCACCTTGCTCTACCAATGTATTCGGGGGCCAAGCATCAGCTCGGGCGAATCTACCGGCGCCCTGCGGTGTTATCGCCCGTTTTGCGCATTCAAAAAGCCGCACGGCGTCAATCGCCCGTGCGGCCTATGGGAGTTTACCCCCTATTTCGGGATCCGGAATGGGTTTATTCCCCTCCCTTGTCCCGCTTTGTGCTTTGTTCAGCCTGCTCGACCTGCCCCTCCGGGCTTTGGTCCGGTTCGAAATCAGGACTCTGTTTGTCCGGCATGCCGGTGAAATCGTTTTTGTCGTCCGGCCCGAGCGCCTGCTCGCTCGCCTTACCTGCGCGATCCTTTTTATCGTTCATGGCAATCTCTCCTTTTCTTTTCTCTCTTTTATGGAGTTTACCCGCAAGCGCATGCACGCAATCAACACCATCAAAAAGCCCATCCGGCAATGCCGGATGGGCGGTTACGATCAGTTGACAGCTGCTGCTGCCTTTTCCTTCTCGTAGAACTTGATGAAGTTGTCCACGACGATGTCGAGGAACGCGAGGGTCCCTTCGTCAGTAAGGTTGCCTGCTTCGTCGATTTTCTCGTGGACGGAGCCGATATACACTTCGTTCTGCGGCAGGATTGCCGGAGCGAGGTTCGGGTTCGACAGAATCTCACGCAGATGCTGCTGGGCACGGACGGAGCCGAGCGCGCCCATCGACGCGCCGACGATGAATGTCGGTTTGTTGTTCAGAACGAGATCGACACGGCTCATCCAGTCGATGGCATTTTTCAGCTGGCCTGGGATGGAGAAGTTGTATTCCGGTACGGCAAAGAGGACCGCGTCGGAATCAGCCACGTCTTTCTTAAAGTCCAAGACATCTTCCGACGGATTGTTTTCAATATCGGTTGCATACGGCTCAAGAGCATTGATGAAGAGCGGCGTGATTTCCAGACGGTCCGCGTAGCGGCTGCGCATGGCTTCGACGACTTTCAGGTTATAGGATGTGGAGCTGGTGCTCCCGATGATTGCTTTGACTTTGATGGTCATGGATGAAACACTCCTTCAGCATAACTGTATTGCCGGAAATGTAGTCTCCGGCTTATCCACAGTTATGTTACACGATTCGACATGTTTCATCCCTCTTCTTGCTCACCGGGACACCTGGAAACTCTTTCAATCTTCATTTTAAAAAAAAGGCTTGCGGGCCGCCCTAAACGGTGATACAGTGAGTCTAATCATTTTTCAAACAATTGAATCAGCAATTCTTATCCAGAGAGACGGAGGGACTGGCCCTTTGATGTCTCAGCAACCTGCCTTAAGGCAAAGGTGCTACTTCCAGCGGATCCAGAAAGATCCGGAAGATAAGAAGACCATCTGTATACAAATACAGAGCCCTCTTCTTATTTGGAGGGCTCTTTTCTTATTCCCTCCCATCTATCAACGAAAGGGTGCCTGCCTAATGACTAGAAAAAAGACCGCCACTCTCCTCGCCCAACTGGGTAACCGGACGGATCCCCGGACGGGAGCGGTGAACCCTCCGATACACCTGTCCACCGCCTATGAGCACCCCGGCCTCGGACAATCGACCGGCTTCGATTACTCCCGCACAAAGAATCCGACCCGCGCCCTTCTCGAAGAAGGCTTTGCAGAACTGGAAGCGGGAGACGCGGCATTTGCCTGCAGCTCCGGCATGGCCGCCATCCGGCTTGTCCTGTCCCTATTCCGCCCGGGCGATGGCATTCTCGCGCCGGAGGACCTATACGGGGGAACGTACCGCCTTCTGGAACAATACCGGAAGCAATACGGCATTCCGGTCGATTACCTGACATTCAGCGATCCCGATGAAGTGAAGCGTGCCATCACGGATACGACGAAGGCGCTGTTCATCGAATCCCCTACAAATCCGCTGATGCAGGAAATCGATATTGAAGTGTACGCCAAAATCGCGAAACAGCATGGTCTCCTGCTGATTGTCGACAACACGTTCTACACGCCGATTCTCCAGAAGCCGATTACACTGGGGGCGGACATCGTCATCCATAGCGCGACCAAGTACATTGGTGGACACAATGATGTACTGGCGGGACTCGTCGTCGCAAAAAGTGAAGCCCTTTGCACACAGCTGGCCGCCCAGCATAACGCGGAAGGAGCGGTTCTTTCGCCGTTCGACTCATGGCTCGTCATCCGGGGGCTGAAAACCCTTCCTCTCCGTATGAAGCAGCATGAACTGAATGCAAAAGAGATTGCCGCCTATCTTACGTCGGAACCCGCGGTGTCGCAGGTCCTTTATCCGGGCCGTGGGGGGATGCTATCGTTCCGTACCGCAGATCCTGCCATCGTCGCCCCACTTCTGGAGGAACTGCAGCTGATCGCCTTCGCCGAAAGCCTGGGAGGCGTCGAAAGCTTTATCACTTACCCATCCACACAGACCCACGCGGATATCCCGCTTGAAGAGCGGACGCGACGCGGTATCGATAACAGCCTCCTACGGTTGTCGATCGGCATCGAGGACGCAGAAGATCTCATTGATGACCTGAAGCAGGCCTTTAGGGTCGCCCTTGCAAAAACCGGACAGCCATCTGCCTGACAAAAACTAATGAAAAGAGGAATCTCTATGACTGCCAACCTTCCAGAAACGAAAACCGTCCGCACCCCATTCAAAGCCGACCATGTCGGCAGCTTTCTCCGACCAGAACGCCTGAAAAATGTCCGTGAACAGTTCAAGGAAGGCTCGATCACCCGCGAGGAACTGGTTCTTGTGGAAGATGAAGAAATCAAAAAGCTCGTCAAAGCGCAGCTTGAAAACGGCCTGACTGCCGTTACAGACGGAGAATTCCGCCGGACATGGTGGCATATGGACTTCCTTCTTGGCCTGGACGGCATCGAGTACACTGAAACCGGCGAAGGCATCCCGTTCAACGGAGTCAAAACGAAAGCCCACGGCTATAAGGTGACCGGCAAGATCGGCTATTCCGGAACTCATCCATTCCTGGACCACTTCCGTAAGCTCCAGGAAATCGCAGGCGAAGGCGTCAAAGTGAAGTATACGATCCCGAGCCCGAACATGCTCTTTTTCCATAGCGGAATCGAAACCGGCCTTTATCAGAACGGCGAGGACTTCTACAAAGACCTCATTCCGGCTTACCGCGCATTCATCAAAGACTTGTATGATGCCGGATGCCGCTACCTTCAGCTGGATGACACGGCATGGTCGCTGTTCTTCTCCGAAGAAAGCCGGGCGCTTGCACGCGCCTTCGGTTCCGACCCGGATCAGCTTGTCCACAAGTTTGCAGAGGCGATCAATGGAGCCATCGATGGCCGGCCGGATGACCTGCTGGTGACGATGCACATCTGCCGAGGCAATTTCCGCTCTTCCTATGCTTCAAGCGGTAGCTACGAAGGCGCGTCCGAAGTGATCTTCAGCAAACTGAACGTCGATGGCCTCTTTCTCGAGTTCGATGACGAGCGCTCCGGAGGTTTTGAACCACTCCGCTTCGTTAACCGTCCTGACCTGACCATCGTACTCGGCCTCGTCACTTCGAAGTTCCCTGAGCTTGAAGATGAAGAACAGATCAAAGCAAGAATCCGCGAGGCGGCCACTTATGTGCCGCTCAGCCAGCTCGCACTCAGCCCGCAGTGCGGGTTTGCATCTACCGAGGAAGGAAACATCCTCACCGAGGAAGAGCAATGGGCGAAGGTCCGGCATGTTGCCAAGATCGCCAAGGACGTATGGGGTCCTGAGGCCTGAACATCGCTTCCCTGAATCACAGACTATCAACCACAGAAAGAAGGAATCATGATGACTACATCCGTTAATAAAACACGTGCACCATTTCGCGCTGATCACGTCGGCAGCTTTCTACGCCCCGAGGCTCTGAAGGAGGCCCGCGTCAAGTTCCAGCAGGGAGAGATTTCCCGAGATGAGCTGACGCGTGTCGAAGACGAAGAGATCCGCCGGCTCGTCGAAGCCCAGAAGACGAACGGGCTCCGCGGCGTCACGGACGGGGAATTCCGCCGAAGCTGGTGGCACCTTGACTTTCTTGCGGGGCTTGACGGCATTGAGTTCCGTGAAGGAGAAAACGGCACGCGCAAGTTCACAGGCGTTGAGGTGCGGCCCGTCGGCATCAAAGTCACGGGGAAAATCGGCTACAGCGGCTACCATCCGTTCATCGACCACTTCAAGAAACTGAAGGAAATTGCCGGTGATGATACAACCGTGAAGTTTACAATCCCTAGCCCGAACCTTGTTTTTGGCCGTGCAGCGCTGGAAACGGATTTCTATGATAAGAAAGAAGATTTCTACCGTGACGTGATCCCGGCATACCACGCGCTGATCCGCGACCTGTACGATGCCGGATGCCGCTACTTGCAGATCGATGACACCGCCTGGACATCTTTCTTCACGGAAGAAGAACGCGACAAGCTCCGTAAAGAAGGTTCCGATCCTGATCAGCTGATCCATCAGTTCGCCGATGCCATCAATGGGGCCATCGCGGATCGCCCGGACGACCTGCTGGTAACAATGCATATCTGCCGCGGCAACTTCCGTTCGACCTTCTTCACTAGCGGAAGCTACGAGGATGCGGGCAAGATCATCTTTGGAGGCCTGGATGTCGATGGTCTGTTCCTCGAGTTTGACGATGAGCGTTCCGGAGGATTCGAACCGCTTCGCCATGTCAATCGCCCGGATCTCACTGTTGTTCTTGGACTGGTCACCTCGAAGCATCCTGAACTGGAAAACGAAGAAGCGGTGAAGGCCCGAATCCGGGAAGCTTCCGAATATCTGCCGCTTGAACAGCTGGCACTCAGCCCGCAATGCGGATTTGCCTCTACAGAAGAAGGCAATAACCTGACGGAAGACGAACAATGGGCGAAGATCCGCCACGTCGTGAAAATCGCAGAAGATGTCTGGGGCAAAGACAACAACTGATCGTTTGCCGAACATAGGCATCATCACCAATAGATGACACTCTTATGAAGAGCGGCTGAGGGACCGGCCCGTTGAAGCCCGGCAACCGCGCGGAGAAACCACTCCGGCAAGGTGCCAATTCCGGAGGCGTGATTTCGCCTGAACATGAGAGCGATGGGAATGAGGAGCCCCGCGCTTTGCGGGGCTTTTGCCATTTGCTCCAACCCAAAATGGACGGAGTGACCGACATGATCAAATCTGGAAACTGGAAGCAGTACCATACCATCTGGACCATGCTGTTTCTCGGATGGTTCGTTTCGTATATCGACCGGACGGCCACCGGCCCGCTCATCACCTACATGATCGAGCATGAGGTCGCCTTTTTTGCCGGCGTGGACAATCCCCATGCGATCGGCGGCCTGATCGGCAGCCTGTTCTTTGCGGGATTCATGCTGATGCAGTTCCCCGGCGGATATCTCGGTGACCGATTCGGCTACCGCGCCATCATCGTCCTGAGTATTTTCTGGGCCGGCATTGCGACGCTACTCACAGGCATCGCGGGCGGGCTCATCACCTTCATCCTCCTGCGTGTGCTGCTCGGACTTGGGGAAGGCGTCTTTTATTCCAATGACCGTTCCTACATCTCCTTCCACTCCCCGCCAAACAAAATCGGGCTGGGAATGGGAGTTGCGCTCACCGGGGTCTCGGTCGGATTGACCGTTGCGACACTCGGGGTCCCGCTTCTGCTCAGCTGGGCGGAACCTCATTTTGGCGAACATGCATGGCGGGTCCCGTTTTTCGTCCTCGGGGGCATCACGCTTTTATCAGCAGTGCTGATCTCGATTTACCTTAAACCGAAGCAGCTTCCCGCCAACCTGGATCCTCACTCACCAGCCGTCAAGGCGGAATACCGCAAAGCGCTCCCCCCTCTATTCGGCTATAGCGCTATTTTCCTGGCAATCGTGATGGGCATTTACCTGCTTGCCACCAATTTCGGGGTCTCCGATGTCGGCATCGCCGTTCTTTTGACCGCACTCTGTCCGATCCTGATTGTGTACGTCTACCGGCGAAGAAAGGAAGAAATCGGACCGATCCTGAAAAACCGGAACCTTCTCCTCATGTACGTGTTCTTTATCCCGGTCATGTGGCACCTCTGGTTCTACGGGTTCTGGGCAGTATCGATTGTCAGGGACTTCGGCGGTAACGCCCTCGTCACCGCTGCGCTGATTGCATCGTTTAACGGACTGGCCGGAATCATCGGTTTCCCGCTTGGGGGCATGATTTCGGACCGGGCAGCATCCCGTCCGAATGGCCGCCGGAATGTGCTTGCGGTTCAGACCGGCATTGTCGCAGTCCTGACGTTTGCCTTCGCCGGATATGTGATGGCCGGTTACAGCAACCCGGTTGTCCTATCCCTGCTGCTGTTCACTTCAGGGCTCTTCTTCTTTGCTCTCCAGCCCGTGGCCCACGCGCTTGCATCGGAACATGCACCGGAAGCACAGCGCGGCTCCATGTTCGGCATGCTGAACCTGGTTGCCGAAATCGGCGCGATCCTTTCGCCTGTTGTATCCGGAGCTCTCCGGGATGCTTCGGGGAACTGGGGCGTCCCGCTTCTATTGGACGGCACCCTGATGGCAGCCGCTTTCCTGTGTGCCATTGCGGTGACGGCCAAGAGCCGGAAAGCCGTCCCGTCGGCGGCCTGACCAAAGGCGTCCGGAGACGAAAGCTTCCCCGGACCTTAAGTCGTATGATGGAATAGACCCGCATTATGATGGTATAGACCCGCATTCAGATTACCTTCGGACACCGGATTCTTCCGGCGCCCGGAGGTTTTATTTCACCCATCCCCGACTAGTCCTGTACACTTTAAGTATTATCGGTATTCAACAGGAGGGCGAACGATGGAGTTATTCATCAGGACAGAACAACAAAGAAAGTGGGTCAGCAAACTGACCGAACTTGGCAGGGAGTTTGCCAAGGACGCACAAGAACGCGATGAAGCCGGAACGTATCCTGCTGAGCAAATCCAGAAGCTGGCCGAGTCAGGCTATACGGCACTGGCCGTCCCTGAGGAATTCGGAGGCGCCGGAGCGGGTGTGCATGATATGGTCCTCTATCAGGAAACAATCGCCCGCTTCGATGAAAATCTTGCACTCTCGGTCGGCTGGAACCTCGGCGTTCCCGGGGGCATTTTCGAACAGCGGAGCTGGAATCCGGAGATGCTGGAGTTCTTCGCAAAAGAACTGCAGGATGGCGCACTCGTCAACCGTGCGGTAAGCGAGGCGGCAACCGGCAGCCCTTCCCGGGGCGGGAAGCCCGGAACGATTGCGGTACGCGACGGGGATTCCTACGTGATCAGCGGCCGGAAGTCGTTCACGACCGGCTCCCCCGCCCTCACCTATTTTCTCACTTCCGCCTGGGTGGAAGACAAGGAACAGGTCGGCTTTTTCCTCCTCCACCGGGATCTGGATGGACTGTCGATCGATGAAACATGGGATGTCGTCTCCATGCGCGGCACCGGCAGCCACGACCTCGTCCTCGAACAAGTCCGCGTGGACGAAGGTGCACTCGTCGAACTGCCCGTACGAAAACCGGGCGGGCCATCTTTTGACGGCTGGCTTCTGCATATGCCGGCCGCCTACCTCGGCATCGCCCAGGCCGCAAGGGACTATGCTGTGGACTTTGCCGGGAGGCACGCTCCCAACAGCATCAGGGGCCCGATCAGCCAGCTGCCGAACGTCCGCCAGCTGATTGGCGAGATCGACTTGGAACTGTCCCAGGCGCGCCATGTGCTGTATAGCGTGGCCGATGCGCACGACGATCCGGCTCGCCGGCCTTCTCTTGGACATGAGGTCACGGTCGCCAAGACGACCGTCACGAACGCCGCCATCTTGATTGTCGATAAGGCGATGCGGGTTGCGGGCGCGAAAAGCCTGCAGAGGAACAATCCGCTCCAGCGCTACTACCGGAATGTCCGCGCCGGCCTCCATAACCCTCCGGCGGATGATATGGCAGTCCGAGCACTCGCAGACCAGGCGCTGGGTCAGCGTCTCGATGAGCCTTCGCCAAAAAACTGAATCTGGGAATCAATCCATTCCTTCCTCTCATAAAAAGATACACATGAGGATTTTCAATAAATCCCGTAGGCGTCACATATCTTTTAACGATGAGGAGGGATTTTTCTATGGATCAGCGTGATCATGAGAAAAACAGCAAAGACGAGCAATTGGAATCTTTCCGGGTTGATGACAAAGGAAAGGCACTCACGACCAATCAGGGACTGAAAATGTCGGAAGATGAATTCTCCCTGAAAGCAGGTGTCCGGGGGCCGACCCTCATGGAGGATTTTCATTTCCGGGAAAAACTGACGCACTTTGACCACGAGCGGATTCCGGAACGGGTGGTTCATGCACGAGGATTTGCCGTTCACGGAGAATTTCAGCTCTACAAAAACATGAAGCAGTATACTAGCGCGAAATTCCTGCAGGATACGTCCAAGAAGACGCCCGTATTTGTCCGGTTTTCCACCGTAAACGGATCACGCGGATCCGCGGACACTGCCCGCGATGCCAGAGGGTTTGCGACAAAATTTTATACGGAGGAAGGCAACTACGATCTGGTTGCCAATAACATCCCTGTTTTCTTCATACAGGATGCCATCAAATTTCCGGATGTTGTCCATGCCTTCAAGCCTGAGCCTGACAATGATATCCCGCAAGCCTCCACAGCCCATGATACGTTTTGGGACTTTGTCGCCAATAACCAGGAAACCGCTCATATGATTATGTGGATCATGTCTGACCGGGCCATTCCGAGAAGCTTCCGGATGATGGAAGGGTTTGGCGTTCATACGTTCCGCATGGTCAATGATGAGGGAAAAGCACACTTTGTGAAATTCCACTGGAAGCCTGCACTCGGAACCCATTCCCTCGTGTGGGATGAAGCCCATAAACTGATGGGCATCGATCCCGACTTTCACCGCAACGATATCTGGAATGCGATTGAACAAGGTTTTTATCCGGAATATGAACTGGGCGTGCAGATCCTTGCCGAAGAGGACGAATTCAGTCTCGGTTTCGACATCCTGGATTCCACCAAGATCTGGCCGGAAGAAGACATTCCGGTCACCCTCATCGGTAAGATGACCCTGAACCGGAATGTGGACAATTTCTTTGCCGAAACGGAACAGGTTGCATTCCACGTGGGCAATGTCGTGCCCGGAATCGACTTCACCAACGATCCGTTGCTGCAGGGGCGCCTTTTTTCTTATACCGATACTCAACTGATCCGGCTGGGCGGTCCGAACTTCCATGAGATCCCGATTAACCGTCCGGTTGTACCCTTCCATAACAACCAGCGGGAAGGCTACCACCGCCAGACCATCAATCTCGGGAAAGTGAGCTATCACCGGAATTCCCTGGCCGGCAACACCCCCACGCCTGTTCCGCCTGAAAAAGGCGGCTATGCAACCTATCAGGAAAAAGTGGAAGGCCGCAAAGTCCGGGCCCGCAGCGAGAGCTTCGAAGACCACTTTTCTCAGGCCACGCTTTTCTGGAACAGCATGACCAACCATGAGAAAGCGCATATCATCGAGGCGTTCAGTTTCGAACTGGGGAAAGTGAAAAGCGAGTCGGTCAAGCAGCAGGTCGTTGATATGTTCGCCAATGTTAGCGTGGAATTGGCGACGGCATTCGCAGTGAACATCGGGGCGACTCCTCCTGAGGGGGGCGGTTCGGGCGTCACCAAGTCCTCCCCTGCCCTCAGCCAGGAAAACACGCCGAAAACAGCCGAAACCCGCAAAGTCGCCGTGATCCTGACGGACGGATTCAACGGGCCGGAAGTGAACGATGTATTGGATAGACTCAGTGCTGAAGGCCTTATGCCGGAAATCATCAGTGAAACTATCGGGCCGGTGCGGGGCTCCAATGGTGTGCAGCTCAAAGCACAACACACTTTCCTGACAGCGAAGTCAGTGATGTTCGATGCGGTCTATATGATCAGGGGAAGCCGCCAAAACAAGAAGTTCAATAAGGATGCCGCCTACTTTATCGATGAGGCATTTTCCCACTACAAGCCGATCGGCGCCACCGGTGAAGGAATCGCTTGGCTGAAGGTCAATGATTTTGAAGGAAAACCGGGAGTCATTTCAGGAACGGACATTGCAGCATTCACGGAAGAATTTGTGAAGGCCGTTGCTGCCCACCGTTTCTGGGAAAGGGTCATGGTTTGATAAGCACCCATATTAAGCATGACACCCCGCCCGCCTGAATCAGCGGATGGGGTGTTTTTGTGCATCGCCAAGATAGTCATCAATCTGCTGCCGATGATGATGGTCGTGATAGATAAAGTCTCCAATGATATAGATCAGCGTATAAGGCGAGCCCGTATGCGGACAATGGGTGTCCCCGTTTGATGTTGCAGGCCTGGCAAGCACTGCTTCCGGCAGTCCAAGCAGACGGGAAACAAGCTGATTCCGTGCAGCCTCTGCTTCCGTGATCAGCCTGCCCGGAGTGACTTTTTCCGCGTATGCTGCAGCTCTGTCGTTGAAAGGGCCGAATTTGGGAAACACCATCCCTTCCCCCTCAAGCACCGCAGGAATCACCCGGTCGGACAAATGCTCATCCCACTTCAATATATGGGCGATGATTTCACTTGCCGACCACTTCCCTTCCGCCAGCGGTTTCTTCAAGACATGCGGATCCACAGATTTCAGCTCACACAGCCAGTCTGAATATGCCCCGAATTGCCGAATGATTGTCTCTGTTTCTCTATCAGGCCCCATCTCCCATTCCTCCTCCCCAATCAGATTCCAGTCTCACAAATTCATTCGCCGCGCCCCTCCTCTCCTCCTTCAATCGCCCCGATGCCGGCATCTTGCCGGAATAGACTGTGGTTGATGAGGAGGTGAAAATCATGACAACGAAATCCCCATGCTCAAACGTTTGGGTATACCTGGCGGGTGTGGTGGCTGGTGTGGTTCTGCTCGGGCTGTTCTTCCTCGTGCCGTTCCTTCTGGCTCTCCCCGCGGTAACAGGCATCTGGACAGTACTCCTGATCATCGTAGTTGTGCTGGTCGTCATTTTGGCACTGGCCGTGATCGTGAGCGCTCTGCTGCGACTGCTGAGAGCTTTAAGTTTCCTGTCCTGACGACAGGCGGCTGCATCATGCAGCCGTCTTTTTTCATTACGGGCAGTTTCGGACGCTCAGCAAATACCCCCTCCCTCCTGTATAATGGGGCTAACCGAAAGACGAGGGTGTGGACGGATTGGACCGAATGGATGGCCGGCGCAGTGAACAGGAGCCGGAAGAAAAGAAAGACCCCCGCCTCTCCGGAGAAGATGAGGCACGGGACAGGGTCTACGACGAAGGACAAGAATACGAAGATTCCGATGATGGAGAAGACATCTGGGAACCCGACGAATGGGTAGTCTGGGACGCCATCGCGGAAGGCGATGTCCTCGATGAAGAGGAGTTCGGCGAGGACGACTTTTACGTCTATGATGAGCCGGCTGACCGACAGCCCGACTCAGAAGAACCGGAAGATCCGGAAGACGAGGAGATCCGCCGGCTCGTCCTCGAGGCCCAGCGGGAAGCATGGCTAAAGGAACGGACGGAGGAACCACCGCGCCGCGGTCCATCATTTGGCACGAAGGCGATGATCTGGATCATTTCGCTCATGATGGTGGTCAGTACGTTTGCGTTCGTCCTGGAACTGTTCCCGCTTTCGGCGATCGACTTCCTGCGCACCTCCTCACAGCTGTCCGAACAGGAGACCGTTCAGGCGCAGAAAGAATCGGTCGTCTCCGTCGTCACGCCTGACGGCTCCGGTACCGGCTTCATCCTATCGGAAGACGGGATTATCCTAACGAACCATCACGTGATCGAAGGGTACGACCGCGTATCGGTCGTCCTGTCCGATGACCGGCGGTTCATGGCCGATGTGACGGAATCTTATCCGGAATCCGACATGGCCGTACTCGAAGCTGAAGACGAATCCGGCCTTCCTTTTCTTGAGCTGGCGGATTCCTACATGCTGGATGAAGGGGACCCGGTCACTTTCATCGGCAACCCGCTCAGCTTCCGGGGCGTGGCAAACAAAGGTAACGTAATCGGCCCGATCCGTGTGAACGGCCTTGACCAGCCCGTCATCATGATGGAAGCACCCGTGTACCGCGGCAACAGCGGCAGCCCTGTCCTGGATAAGGACGGCCTCGTTGTGGGCATCGTATTTGCCACACTGAATCATGAAGAAGAAGGCACGGTCGGCCTGTTCGTTCCGGTGGACGAGCTGTACAGGCAACGCCTTGAGAATGAATAAAAAAGACTGGAACGGCCCTGAAAGGCTGCTCCAGTCTTTTTGAATTCAGATTAAACCGTCTCGCTTTCAGCCGGTACACCTTCCATATCCGGGTCGCCGAGAACCCCTTCCGATTGTGAGACGACGACTGCACAAGCTGCGTCCCCGGTAATGTTGACGGCGGTCCTCACCATGTCGAGCAGGCGGTCTACCCCAAGGACAAGCGCAATCCCTTCGACTGGGAGGCCGACGGACGTCAGGACCATCGCCAGCATAATGAGACCGGCCCCCGGGACAGCAGCGGTTCCGATACTTGCCAGGACCGCGGTCAGGACGACGATCAGCAATTGCCCCATCGACAATTCAATACCGAAAGCCTGGGCGATAAAGACGACAGCCGCCCCCTGCATGATGGCTGTGCCGTCCATGTTGATCGTCGCTCCGAGCGATTGGGTAAAGGAACTGATCGACTCAGGCACCTTCAGCCGCTCCTGCGCCATCTTCATCGATACCGGCAACGTAGCGGCGGAACTTGCCGTACTGAACGCCACAACCTGTGCCGGGAAGAAGTTCTTGAAGAACCAGATCGGATTCCGCTTTCCGATCAGGGCCACGGTGCCTCCATATACGGCGACCGAGTGGATAAGAAGTGCGCCGAGGACAACGCCCATATACATGCCCATCGCCCGGATGGCATCGAACCCCTGACTGCCGACTGCGGATGCGATCAGGCCGAATGCCCCGTATGGCGCGAATTTCATGACAAAGGTAATGAGGTACATGATCAGGTCATTGGCCTGCTCGAGCACTTCCTTGACCCTCTCCACCTTTTTGCCGAGCATGGCGATGCCAAAACCGACAAGGGCGGCAAAGAAGATGATTTGGAGCATATTGCCTTCTGCCATCGCAGTAATCGGGTTTGTCGGAATGATGCCGAGAAGCGTATCCATGATAGGCGGTGCTTCCTGTGCCTCATAGCTGATGCCCGCTGTATCAAAGTCACCCGCAGCTCCAGGTTTGAGGACAAGTGCAAGGGCAAGTGCGATGACAATCGCCACAGCAGTTGTAGCAAGGAAATATCCGAGTGTCTTTCCGCCGATACGGCCGAGTTTCTTCGGATCCCCGATACCAACCGTTCCGAGTACGATTGAGACGAACACGACCGGAACGACGAGCATCTTCATCAGATTCAGGAAGATTGTGCCGAGCGGGCTGAACAAGTACGTGTCTACCGGACCAAATATACTTGGAGCGAACAGATTCAGCGCAAGACCGACGATGACACCGGCAATAAGGGCAATGATGATGTTCCGGGCCAGCTTCATGATTGATCCCTCCTTGTTCTACTTTATTCGCCAAGCTGACTAAAGATGAAAGCGCTTTCTTAAGTATTATCTTTAAATTCTGATATTGTCAATCTTTGCTGACTAAAACAAAACAGACCCGCTCAAGACGGGCCTGCTACATTCAGCTTCGGCTTCTTCCAGAAATAAGACAAGATCACACCCGCCGCCAGCGTGGCAGTGGCGAAGTAGAACGGATAATCCAGATGGATATCGAACAGGATCCCGCCGATGACCGGCCCGAACACATTTCCAAGGCTCGTAAACATCGAGTTCATCCCGCCTGCAAAGCCCTGCTCATTGCCAGCCACCTTGGACAGGTATGTCGTAACCGCGGGACGCACCAGGTCGAAACCGACAAATACCGTCATCGTCACGAGCAAAATCATGAAGTACGAGTTCACGAGCGTCACACAGTAAACAAGTACCGCGGAGACGATCAGACACCACCGGATCAGCCGGATTTCGCCGAGCCATTTGTTCAGCCGGTCAAACAGGAAAATCTGCGCCACCGCGCCGACAACGCCCCCGCCCGTAACCATGATTGCAATGTCCTTCGGAGTAAAGCCATATTTATGATCTGTGAACAGCGCGAACAGCGACTCGAACGCCGCCAGCCCGAATGACAGGATAAAGATGATCACAAACGCAATAAAAAACACCGGTGAAAAGATTTTTCGGAAACCGGTGGTCCCTGGCACCATTTCCTCCACTTCCGTCTTTTGCCGCTGCGGTTCGCGGAGCGCCACCATGGAAAATACCGCAGCGATAAAAGCTAACCCGAATGCGGCAAAGAATGGGACGCGCGTGCCGATTTCAGCCAGGAACCCGCCGAATCCGGGACCGACGATAAATCCGGTCGAAATGGCTGCGGACATGTAACCGAGTGCCTTCGGCCGTTCTTCAATCGTCGTGATGTCGGCGATGAAGGCCGTTACGGCCGGCATGATGAATGCCGCACTGATGCCGCCGAGGAGCCGTGAGGCAAACAGCAGAGAGATGGATTGGGCAAGCCCGAAAAGCAGTTCAGACAAGCTGAACAGAATGAGCCCGATTACAATCATCCGCTTGCGCCCGTATTTGTCGGTCCATTTACCTGCTATCGGTGATGCGATCAGCTGGGTAAGTGCAAATGCAGCGACAAGGTTCGCGGCAGCCGACCCGCTCAGGCCCAATTCGTTGATCAGCGCCGGAAGCACCGGAATGACCAAGCCAATGCCCATAAAGGCGATGAACAAGTTGATGAGCACCGTCGTGAGCATGATGTTTTTCTTCATGATAGTTTTCCCCTTTGGACCCGATTGCTCCTATCATAGCCGGACATCACCGGTTTCCGCCACTTTGGCGGTTGATGTTTTGAGAGTTAAGATTTCCGAAACGGGTGACAGTCAGGAAAGTTCCCAATGGCTCCACGGCTCAACATCCGGGGGATGGCTCGTGAAGAACATCGGTTCCTTCTTTACCGGATGCGTGAAAGCGAGCGCCCGTGCCCAAAGCGCGATCTGCTGGCCGGGGCGGTTTACGGAAGCGCCGTATTTCTGATCGCCGTACAGCGGGCAGCCGATCGTCGATAGCTGAACCCGGATCTGATGGGGCCGTCCGGTCTCCAGCCGGACGGAGATCAGTGTGAGGTCCTCTTTCCTGCCGAGGACTTCATAGTTCAGGACCGCCTTTTTTGCATCCTTCACGCCCGGTTTTACGACGCTGACCTTGTTCTCTTTTTTATCTTTAAGAAGATGGTGCTCCAGGCGGCCCTTCTCCTCAGGGGGTATACCGCGCACGACTGCAACATATTCACGGTCCATGTCGCGGCGGCGGAGCGCATCGGACAGGCGGGATGCCGCCTTCGATGTTTTCGCAAATACGATTGCACCTCCGACCGGACGATCCAGCCGGTGGACGAGGCCGAGATAAACATTGCCCGGCTTATTGTCGCGGTCTTTGATCATCTCTTTTAGTGCCGTCAGAAGGTCCTTGTCACCTGTCCGGTCTTCCTGGACGGGTATGTTAACGGGTTTCTCAACAACCAGGAGATGATTGTCTTCAAAAAGTATCGGGATATTCATTGTTTGTCTGCTCCTTTTTAATTGAACTTAAGGGGTTTGTCAGGAGGATTAGCCTTTTTCAACGCAAACACGGGGAGACTCCCACATTTCGCACGCGAACTTCTTGGATTCGTACGCGAACTTTCAAGGTTCTCCGCTTCACAATTCATTTTAACAGAGGCGTGGTCCATGCGGTCTGTTATACTGGACGCAGTTCACGCCATCCCGCCCGCGCGGCTGGCGGACCACCTCAAATCAAGGAAGGTACCGTCCATGAGTTCATTACTTAACCGCATCGAACAAAGCCTCCCGAGCCTTTCGGGTGCCGAACGCGCCATCGGCGAATACATCCTGCAGCACCCGGAACTGATTCCGAACATGACGACCCGGGACCTGTCCAAAAACAGTGGCGTGAGCGAATCCAGTGTCGTCCGCTTTTGCAAGTCGATCGGCATCGGCAGTTTTAAATCGTTCAAGCTGGAATTGGTGAAAGACCTGACGCTTACCGGCATGAACCTGACGGATTTCGATATCCTCCATCAGCAGGACGAGCCGTACGACCTGTTCCAAAAGGTCACCCAAGTCAATAAGTCAGCCATCGAAGCCATTCCCTCCTCCCTCGACCGCAAAGAGTTCGAAAAGGCAGTCGGCATCCTTAAAGACGCAGGGCGGCTCCTGTTCTACGGAGTAGGCGGTTCGGCGACAGCCGCAACAGATGCTTACTATAAATTCACGAAACTCGGTTATGCCTGCCAAAGCCACCATGATTTCCACTTCATGCTGTCCTCGATCCCGTATCTGGACAAGCGATCCGTATTTTTCGCAATCAGCAACTCCGGAAAAACAAAAGATGTGCTGGAGCTTGCGCGATTTGCTAAGTCCAAAGGGGCGACCATCATCGCTATCACCAACCTCGACAAGTCACCGCTATACAGGGAAGCGGATATCCGGCTCTGCACACCTGTGGTCGAACAGGACCACAGGATCGGCAGCATCCCGTCCAGGATGACCCAGCTGACCATCATCGACGCCCTCTACCTTAGTGTTTTCCACGCAACAGGTGAATCCGTCATCGATCAATACCATGAGGCACGGAACGAAGTCATCCGCCTCCGAAGATAATCCCGGCAAGGAAAAGGCCAATCGGCCCTTTCTGCCGGGAGTTTTTTCGGCAAATGAAGAAAAAATATTCTTCATATTGACATTTAATTTCTTTTTAATAGAATGAATCCATGAAACATAATTTCATAACAGTAGGTGAAGACATGCTGGAAAAACTCACGACCGAGAAAAGAAATCCGAAGAGCATGAACATCGATACACTTCCGATCAGGGAACGCCTGCTGCTCATGGTTGAAGAGGATGCCGGGATTCCCGAAGCCATCCGGAAACAGATTGATCCGATTGAAAACGCTGTCAGCCTTGTGATTCAGGCGTTCCAGAAAGGCGGACGGCTGATATATGCCGGAGCCGGTACGAGCGGGCGGCTCGGCATTCTCGATGCATCCGAATGCCCGCCGACTTTCGGTGTCGATCCGGGCATGGTCCGGGGGCTGATCGCCGGAGGTGAACAGGCGATCATGAACGCGATCGAAGGTGCTGAAGATGACGCGGACCAAGGAGCGCAAGACATCGCCGACCTCCCTGCCGGACCGGACGATGTCGTTGTCGGAATCGCCGCCAGCGGAAGAACGCCGTATGTCATTGGTGTGCTTAAACAGGCAAAACAGTTAGGGGCGAAGACGGTCTCCCTCAGCAACAACGAGGGCTCTGAGATCGGGCGCGTCGCCGATGTGGCCATCGAGGTCGTGACCGGGCCGGAAGTCATCACCGGTTCGACGCGGCTAAAAGCCGGTACCGCCCAGAAACTGGTGCTGAACATGATTTCCACCATTGCGATGACGGGGATCGGAAAAGTGTACGGCAACCTCATGGTCGACGTGCAGCCCACCAACGAGAAGCTGGTCAAACGCGCCAAGCACATCATCATGGAAGCAGCCGGCGTGGACTTTGAAACGGCGGAGGAGGCCTACGAAAAAGCCGGTGAACAGGTCAAGCCGGCCATCGTCATGCTGCTCCTCGGCTGCTCTCTCGAAGAAGCAAATGCGCACTTGGTAGAAGCGAAAGGGTTTATCAGGGAAACTCAGAGATAATCTGGAGGGGAAATGATGAAAAAAGAAGAAAAGCTCGCAAGGGGGATTCTGGACCATATCGGCGGCGGGGACAACATCCGTTCCTTCACCCACTGTATGACCCGTGTCCGTCTGGACCTGAAAGACGAAAGCAAAGCTGATATTCAGGCACTGAAAAACACGGACGGGGTCATGGGGGTCATCGAGGACGAAACACTTCAGATCGTCGTCGGCCCGGGCACAGTAAACAAGGTGTCCGACCAGATCACAAAAATGACCGGCAAGCGGATGGGTGAAACCGTAGATGCCAACGAAGATGACGCCGTGAGCCTGAAAAAGTCCGAGCTCAAGAAGAAAAACAACACACCTGTCAAAAATCTGCTGAGGAAGATCGGAAGCATCTTCATCCCGCTCATTCCTGGTCTTGTTGCTTCCGGAATCATCAACGGAATCGCCGGATTTGCCAAAAACGCCGGAGTGGATGAAACGGAGACATGGATTCAGATCCTTACTCTCCTCGGAGGAAGCATCTTCGGCTACCTGGCAATCGTCGTCGGCTGGAACACTGCGAAAGAGTTCGGGGGAACTCCGGTCCTTGGGGCCATTGCCGGAATCATCACAATTCATCCGGGCTTGGCAGATATCGTTCTGTTCGGCGAAAACTTGCTTCCGGGTCGCGGCGGGCTGTTCGGCGCCATGTTTGCAGCCTGGCTGATGGTTGTGTTTGAACGCTTTTATAGAAGATTCATTCCGAATGCGGTCGACATCATTGTCACTCCACTGCTCACAGTCCTGACGGTCGGAATCCTGACTATTGTTGCGGTCATGCCCGTCGCGGGCGTCTTGTCTGACGGGATCACAACCGGCATCCATGCCGTACTGGAAGTCGGCGGCCCGGTTGCCGGCGGTCTCCTGGCCGGATTCTTCCTGCCGCTTGTCATGGTGGGGCTTCACCACGGACTGACACCGATCCATATGGAACTGATCAACTCCGTTGGCGCGACGTCCCTCCTGCCGATCCTGGCAATGGCCGGGGCCGGACAGGTCGGCGCATCAATCGCCATCTTCGTCAAATCCCGGAACCAGCGCCTGAAGAACGTCATCAAGGGCGGTCTCCCGGCAGGCCTCCTCGGCATCGGGGAACCGCTGCTGTACGGGGTGACGCTCCCGCTCGGCCGGCCGTTCATTACCGCCTGCATGGGGGCTGCCGTCGGCGGTGCCTATCAGGCGATCATGGATACGGCAGCGGGCGGCATCGGAGTATCCGGGCTTTCACTGATTCCGCTGATTGCGGAGAACAAATACCTGTTGTATTTCATCGGACTCGTCGTCACCTATACAGCCGGATTCATTTTCACTTATTTCTTCGGATTCAAGAAGGAAATGGACGAAGGCTTCTGATTAACTGAGCAGGAGGAGAAAACCGCTGGCTGCAATGCGGGCTTCTCCCCTGCTTTTCTGCATTTGCATCTACCTAAGAAAGGAAGCTGACCATGCTGGGGATTTCTGTTTACCTGAATCAAGCATCTGACGAAAGCTTGGAAGCCTATATCCGGAAGATGAGGGCCGCCGGTTTCCGCGGCATCTTCACTTCTCTTCATATCCCCGAGGACGACCCCGGACAATACGCCGATCGCCTCCGGGCGCTCGGCACGCTCGCCGCAACTAACGAGATGGAGCTGACTGCGGACATCTCCCCGGCTTCACTCGGACATCTCGGACTCACCTTCAAGACGGCCGACCGCCTGCTTGATTGGGGGGTCACCGGTCTCCGCGTCGACTACGGAATCAGCGAGGAAGAAACGGCAGCCCTGTCCCACCGGATGACGGTCGCACTGAACGCCAGTACGCTCACCGGGGAAACCATCCAAAGACTGAAGGAATGCGGCCTCCGGCTTTCTGCGGCTGAGGCGTGGCATAATTTTTATCCGAGGCCCGAAACCGGTCTGGGGATGAACGATTTCACCGAGCGGAACCGCTGGCTGCAGAGCGAAGGCCTGAAAGTCATGGCTTTCGTTCCCGGAGACGGCGACCGCCGCGGCCCTCTATACAAGGGGCTTCCGACACTTGAAGCCCATAGGGAGCGAACTTCCTTCTCCGCCTATCTCGACCTTCTATATAGCGGATGTGTGGACCATATCTATATCGGTGATCCATCAATGAGTGAACGCTCGCTTGAACAGTTCAGCTGTCATGCCAATGGCACCTTCCTCCTCCGCGCCGTGCCGGCTTTTCCCGATGCACAGGCCGCGCTGCCCGGTACGGACCATACAAACCGGCAGGATGCGGCGCGTGACGTGATCCGCTCCGCGGAGTCCCGCATGTACGGCAATGCCGGAGATCGACCGGTCAAACCCGCCAATACGTCGGAGCGTCCCTTCGGCTCAGTGACCATCGACAATTCCCTGTATGGACGCTATCAAGGAGAGCTGCAGATTACCAAACGTGATCTGCCTGAGGACGAAAAAGTGAATGTCATCGGCCGGATCATTGAAGACGACCGGCCTGTGCTCCGGCACATCAAAGGCGGAGATGCATTCCGCATCCTCATGGAAGGCGTCCCACAGGCCTGAGCCGATTCTGCTATACTATTGAGCATAATCCGGCCAGGAAGAAGGAATGGATATGTTCAAGACAATCGGGATCCTTGCCCATGTGGATGCCGGAAAAACAACATTCTCCGAACAATTGCTTTATCATACGGAAGCCATCCGGAGCCGAGGACGCGTCGACCACAAGGATGCTTTTCTCGATAGCCATGCCATCGAGAAAAGCCGGGGCATCACCGTGTTCGCCGACCAGGCGGTGTTCCGCTATAACGGGACCGAATACACGCTGATAGACACCCCCGGGCACGCCGACTTCTCACCGGAGATGGAACGGGCCATCCGGGTGATGGACGCGGCGATTCTTGTGGTCAGCGCGGCCGACGGCGTTGAGGGCCATACCGAAACGGTCTGGGAACTGCTCCGGAAGCACCGCGTCCCGACATACATTTTCATCAACAAGACCGACCGGGAAGGCGCCGAACGGGAAACAGCCTTGACCGAGATCCGGAAGTCCCTGTCGGAAAATGTGGTGCTCCTGGATGACGGGCTGACCCCTGATGTCATTGAGTGGATGGCGGAACGGGATGAAACACTTCTGGAGCATTATCTCGAGGTAGGCTTTGATGAGGAAGTGTGGATTCAGGCAATGCGCCGCATGACGGATGCAGGGCGGATTTTCCCTGCGGGAAGCGGTTCAGCCCTGAAAGACATCGGCGTAATCGAATTCTTCGGATGGCTGGACCGGCTTTCAGGCGGGACCCTGCCTGATGCGGAAGGCCCTTTTGCAGCCCGCGTATACAAGATCCGCCATGACGATGGCGGACAACGAGTCACCTTCCTGAAACTGACGGGCGGACAACTATCGGTCCGGGATGAAATCCAGATCGCGGGTCAACCCCAAAAAGTCACACAGATCCGGAAATACAGCGGACACAAGTACACCGTCCGGGACACGGCCGGCCCCGGCGAACTGGTGGCGGTCATGGGGCTTTCCGGCATCGTGGCCGGAGATCCCCTAGGGGCGGAAAAAGGACGAACAACCTTTTCACTCACCCCTTCCCTGTCTACTGCAGTCCGTTTTGATAAATCCATTCACCCGAAAGACATGCTTGCCCATTTCATGCTACTGGATGCAGAAGACCCTTCCCTCTCCGTCACCTGGGATGAACATTCCAGCGAGATCCGGGTGCATGTCATGGGGCTGATCCAGTTGGACGTGCTTACGGAAGTGATCCGGGAACGGTTCGGAGTGGACATCACCTTTGGAGAGCCATCGATCCTCTATAAGGAAACGGTGCGCTCGGCCGTCACCGGCTACGGACACTTCGAACCGCTCCGCCATTATGCGGAAGTGCATCTGGATATCGCTCCGTCCGAACGGGGTGCGGGCATAACATTCAAGAGCAACTGCCACCCGAACGAGCTTGCCCCGGGCTATCAGAACCTCGTCGGCCAGGTGCTGACCGAAAAGCCGCACCATGGCCTGCTCACCGGCTCCCCGCTGACCGATCTGCAGATCACACTGATCACCGGAAGGGCGCACAATGAGCACACATCCGGCGGGGACTTCAGGGAAGCATCGCTCCGCGCCCTGCGTCAGGGTCTGGAAAAGGCGGACAATGTCTTGCTGGAGCCCGTATACGATGTGAAGATCAAAGTGGCGACCGGACTGATGGGACGGGTGCTGAACGACATCCAGAAAGCACACGGACAGTTCGGAGATCCCGAGACTGATGGAGACGCCGTACGCATCAGCGCACGTGTACCCGTCTCCACATTCATGGGCTATCCTGCTGAATTCTCTTCCTTTACCAGCGGCAAAGGCTCCATTTCCCTTCGTCCCGGCGGCTATGAAGAATGCCACAACCCTGAAGAAGTGGCGGAACGGATCGGCTATGACAAAGATGCCGACCCCGACTATACCTCTTCTTCAATCTTCTGCGCAAAGGGCAAGGGCTATACCGTCCCCTGGCATGAGGCGGAAGCGGCGATGCACCTTTTATAGTTTTATTGCTTACCCGCAATAAGCCGCCCGGCAGACTTTTCTGCCGGGCGGCTTTCACGCTTGCTTACTTGTCCAAGCTTTTTCACTTTGTCTACCGCTTCCTTAAGCAGCTTATCCTGGACAACTGTCTTGTCGGTATCCCACTTGCTGCCCTCCGGCAGCTCGAACTGAAATGCTTCGCAGTACGGGGCAGGCCTATTCATCACGTACTCCACGATTTCATGTTTGATGAAATTCCGTGCTTCCTGAGACGTACGCTTGCCCGTAACCACCTCATGCATCATGGACAGGGTATTGGCCCCTTCATTATCACAGTGGACCGACACCTCACCCTTAGTCCGGTCGACCACGAGGCTGCCCTCCAGCTGGCCGATCGGGCCGACCTTGTCCGCCGGAACATGGTAGTTGATCGTCTGCTCCAGGCAATCGACATGCGGCTCGGGGAAATCATGCGGAATTTCTTCTTTAAAGACGACGGTGCGCTTCCACGGACCGTTGTAGTACCAGGTCAGACGGTTGACTGTCGCCTCGTTCGGCTGGCCGTAGAACTTCACCACCGTCTCTGCCGGAGCTTTCGGAGTAGCCGGCCAGACCGAGATGATTTCCTTCACCAGCTGTTCGTCCACCCGCTCATCCGCCGCAAGAGGCTCACTTTTCTTTGTCACATGAAGTTTAGCGTTCGCCCATCGCAGCTGCAGCAAGCTTCAGCCGGTCCTTGCCGGGCACGTCCTTGGCAAATGGCTGCCTCTGACATTCTTTCATGTCTGTCTCCTCCTAAAAAAGCAATCTAGTTTAGTCATTGCCGGTTTTCCCTTTAATGAACAAACTTTCTGTTTAAACAAGTCAAACCGTTTGCCCGGCCCTGATTCCGGAAGTAGACTGACATTAAACAGGAAAGGAGCCACCCGCATGGAACGTTACAAAATCGACCGGTCAAAAGGGATGGAGATTGGCCTCTATTCACTCGGTGATCATATGATGAATCCGCACAACGGTGAGAAGATCAGCGCGGAGCAGCGCATCCGGGAAATCATTGACGCCGCCAAACTGGCTGACGAAGCCGGCCTGGATGTGTTCTCGGTCGGCGAAAGCCATCAGCGGCACTTTACGACACAGGCGCACACCGTCATCCTCGGCGCGATTGCGCAGGCAACAAAACGGATTAAGATCGCCAGTTCTTCGACCGTGCTGAGCGTCTGGGAGCCGGTACGTGCCTTTGAAGACTTCGCAACAATCGATCTGATTTCCGGCGGACGGGCAGAAATCGTTGCGGGCCGCGGTTCCAGAACCGGCGCGTTCGACCTACTCGGCTATGACCTGAACGATTACGAAGCGCTGTTCGAAGAAAAGCTGGACCTTTTGCTAAAGCTGAACACGGCGAAGGATCCCGTCAGCTGGCAAGGCGAATTCCGGCCACCCCTCAGGAACGCGGAAATCTATCCGCAGCCAAAGGACGGACAGCTTCCGATCTGGCGCGCAGTCGGAGGGCCTCCGGCGAGCGCGATCAAAGCCGGATATGCAGGCGTCCCCATGATGCTGGCGACACTCGGCGGGCCGGCGATGAACTTCACTGTATCCGTCGATGCCTATCGGGAAGCCGCCCGGCGGAGCGGCCATGACCCGAACCGCCTCCCGATAGGCACGACAAGCCTGTTCTACACGGCTGAAACCAGCCAGGATGCACTTCGCGAGTACTACCCTCATCTGCACTACGGCTTCATGGCGATCCGTGGCGGAGGCTATCCGAAGCAGCAGTTCCAGCAGGCTGTCGACCACCAAGATGCCCTCATGATCGGCAGCCCGCAGCAGATCATCGAAAAGATCCTCTATCAGTACGAACTTTTCGGCCATCAGCGCTTTATCGCGCAAATTGATTTTGGCGGGGTGCCGTTTGATAAGATTGCGAAAAACATCGAGCTGATCGCAACAGAAATCATGCCGGCAGTAAAAAAGTACACAATAGCAGATGAAGAATAAAAAAAGAAAGCCTTCCGGTTCGTCTGACGAACGGAAGGCTTTCGCTTTTATCTATAGTGTTCTTATCACGGCGCGAACATATTGATGGTCGTGATGATGATCGGAGCGCCGAATATAACGTCTTGCAGAAAACCGCCGACGATCGGTACGACGAGGAACGCCGTACGGGATGGGCCATACTTGTTGACCGTCGCGCCCATATTCGCCATTGCGTTCGGCGTAGCCCCGAGCCCATGGCCCAGCATCCCGGAAACCATGACCGCAGCATCGTAATCCTTGCCGAGGAAGCGGAAGACAACGAAGACCGCAAATAGAATAATAAATGCTACTTGAACCAATATAATACCAACCAGTGGAAGCGCCAGGCCGACAACTTCCCAGATCTTAATGCTCATCAGAGCCATCGACAGGAAGATCGCCAGGGAAATTTCACCGATGAGGTTGATCTCTTTCATGTTGACCGTGCCTGGGAGCGTACGGTCCACCAGGTTCCGAACGATAACGGCAACGAACATCGCGCCGATATAGGCCGGCAAGACAAAGCCGGTTGCCTCCGAGAAAATTTCCCCGATGTACGTTCCGCCTGCCATCGACAGGGTGATCAACGCAATCTGAATCATGAACGAGCGTTCAGTGACAGGCTTTTCCGCCTCTTCAACGTACGCTTCAACTTTTCCTTCAGTCGGTTTCAGATCGTACTTTCTGATGAGGAATCTAGCGACAGGCCCACCGGACAAGCTCCCGGAAATCAGGCCGAGCGTGGCTGCTGCCATCCCGATCGTGACAGCCGAATCAATGCCAAGCTCTTGGATCGTCTGCCCGTAAGCAGCTGCGCCACCGTGGCCGCCGCTCATTGATACCGCCCCGCTCATGACTCCAAGGAGCGGATCGATGCCGAACACTTTGGATAGCGAGACACCGATGACATTCTGCATGAAGATGAGGATTCCACAGAAAATCAGGTAGATGATCAGGAGCTTCCCGCCCAGTTTAATTAGTTTCATGCTGGCTCCAAGCCCAACCGTCGTAAAGAATGCGACCATGAAGAGCGACTGCAGGGAAGTATCCAATGCAATTTCAACGACGCCCGTCGTTTGGAGAATAAAGGCGAGGATGGCGAAAATCAGGCCTCCGACAACAGGTGCCGGAATCAGGAACCGGTCAAGGATGCCGATGCGATTAACGAGGGCCATTCCCAGCAGGTAGAGGGCCACTGCCAGGAACAGCGTGGTAATCTGGTTAATTTCAATCATATTCTGTCACCTTTCCAAAAAAAAATAGTTCGCGGCTTCCGGACCCGGCCCGTGTCCGATTGATTCGGATTCCCCCTACGGACCGTGAAACGGTCCAGAAAACCGCAACGGTAATAGCGTTTTCAAATATGGCTGAATACGTTTGCACGTATCCTTGTTTTACCCCTTGTTTACCCGATGAACACTTGCCAAGCATGAAAACATTCCTATCCTGTATGTCCGAAAATTCATGGAATCGCTTTCGTAATCATAAGAGGATCGCTCACTTCAGTGATACACTGTTTTAAAGTATAATCAGTTTTGCAGACTTTTTACAACACTAAAACTTAAATACGCACTATTCCAAAAAGTAAATCCGCCAATATTTTCAAAGACCGGAAAGAAAAAGAGACGATTCCGCATCCCTAATTAAAGGGCGCGGAATCGTCTGCAAAAAAACAGATGTTTATTTTAGTTGTCGTATGCATTGAGGGCGTTCACGCTATGCGCGATTGCAGAACCGGCCTTGAGCGCAACCGCCACGAAAATTGCTTCCGAGAGCTCTTCCAGGCTGGCGCCGGCTTTCTTGGCATTTTTCGTATGGAGATCGATGCAGTAAGCGCATCCTGTCGTGTGTGCTGAAGCCACAGCGATCAGTTCCTTTTCCTTCACGCTCAGTTTGCCGGCCTTGAGAGCCGCACCATCGAACTTCACGAACGTTTTGAATGCCTCTTCATCCAGTTCTGCGAACTCCGGCAGACGGTTAAAGTAAGACGCTTTGTAAAACTCCCCGTCACCTTTGCCGTCGTATGCGTTCAATCCGTTTACCCCATGAGCAAGTGCCGATCCGGCTTTGAGTGCAGTCGCGACAAAGATCGCTTCAGCAACTTCCTCTTTGGAGGAGTCGTTTTTCTTGGCATTTCCGATATGCAGATCGATGCAGTAAGGGCAGCCTGTGATATGGGCAACCGCCACGGCGATCAGTTCCTTCAATTTTACGGACAGCTTTCCTTCGGCCAGTGCCTGGTCATTGAACTTGAAGAACGTTTCAAACGCTTCAGGCGCGTATTTTTTCAGTTCGAAAATTCTTCCGAAGTATTCCTTTTTGTACAGGCTGTCTGTTTTAGTTGTAGCAGTCATCTCAAAACTCCCCTTTTCATCTTTTTCTTACTTATCGGTTGAGTCGGAATAGATTGTTTTGTTAGAGCCGAAGAAAGTCCAGTCATCCAAAAAGCCCCTTCCCGATGAGGAAGAGGCAGTATGTAAGCGGCCTTCCTCATCTTTCAAGCTTGCGCTTGCTGGAGTGAGCACCTTGTTACAACGTAACGGTTGCTGCGGGATCTGCGGACCAGTTTCCTCCCCCGGCTCTTGATAAGGTCAAAGTCTATTCAATTAGTAAGATTATCCTAAGCATATCGGACCCCATATCGTCTGTCAACATGAAATCTTCAATCATTTATGAATTCAGCAATTTCTCTATTTGCTGAAGTACCACTTCCACAATGCAAATCCGACAATGGCATAAATAATGATAAATCCGTAAAGCCAGACAGTCAGCATCTCATTCACAAACATGGTCAAGCCCCCTTAGCGCCCCTGTTCCGCCTCTGGAATCAGGACTTCTTCCTGTTTTGATTCCAGAACATTTGCCAATACAAACATGGTCAAAATACCGATCCCGGTCGCCACTGCACCGGCCGTCATCGTGCTTGGGATGATGCCGCTGAAGTAGAGGATCAGGTAGGCAAGGAGTCCGATGATCATTGATGCCTCTGCTGCTCTGGCGGAAGCCTTCTTTCTCCCATACACTGCATATAAAATGGGGCCCAATGTTCCGGCTGCGACTCCGGAAATGCCGATCCACATAATATCTCCCATGTAAGCAGGCGGTTTCATCACAATCAGAAGGGCGATGATTCCCACAACAGGAACGGTCAGCCTGCTGATCCGAAGCGCGATTTTCTCCGCCTTTTCTTCGTCGACTCTGACATAGCCTTTTCTGACCAGGAATTTCAGGAAAATGTCATTGGCAAAAACAGTGGAAATCGAGACGAACAGCCCGTCCGTTGTTGACATGGCCGCAGCCAGAATCACGACACCGAATAATGCAACAACAGCAGCTGGGAATGCCCAGGCCACATATTCCATCAAAGCCAGATCCGCAACGACGTCCCCGGATCCCAGCGCCACCCTGCTATAGAGTCCTCCAAAGAGAACCAATACGCTAAGCGAAGCCACGATGACATAGGTCAGAATCATTTTACCCAGGTCTTTTTCGCTCTTGATGCCCAAAACTTTATTGAATAAGTGAGGTGCGGACGCAAAGGCCCACTGGATGCAGATTGCGCCGATCACTGCACCGATCGAATAGAAGTGAGCCGAATCAGGGTTAAAAACAGTCACGAGATTGGGATCCTGTGCCGCCAGGTTGTCGGTGATCCCGGAAAATGTGGCCGCGATGCCGTCCCTCCAGAAGATTACGATTCCGGATATGAAGATCACAATTCCTGCAATCGCCATCAGAATCACTTGAACGGCATCTGTATAGATATCCGCAAACGCTCCGCCGCCGAAAACATACACCACCACGATGACGGTGATGAGGATCAGGCCGGTACGATAGTCCATCCCCAATAAATACTCAAAAATCCTTGCTCCGGCTACAAACTGGGCGGCAATATAAAAGATGTTAAAAAGCAGAATGAGGCCGGTTCCCACACGCAAAAGGTCGCTATTATAATAGTCCCCAAGCCAATCCGGCAATGAGAGAGACTTCTGCTCTTCATTCAGTTTACGGATTTTCTTCGCGACCATCAGAACTCCTATAGCTCCCCCTCCAATCATCGCAAGCATGAGCCAGAGATTCGTGAGCCCCCACTCATGTGACCAGCCCGGATAACCGAGGAAAGTCGCAGCGCTGAGGTAAGTGGCAGCGAAAGAGAGACCCAGCACAACGGGCCCCAGGCGTCCCCCGCCTATTGCGAAGTCCCGGATGTTCTTTGTTTTCTTTGTGCCGATATAGCCAAGAACGAGCATGATTGCCAGAAAAGCGGCAAACCCGATCCAGGTAAATAGTGTGACAGTGTTCATGGCATTCCCTTCTTTTCCGTTTTACTTCACCAATGACGAAAGTTGTTTTGCCGGGTGGCTTTCAGGCAGACGCGCAGAGCCTGTGCCGAATAGGTTTTCCCGCAATGTCTTTCCCTCATATTCAGTCCGGTAGATTCCCCGCTTCTGCAGCTCCGGAACGACATGATCCACAAACTCACGGAATGTCTCGAGTGAATAACTTTGTGCGATATTGAAGCCGTCCACATCACCTACTGTTGCCCATTCCTCGATATGGTCCGCTATCTGCTCTGGGGTCCCAATGAATTTCGCTGTCCCGTTGCCAAGTCCATGGTTGAGCACGGCTTCCCGCAAAGTCCATTTCTTGTTCGGGTCTTTCGTATACATGTCCAGATTTCCCTGCACGGCATCCGTTTCGATGTCCTCGATGTACTGATCGGGATCATATTTCGAGAAATCGATTCCTGTATGGCCGGAAAGAAGTGCCGCTGTCCCTTCATAGCTCACATGATTTTTCAGGTCCTCGTATTTGGAGAGCGCCTCTTCCTCCGTGGAGCCTACAATCGGAAGGATCATCGGGAAGATCCGGATGTCTTCGGGACTTCTGCCGTGTGCAGCGGCGCGTTTACGCAAATCAGCGGAATAGGCCTGCTGCGCCTGCAGGGAATGGCCCTTTGTGAATACTGCTTCCGCATGCTTGGCCGCAAAATCGCGTCCCCGCGGTGAGGCCCCTGCCTGGAACAGAACCGGTGTCCGCTGAGGAGACGGCTCGGTCAAATGGATACCCGGAACATCAAAGAATTCCCCATGGTGCCGGATTGGATGGACTTTTGACGGGTCTGCAAATGTATCCCCTTCTTTGTCATAAACTACTGCGTCGTCTTCCCAGCTGTGTTCCCAAAGCTTATACACCACTTCGAGGAATTCGTCCGCACGGTCGTAGCGCTGACTTTTCGGGAGTCGTCCGGACAACCCGAGATTGACCGCTTCACTTTCCAGATAGGAAGTGACTACATTCCATCCGAGCCGGCCTTCTGTCACATGATCCAATGTCGAGAGCTGGCGCGCCAATGCATAAGGCTGGGCATAAGTCGTAGAGACAGTCGGTGCAAATCCGATATGTTCTGTCACCTGTGCCATGGCGGAGATGATCAATAACGGGTCGTGCGCAGGCAACTGTACAGCATGGCGGACGGCCGCTTCATGGCTGCTGCCATAAACCGAATAGGTTCCAAGCACATCCGCGATAAAGACAGCATCGAATTTCCCCCGCTCCAATACTTTTGCGGTTTCTGTCCAGAAATCCAGCCCGTTATGGTTAATCCCTTCGTCTTTTTCATGCTTCCAAAGGCCGGTCGAGTGCGGTGACGGTGAATTTTGTACAAAACCATTTAAATGAATCTGCTTTTTCTTCCCCATGAATCGTCTCCCCTTTCAGGTCCTTAACTAACTATCTCCATATAAAAAGTCGGAATAATGGTTGTCGGGTTGCCTTAGCTCTCATACCGCAAGCCCCAAAGCACATCCCGGACAAGCAAAAAAACCTCTTCCCGGAGGGGGAAGAGGCAAATTCATCTATTCCACCCTCATCTTTCAAGCATACGCTTGCTGGAATGAGCACCTTGTTACATCGTAACGGTTGCTGCGGGATCGTAGGACCAGATTCCTCCCCCGTCTCTAGATAAGGAAAACTTCTATTCAGTTAGTAAGGTTGACTCCATGATATAGATATTGAATAAGTCAGTCAACACTGAATACTCAAAATGGTAAAAAAGAACGATGCATGCGACGTGGCATGCATCGTTCCCATCAAGAGTCATCAGAAGTTGGACAGCCTATGATGACCGGAGTTTTAGTAATTAGTAACCGTCTGTTTCGCGGCCTTTTTCAACGGCTTCGTCAACAGCTTCGTTTTGGGCGTTTGTGCCGCCTTCGCCGTATTTCGACTTGACGCCTGCTTCCTGGCCAGGAAGGCGGTCATCATCGCCTTTTGCTTCAATTTCCTTCATCTTCGCCTCGATGCCTTCCTTCACGCGGCGGCCATAGTCTTCATCAGCCTGTGTGAAGTGATGGACCATTGCATCCTGGATGCGCTTGTCACAGATCGATAGCACATCAGACAGGTTGGAGATGAGTTCTTCGCGCTCCCACTCTTCGAATGCGCGGTAAGTTTCGCCGGCCTGTCCGTAGTTGTTCGGACGGTCGATCTGCTCACTCATGACCTTGCCGCTGTATTCAGGGTTGTGAGGCGTGCGCTCGGATTTGTCCGCTTCCTGCAGGCCGCCGACCATGGACGGCTCGTAGTTGATGTGCGGATTGCCTCCTGCTTCTTCCGGTGTGCGCATGCTCATCTGGCCGCGGTGCTGGTTCGTGCGGACTTTCGCTTTTGGCGCGTTGACCGGTAGTTGGAGGTAGTTCGCGCCGACACGGTAACGCTGTGTATCGGAGTAGGAGAATGTCCGGCCTTGGAGCATCTTGTCGTCGGAAAAGTCCATTCCGTCGACGAGCACTCCCGTACCGAATGCCGCCTGCTCAATCTGTGAATGGAAGTCCGTCGGGTTCTCATTGAGGACCATCTTGCCGACCGGCAGCCAAGGGAACTTATCCTCCGGCCACAGTTTCGTATCATCCAGCGGATCGAAATCGAGTTCCGGATGATAGCCGTCCTCCATGATCTGGACATAGAGTTCCCACTCCGGATACTCGCCGCGCTCGATCGCTTCGTAGAGATCCTGAGTCATGTGGGCGACGTTCTTGCCCTGGATCTCCATTGCGTCTTTTGTCGTCAGGTTGCGGATGCCCTGTTTCGGCTCCCAGTGGTATTTGACGAGGACCGCTTCGCCCTTGTCGTTGACCCACTTGTATGTGTTGACGCCCGATCCCTGCATGTGGCGGTAGGTTGCAGGACGGCCCCATGGGGAGAACAGGAATGTGATCATATGTGTCGCTTCAGGCGAACGGGAGACGAAGTCGAACATGCGGCGCGGGTCCGGAACGTTCGACGCAGGGTCCGCCTTGAAGGCGTGGATCATGTCAGGGAATTTCATCGCGTCACGGATAAAGAAGATTTTCAGGTTGTTACCGACAAGGTCCCAGTTGCCGTCTTCTGTGTAGAACTTCACCGCGAAGCCGCGCGGGTCACGGTCAGTTTCAGGAGCATCCTTCGATCCGGCAACCGTGGAGAAGCGGACAAGTACCGGTGTCTTCTTGCCGGCATCCTGGAATACCTTTGCGCGTGTGTACTTCTCGGCCGGCTCGTCACCGACTTTGCCGTATGTCTCAAAGTAACCGAATGCACCCGTACCGCGTGCGTGCACGACACGCTCCGGTACCTCTTCCCGGTCAAAGTGCGACATCTTCTCGATGAAGTGATAGTTCTCCATCATCGCAGGACCGCGGTTGCCGAGTGTTTTGATGTTCTGGTTGTCGATTACGGGATGTCCCTGGCGAGTCGTCAGCGCCTCGCGATCGACCTGCTCGTTTGAACCATTCATCTTTTTGTCTTCCGCCAACATGAAAACCTCCTTGAGATCGTCTATACCCTTATACTACCTGTTTTCAGAATGTTTTTAAAGTAGGAAGGGCTGGTTTGTTTAGAATCACTTTCTAAATAGAATTATTCTAAACAACTTCAAATCAAGTATAATCAAGCCGCAGCCGACTTGCAAATGATTTGAGTATCAATTTTTTATTTTCCCCTATGAGGACAGTCTTATTCATCTCATCTCATATTTATTAATGAAGTTCAATCTCGAATTCAAGAATGAGAATCATCCAATCTAAATGAGAGTGATTTTTCCATATTTGTCAAGCAGGATGATAGTGCCACACTCCGTCTTCCATCGCCTTCTCCACTTTCCCCTGTTCTTCGAGATAGTCGAGATGTCCGATAATCTCAGACATGACAAGCGGGAACTGTGTGTTGTACAGCTTGCCGTAATAGGCTTCTGTGATTTGCGCAGGGACCGAGATGCCGCTTCCGATGAGACTGATCAGCTTCTCACACTTCTTATCCATTCTGGAAATGCGGTCCCGTACAAGTTCCCTGTGATTGCGGATAGAACCGTGATGTCCTGTATAAAGGACATCGGCATCCAGCCGGGCCAGTCTTTCGAGAGAACGGCGCTGCTGGCTGACCGACGGGAGCCGGCTTCCGTTCGCTGCCGGGTCGATGATGGCATTGACGGAAGAGCCGTCAATCAGCACATCCCCCGTAAATGCCGCCCGGCCCTCCGCATCCAGGAATGTGATGCTGTCAGGAGAGTGGCCCGGCGTCTCAATCACCTCAAAACCGAAAACACGATCCCCTTCTCCGATTTCAACGATTTCAGCCTTAAGTGCATACTTCGGAGCTTCCCGTATCGTTTGCTCAAGACGGGCGAAGCGCCCTGTCCCCATCTCACCGCCGCCCATCTCACGGTAGAGCCGCCGGAAAAAAGCAAGGCGCATTTCAAGGAACTCCTTATCGAGCCTCAGCCTCGGAACCGCGTCACGATGCGCATAGACCGGGATATCTTTTTCCTCAAGGATTCTCGGCACGAGCCCGGCATGGTCCTCATGGTGGTGCGTCAGGAGAATGGCATCCAGGTCACCGATTTCTGCGCCCGCCTGTTTTAGAGTGTCCCGAAGCCTGTCCATGCAGTCATCTGTATCCACACCCGCATCAATCAGGACAAGCCCGTCTTCCCTTCGGATAAGGAAGAAATTGATGGTCTTCAGCGTCGGATAGTCCGCCGGCTGAATAACCGGATAAATGGTATATGTCTGTTGTCTGATGGCTTCTGCCATATCCCCACTTCCTTCCCCTCTCACTAAATAGCGGCGATCCTTCCCGCCGCCTCGATCACCGATTCGGCAAATCCGCCGATGGCCCCCATGTGATCCTCATCCAGGCGGGTATTGAACACAGCCTCCACCCGGTTCGTCCATCCCGCATCCCCCTTGGGATAGTCGAAGCTCAGAGTCTGCGTAAGCCGGATGTCACGCTCCCACAGATCCGCAAGCAAGGCTCCGATGCTTTCGCACTGTTTAGCGGCGTCCGTGATCGGTTTATAGAACCGGACACTTAGTGTCACACCGGGCTCTTCTCCCGAAACTTCCAGTATCTCGCCTGCCAGGTCCCTGGCGGATGCCGACAGCTCCACTTCGACTGGGATATCCGGACGATCAGTACGCACAAAACGGATGATGAGCGTGCGGGACAGATCGGCCAGATTCATAACATCAGAACGACCCGTAATCAGAATCCTTTTTTCCAGGTTGTCCAAGTTATATAGGTGATTTTCAAACGCGACCTTGAGGTTTTCAAAAATTGTAGGGTCTGACATTCAGGCCGCCTCCTTTTATCATCAATCTTACGTAAAGTCTTCCAACAGTTCAATAATTCTGAACCTTCTTTTCTATGAAAAGAAAGGACCCGCTTGGCATCAGCTTAAAGAGAGCCATACGGGTACCGGATATACTGGTCAGACCGGCCTGATCGTGATTTCGTTTACATTGACATGGGCAGGTTGGGTGAGGGCGTAGACGATGGCATCCGCAATGTTTTCCGGATCAAGAATTTTTCTGTCGACGCTTCTAGAGCCCATCAGCGGAGTGTCGACCATCCCCGGTGAAATATTGGTCACACGGACACCGGTGCGGGCCAGTTCCTTCTCAAGACCCATCGAAACCGCCCGTACGGCGAACTTCGTCGCACTATAGACGGTGCTTGTCTTGGTCACTTCGTGGCCCGAGACGGAGTCGATGTTCAGAATGTGGCCGGCTCCCCGGCTGATCATTCCCGGCAAAACTGCGTTTGCGCCATATAGCACACCCTTGATGTTCACATCGATCATGCTGTCCCATTCCTCTGTCTTTCCCGAGCGCACCGTTCCGGCGAGCATCTGCCCGGCATTGTTGACAAGGATATCGACGGAACCGTATGCCTCTTGCGCCTTTCGGACAAGTTCTCCGACACTCGTCTTGTCCGCCATGTCGGTCGGTACTGCGATGGCCTCGCCGCTCCCGCTGCTGTTGATCACCTCTTCCACGTCCGTCAGCTTTTCTGTGCTCCTTGCCGCAAGGACTACATTCATCCCCTCTTTGGCGAGCCGCCGGGCTATGGCCTTTCCGATGCCACTGCTCGCGCCTGTCACGATCGCTGTTTTGCCTTGCAGGTTTTCCATTCTACCGCCTCCTGTTCTTCCATCCTATACCCGGGGACGCTGTTATTAGACAGGGGAAGGAAATTGAGATTTGGCCGGTTTCGTCATTCATGGCCCTGATTTCGTCATTCCGGGCTCCAATTTCGTCATTCGTGGCCTTAATTCCGTCATTCGCCCAGGCGAGACGGTCGAATGACGAGATTATCCTGTTGAATGACGAAACCGGGCGGTCGAATGACGAGATTATAGGAGTGAATGACGAAACCACTTCTGAAAATAAAAAAAGCTTCCGGCGTTAACCGGAAGCTGAGGCTTTCCCTTATTCCCCGTCTTCTTTCTGCAGCGTCCTCGAATAGATGAGGCCGGCTGCACCGACCGCTGTAAAGAGAATCGCGCGGATGACGACAGAGACCGAGGCCAGGTCGATGATGAACAGCTTCAGGAAGCTGACAACGAGAATAATGAAGCCGGCGTTCCGCACCGCTTTCCAGCCCATCTTCCTGCCGGCCGTGATTGACACGAACGCGAACAGGAAAAGAAGGAAGGTGTGGACGAAAAGAACCGTCTCTTGTTGCCAGCCAAACTCTCTGACGCCCGAGAAGAGCAACTTGTTCAACAGGAAGAAATAGTAGAACTGAAGCAGGAACGCAATCACCGGAACACCCATCCGGAATTTTGAGGCAAGCTGTCCCCGTATCACTTTTACGAACAGGTAAGTCATCCCGGCCGCGAACAGCAGGCTGACCACGAAGCTGAGCCAGTAGCCGCCGCCCCGCCAGCCGGTCATCGGCATAAACATGAGGACGGCACCGAGTACAAGAAACTCAATCACCCCGGCTTCGGCCACATACCGGCCATGAGCCGACCGTTGAAGGAAGAAGCTGCCGAATGCCAAGAGGCCGATGAGGCCAATCCTCAGATGCCACTCCGGTCCTATTGGCAGATCCACATCCCGAAGGAGAACACCAGACAGACGGAACAGGTAGATCAGGACAACAATCTGACCGGCAATCAGCGCGGCATCGACCTGTGAAGTCTTGATCCATGCGGGCCGGTATTGATAAAACGCAGCATAGACAAGCGCAAGTGTGCCGATGAACATGAGCCATACGGCGTGTTCTGCGGAGAAAATCTCTTGGAACCAGCCAAACGACACCGTGGACAATGCACCAAGTGCATAAAGCCCGCCCGACACGGCAAGCGTCCGCATCGCACCCGAACGGAGCCCGGCCCAAATGCCGGCCGCTCCGACAACGAACAGCAGCATCAGCTTCATCGCCGGCTCATCCATGCGGAAGCTGAGGATGAAGGCGGCGGTTGCCGCCACTGCCAACGTCGACAAGATGTCCTGCAGAGGCGGATCTTTCAACATGGAGGCATACACAGCCAGTGCAGCATACAGAACTGCCAGCACACCGTATGCGGCCTGCAGTGTAGGCTCGTCGAACAGTTGGATCCACATGATGCCGAACACGAAGTTCACATACAGCAGCACTTCCGTGAAGATGAATCTCGGAATACTGCCTTTCAGGTAAAAGAAAAGAAGCGCCAGATGCTGGATAAGTGCGGTAGCCGCAATGAGATTCTCATGCCCGCCCCGTATTCCGTCCAGCACAAGATACAGGAACAGTGTCACGTTAAACAGAAGGAACAGCGCATAGAACGTCACGCGGTGACGGCTTCTGATCGACACGTAGAACAGCGACAGGAACAAAATCAGGACATACGCGCAGAACATGAGCGCGGACGCCCCTTCCCCTTCCAGAAGGAACGGCAGAAGGAAGCCTGCAATCGCCGTAAACACGGTGAGCGTCTCCGACTTTGTCCGTACCGATGCATAGATACCCGCGGCAATATAGGCAATGCCGATCAAAAATGCCGGGACAAGCGGCAGATAGCCGTAAAGCTGATTTGCAGCAAACGTCGTCAGGATCCCGAGGACGATCGTCCCGCCCCAGAGTGTAAGGCCGAATCCGCGCCGGGCATTCCGGACGGACCGGTAGCCCAGATACCCGAGCAGGACGGATCCGAGGTAGCCGAGAACCACCCTGACCCCTTCGGTGATCCAACCCATGTCAAAGCTGACCTTAAGACCCCACAGTACGCCAAGCAGCAGGATGACCATGAACACCCTCGGCAACCAGACCGCAAACTGCTGCTCGAAGTCGAACGGTTTCTGTTCCTTGAAAACCGGCTTCGGAGCCGGAGGAGGAGTATCTTTTTTCCCTGGCTGTACCCGCTTTTCTTCGCCGGGCTGGCGCAGCCAGCCATATGAGCCGGGCGGCTGCATGCTTCTCTGGTCATCCGGCGTTCCATCCGGTTCCGCCATTCCGGGCTGGCCGGCCTCTTCGGGCAGTTCCCGTTCTTCTTCTTTTTGCTTAGGCTCCGGCGGTTCCTCTCCTGATTCTTTTGGACCGCCCAGCCCAATACTCGCCATCATTTCAGACAGGGACGGCGTCCGGGCTTCACCGGTTTCCTCACGCTGCTCTTCGGATTCCATGACCGCCTGTTCATCCTCCGACGATGGCTCCTCTGACAGGGCTGATTTCTCTCGTAGGAAATCCGGCTCAGACGGACTTTCCGGCACATTCTCCGGTTTAGGAGCGGACAGTTCTTCCGGCTCCATCGTCTCAGGTTCTCCCGGTTCATGGCGGTCCGGCTGTTCTACCCGTTTCTCCCCGGATTTCAGCGATATGAGATCCTGCCGCATCGCCCGCATCTCCTCTTCCATAGCGGCGAGGCGCTTCAGCAGCTCTTTCATTTCTTCACTCACGAGGGACACCCCCTTTTCAACTGTGGTGTTCTAACTAATACGCATCGGCAGTGAAATGGTTTCACCGCCGGCCATCTTCTCTCACTCTATCGAATTTCCTGCCGCTCCGGTAGGGGGAAATCGAAGAACAGGGTGCAATGCGGTCAGCGAGAGTACAGGCGACGATCACGAGGTACAAGTAGAGATAACGAATGTACAAGCAACGTCCCTGAGAGTACAGGCAGAGACAACGAGAATACAGGTAACAACCGTTTCTGCAGACAAAAAAAGAGCAGGTTCACAATGAACCTGCTCCCAGTGATTATGCGTTTACTGTTTCAACCTGGCTGCGGACCAGATAGTCGAATGCGCTCAACGATGCCGTCGCACCCGCACCCATCGAGATGATGATCTGCTTATACGCGCTGTCCGAGCAGTCTCCCGCTGCGAACACGCCAGGCACATTCGTCGCGCCGCGCTTGTCGACCACGATTTCGCCGAACTTATTGCGTTCCACCGAGTCGCCGAGCCAGTCCGTGTTCGGCACGAGGCCGATCTGGACGAAGACGCCCGACAGTTCAACATGCTTTTCCTCGCCGGATTCACGGTCGATATAAGAAATGCCGTTTACTTTGTCAGTACCGGTGATTTCCGTCGTCTGGGCGTTTTTCACAACAGTAACGTTCGGCAAGCTGTACAGGCGCTCCTGAAGAACGGAATCTGCCTTCAGCTCGGAACCGAATTCGAGGACCGTCACATGGTTCGTGATGCCCGCGAGATCGATCGCCGCCTCGATACCGGAGTTGCCGCCGCCGACAACCGCAACGTCCTTGCCTGCAAACAGCGGACCGTCACAGTGCGGGCAGTAAGCCACGCCCTTGTTGCGGAATTCCGCTTCGCCCGGGACACCGATGTTGCGCCAGCGGGCGCCTGTCGCGATGATCACAGACTTGCTCTTGAGTACCGCGCCGTTTTCCAGCTCGATCTCGACAAAGTCCTTTTTCTCAAGGCGCTTCGCGCGCTGAAGGTTCATCACGTCTACGTTGTACTCTTTAACGTGCTCTTCGAGGCTCGCTGCGAGCTTCGGCCCTTCAGTGTGCTTTACGCTGATGAAGTTTTCGATCGCTGCCGTATCCAGAATCTGTCCGCCGAAACGCTCGGCGACAACTCCTGTACGAATTCCCTTGCGCGCGGCATAAATTGCCGCGCTCGCGCCAGCCGGGCCCCCGCCGACAACGAGAACGTCAAACGGCTCTTTGTCTTCGAATTCGGAAGCGTCTGCGGTGCTTCCGAGTTCTGCGAGGATTTCTTCGATTGTCTTGCGTCCGTTCGTGAACGGCTCGCCGTTCAGGTAAACGGTCGGTACAGCCATGATGTTCTTGCTTTCAACTTCTTCCTTGAACACCGCACCGTCAACCATCGAGTGTGTGATGTTCGGGTTCAGGACACTCATCGTGTTGAGTGCCTGCACCACTTCAGGGCAGTTCTGGCAAGTCAGGCTGATGTAGGAAACAAAATGAAGTTCATCTTTGATGTTCTTCACTTGCTTGATCACTTTCTCATCCACTTTCGGTGCACGTCCGCTTACCTGAAGAAGTGCAAGGACGAGAGAAGTGAATTCGTGGCCGAGCGGCGTGCCGGCAAAGACGATGCCGGTTTCTTCGCCCGGGCGGCTCACACTGAAGCTTGGCGTTCTTTCCAGCTCAGCCTGTTCCACTTTGATGCGGGACGACATGGCTGCCAGTTCATCGGTCAGAGCCGTCATTTCCTGGGATGCTTTATCAGATCCCGCACTGACCTTAAGGACAACATCGCCCTCCATCAGTTCGAGATACTGTGCAAGTTGCTGCTTGATCTGTGCATCGAGTGCCATGTGATCTCTCCTTAAATTTTGCCTACGAGGTCAAGGCTTGGCTTCAATGTTTCTTCGCCTTCCTGCCATTTTGCAGGGCAGACTTCGCCTGGGTTGTTGCGGACGTACTGAGCCGCTTTGATCTTGTTCACGAGCGTGCTTGCGTCACGGCCGATGCCGTCAGCGTTGATTTCAGCTGCCTGTACAACACCATCCGGGTCGATGATGAATGTGCCGCGCTGTGCAAGGCCCTCTTCTTCGTCGAGAACGTCGAAGCTGCGTGTGATTTTCTGGGAAGGGTCACCGATCATGACATATTCCAGTGTGCTGATCGCTTCGGAGTGGTCGTGCCATGCCTTGTGCGTGAAGTGAGTGTCTGTCGACACAGAGTAAACTTCTACGCCGAGGTCTTTCAGTGTCGCGTATTCTTTCTGCAGGTCGCTGAGCTCAGTCGGGCAGACGAATGTGAAGTCGGCTGGGTAGAAGCAGACGATGCCCCATTTGCCTTTCATGCTTTCGTCAGTCACCTCGATGAATTCGCCTGTGCCTGCGTTGTACGCGTTCGCTTTGAATGGTTCGATTGTTTTACCGATAAGAGACATTAAAAATTCCTCCTGTTTGTATGTATTTTATAGTTGTTCGACAGTGGCGGAAAACCATCTCTATCTACTTAACTATAATAATTCTAATCACATACTCATTATTATATGAATCTCGCCTATAGTCAACCGATAAGCGGCCGTTGTTCAGATTGACACGAATTGTTCGAAATGTCGGGGATCACCGGGGTATTCTTTAAATACAGGAATTCTTGCCTCTCGCGTGTGCGGCAATTATCATCTCTGAAGTGTGATTTAACCGCTTAATATTCTCAATATACACAATATTTTTTCAACAGAAGATCAGCATACCTCTTCATTATAAAACAATATTTGGAATCAAGAATGTTTAAAAGAGAATGTTCACACAAAGACCTAAAAGAGTTGTCAGTTTAAAATAGATAGATACAGGCGTCTCCATTTCTATGATACAGATTGTATAATCAAGATGTAACATAAACGGAAGCCAATAACTTAACCAGATCTTCTTCCTATATATAAATCGGTGATCACCATCAGAAAGGAGGAGTTGAAGGAGCGGCGCTTAAGTTGTCAGCTTCCCTAAACAACCAAAGAGGTGTCAAACATGAACCTGAAAAAGCTATTTCCTATCAGTTTGGCCGCCCTGTTGTTGCTCAGTGCCTGTGCACAGTCCGATCTTGCCGAAGGAAAAAACACAGAAGCCGCATCCGAAAATAGCCAGGCAACGGTTGAAACGATTAAAGGAACTGACGTTTTTGCGCCCCATGCCCAAGTAAATCAAGAACCGATTCCGCTCCGGGTAGAACGTACCGGACCAAGCGAAGTTCACGTGGAAATGACGGCCCAGGTGACCGACATTGAAATCGATAAAGGTCTGATGTACAAAACCTGGAATTTCAACGGCGAAGCACCGGGGCCGGTCGTCGTGGTCAACGAAGGCGACGTTATCAATTTCACCCTGAAGAACATGGATCCGGCAGTACCGCACAGCATGGACTTCCACGCTGTGCACGCCGCTCCTTCGGAAAAGTTCACCGACGTCCTGCCCAATGAAGAAGGAACGTTCACTTATCCGGCGAACAACCCGGGAGTTTTCATGTATCATTGCGGCACCCCTCCTGTCCTGTCCCATATCGCCAACGGGATGCACGGGACGATCATCGTGAAGCCCAAGGACGGTTATCCGACAGATCAGGAGGTAGACCGGGAATTCGTCATCATCCAGAACGAATGGTACAACTACAACGACTTGGATGACATGACTTTTGGAGAGCCGAACCAGGTGGTCTTCTCCGCCAAAGCCCTGAACGAAGGCGACATCAACACGAACGGAACCACCTACAGCCTAAAAGACTCGCCGCTGCAGGCAAAAGTCGGTGAAAAGATCAGGTTTTATCTTAACAATGTCGGGCCGAATGAAATCAGTTCCTTCCATGTAACCGGTACACTTTTTGATACAGTCTATCTGGACGGCAACCCGAAAAATGTTCTGGACGGCATGCAGACTGTCATGCTGCCGGCAAGCGGCGGTGCAGTTGTTGAGTTTACTGTGACCGAGGCAGGCACCTACTCGATGGTCACCCATCAATTTGACCATGCAACGATGGGGGCTGTCGGCTACATCGAAGTGACCGAATAACTTCAAACTAAAAAGCGGCTGCTGTCCCAAAAGGACACTGCCGCTTTAAGCGTGCCGACTTTCAATGTTGGCGCTTTTCCTTTATTGCTCATCGGGGTCATTTTCCGCGTCTTCATGTGTTTTGTGAACAGTGCCGGGCTTGTGGTCAGGACCTGCATAAATGGAATAAATCTTCAGCGGCTCTTCTCCAAGGGTCCTCACATTATGCCAGGTATCAGCCGGAACAAGGATGACATCTTCCGCATTGACTTCCTTCTCGAAGTTCAGGTTATCCTCTGAAGGTCCCATCTGGCAGAGCCCCTTGCCGCTCTCGACGCGGAGGAACTGATCGATCCCCTTGTGGACTTCCAATCCGATATCGTCGCCAGGCGGTATCGTCATCAGAGTCACCTGGAGCTTTTCCCCTGTCCAGATCGTCGTACGGAAATTCTCATTTTTCATCGTCGCGTCTTCGATATTGAATACATACGGTTCGTTTCCATGGTCTTTGAAATCGATGGTCATCCGCTTCTCCTCCTTGTCTACTTCTACACCCATAGTATTCACTTCTTTACATCAACTGAAACAGACCAATACTAATGTTTGGATTGCCATCGATTGGAATAACTTTTCCTCATGCCCAAAAACCAAACGGAAATCCGGTCCGGAAAAATAACTTCCGGACCGGCTTTTTAATGAAAATCAGTATTGCAGATATCTTCAACCAACATATTCAACGGGATCGTCTTTCCGGTATTCCTCATCAATGATCATAACCGGTTTAATGGTAATTCCGTTTACAGCATCCGAAGCCGCCTTGTTGATATCCTCGAACCTATAATATTTGATCAGCTTGTCAAACGGAAATTTGCCTTGATTGTAGTATTCAACAAGCTTTGGAACAGCCAGTTGGGGCACGACGTTCCCAAGATTCACCCCAAGCAGTTTTCGGGTGCCCAGCACCAATTCCAATAATGGGTTAAAATCTATGTTGTTTTTGGTTACAGCAAGCGGGACAGCCACGCCATTCTTTGATAAAGCCTGTACCGACGCGAGCATGACCTGTGAGACCCCTGTGGTATCAACCGAATAGTTCACACCTTTTCCATTGGTAATCTCCGCAATGCGTTCCTGCAGGTTTTCAGTTTTGCTGTTGATGGTGTGTGTCGCACCAAGTTCCCGGGCCAATTCCAAACGGGAATCAACAATATCGACAGCAATGATTGTGGAGCAGCCTTCAATCTTGGCGGTCATCATTGCTCCGAGCCCTACGGCACCTGTTCCAAAAACGGCAATGGAACTTCCTGTCTCCGGCTTCATCGCACTCGTCACCGTACCAAAACCAGTCATCAGTCCGCAGCCGAGCGGCGCCAGTTTACGCAGATCAGCATTCGGATCTACTTTTATCAGGCTTGCCTCGCTTGTGATTGTATAAGTGGAAAATGACCCTTGGTTAAGAAAATTGCTTACAGGTGTTCCGTCCTTTTTGTAGAATCGGTGAGTGCCGTCCTGATGCTCTCCGCCGGTGATATTCAGCTCACTATAATGATCACAAGTGGATGGCTGTCCGGTTCGGCAGCTTTCGCATACCGTACAATAACCGAATGACATGACAACCTGATCGCCCACTTTAAATCCTTTCACGCCACTTCCGACTTTCTCGATAATCCCTGCTCCTTCATGGCCCAGGACCGCCGGCAACGGAGCCATACTGCCATCTCTTACCCCCTCATCAGATTGGCAGATTCCGCTCGCCACCACCTTTACCACGACTTCATCAGGATGCAGTTCCCCCAAATTGATGATCTCAAATTCATAATCACCGCTTGGATCATTGATTATTGCCACCTTGGTTTCCACGTTCAATGACTCAAATTGACCATCACCGGTTGGATTGTTGATTACTGCTGTTTTTGTTTCCACAGAAACTCCCCCATTCCCAAAAACTATTTGTTTGATCTGGCCGTGCAACAAGCACAAAAAGAGCCTGCCACAGCAGTTACCCACTACAGTGGCAGCCCTTAGATATTGTTAGGAAGGAACTCCTACCCGGACACCGACTACAGACTTGATCTCCAGGTATTCCTCGATACCGAAGACTCCCCATTCGCGGCCGATTCCGGATTGTTTATATCCGCCGAATGAAGCAGAGAAATCAAATGGGGCATCGTTAACGGTGATCAGGCCGGCACGGATGGATGAGGCGACTTTCTCCACCTTCTCTTCGTCTTCACCGACCACATATCCGGCCAATCCATAAACCGTATCGTTCGCGATTTCGATTGCTTCGTCCAGATCGTCATAAGTGATGATCGACATCACCGGCCCGAAAATCTCTTCCTGGGCGATCACCATATCGTTTTTCACGTTCGTAAACACGGTCGGCTTTACATAGTAGCCCTGATCAAGCCCTTCCGGTTTTCCGGTCCCTCCGACCACAAGAGTCGCGCCTTCTTCCAGGCCTTTCTCAATATAACCCTGGACCCGGTTATACTGTTTCTCGGACACGAGCGGACCCATAAAGCTGGTTTCGTTTTGCGGGTCGCCAACCGGGAAGTTCGGCAATACCTCTTTTACTGCTTCGGTGAATTCGTCGAGCTTCGATTTCGGGACAAGCGTCCTTGTGGCTGCGGAGCAGACTTGGCCGGAATTCAGCACAAGGGCGGAAACGGCAATTTTCGCTGCTTTCTTCGTGTCATAGTCATCAAGGATGACCATCGGGGATTTTCCGCCTAATTCCAGTGCGACCTTCTTAATATGTTTCGCAGCATTCTCGGTGATCTTCTGGCCGACCGGCCCGGATCCCGTAAAGGATACAAAGTCGATATCAGGGTGTGAACTGATGCCATTACCGACAACTTCCCCGTTACCGTTTACAAGATTGAATACACCTTTTGGAACACCTGCCGCCTGGAAGATCTCAGCCAGAATGATGGCCGCAAACGGTGTAAGTTCAGACGGCTTCAAAACGACGGCCGATCCTGCCGCAAGAGCACTGGCGATCTTGGTAGAAGCCTGGTTTGTCGGGAAATTCCAGGGTGTGATCAGGCCGGATACACCAATCGCCTCTTTGCGGATCACCTTACCGCCGCGCGTCTCGGTGAACTCAAAGGTTTCCAGCTCTTTTGCTGCCTGGCGATAGTGCGCCAGGCCCAGCGTGTAATGGACTTTTTCACTGATCGAAAGAGGTGCGCCCAATTCTTCGGTGATCACTTCAACAATATCGTCTTTCCGCTTCTCATATTCATCTGCAATCCGGTTCAGCAGGTCGATGCGTTCTTCTTTTGTTGTTCTCGAAAATGCCGGGAATGCTGCACGGGCTGCCGCGACTGCTTTGTCCAGATCTTCTGTTGTTCCGTTACTGATTTGCCCGATCACTTCTTCAGTTGCCGGGTTGAGGACATCAATCGTTTCTGAACCGGTTGAGTCCACCCATTCCCCATTAATAAAATGCTTTAAGTTTGTACGCATATTCCATTCCCCTTCCCATTTCAATTAATAATCATTTGGTGCTTGTCCACAAATCATATTGTAGAATTGTTGTCATCCAACCTATAAACTCAAAATGTCGTTATATACCATAGGATTGAGTAAGAGACTAAGCTTGTAAGAAACGGAGGAAATGCAATGGACCTGGTATTAATTCTTCCATTTCTGGGTGCCGCAGTTGTACTGACCATCATGCCGGGGCCAGATAACCTGTTCACCTTGGCCCAGAGCATCGCCGGCGGGAAACTGGCAGGCATCTGGACAACGCTTGGTCTTTGCACGGGCCTGCTCGTACATATCGCGGCAGCCGTGATCGGCCTGTCTGCTTTGATCTATCAGTCCGCCTTCGCCTTTTCTGTCGTGAAGTACGCGGGAGCCGCTTACTTGCTGTACCTGGCCTATCAGTCATTTAAAGCAAAGGACACAGCCCTGACTCTTGAAAGCGGTACGGCACTGGATTACCGCTCGCTGTACAAAAAAGGGCTGATCATGAACCTGCTGAATCCAAAAGTCTCCCTGTTCTTCCTGGCTCTGCTGCCCCAGTTCATCACAAACGGGACAGGCAATATCCAGCTGCAGATGCTGATACTCGGCCTTGTATTCCTGATTCAGGCGTTTGTCATCTTTTCACTGATCAGCCTTTTTGCCGGCAAAGTCGGTGTGCTGATCCGCAGGAATCCATCGCTTTCAAGAAGGTTGAACCTCATTCAGGGCGGCCTGTTCACGCTAATTGGGCTACGGCTGGCGTTTGGCGAGAAATGACGGCCGACAGGCATTTAACTAACCACACAAAAGCTCGGTATCGTACACTTTAATTTGTTCTCATCACATTTGGAGAGGAGCAACACCTATGCAAACCATCTCAGGTAAAGTGGCACTGATCACCGGTGCCGGTCGCGGAATCGGCCGTGCAACTGCCATTGCTTTCGCAAAGGAAGGCATCCATATCGGCCTGGTCGGCCGCACATCGGAAAACCTTCAGAATGTGGCTGAAGAATTGAAAGCATACGATGTAAAGGTCGCAATTGCCGCGGCAGACATTTCGGACCTTGAATCCGTTACAGCTGCAGTCGAATCGATCCGGGGTGAACTCGGCCCGATCGATATCCTCGTCAACAACGCCGGCATTTCGAAGTTCGGCGGCTTCATGGACCTGACCCCCGAGGAATGGACCAAGATCATCGACGTCAACGTGAAAGGCGTCTACTACACCACACGCGCCGTGCTCCCTGAAATGCTGGAGCGGAACACCGGCGACATCATCAACATCTCCTCCACCGCCGGCCAGAAAGGCGCGCCGGTAACGGGCGCCTATTCTGCTTCCAAAGCAGCAGTCATCGGCATGAGCGAGTCACTGATGCTCGAAGTCCGCAAGAAAAACATCCGTGTGACGACTCTTACACCGAGCACGGTCGCCACGGACATGGCGGTCGAGTTGAACCTGACCGACGGCAATCCGGAGAAAGTCATGCAGCCTGAAGATCTGGCAGAACTGATGGTGGCCCAGCTGAAACTGCATCCTCGTGTCGTCCTGAAACACGCCGGCCTCTGGTCGACAAACCCATAAAACCGAAATGCAGCTGGACTCTCTCATCAAACGGTACTGTTGACTGCTTCCGTAACTGCTTTCAAACGAACGCCCCCTAATTGGTGTGCTGATGACCGGTCGCCGGACATCGCTGTTTTCAGATTATCACGCGTGAACAAATATTCAAACGATTCAATCTACTTTTTACACAATTCTCTCTTATTCGTACCATAGTTGCAGGAATTGGCATCAAAAATCCAACAACAGCAAGACCCCCTCGACAACTGAGAACAGTTGTGAGGGGGTCTTATACTTGCCCATTGGAAGGAGGACAGACTCTTGTTTCATCCAGCCCTAGAGACTGTTCTTGATTACGACTTCCTTCACATTCAGATTCCTGCGGGCCTTGATATTCCCGATGATGATGTCTGCGACATCATCAGGTTCCATCAGGTTTGCAATTTGCTCCTGAGTATAGATGCCATCCCAAAACTCCGATTTCATCCCGCCCATATAGGCTGCAAAAATCCGTACGCGGCTTTCGGCCAATTCCAGATGAAGGCTTTCCGTAAAGCCACGCACACCGAACTTGCTCGCAGAATAAACGGATTCAGTCACTTTCCCGTCAAGGCCGGCAGTCGATACGATATTGGCGATCATGCCCCGATCCCTATTTTTCATCTCCGGCAAAACCGCCTGGGAACAGAAGATCGTCCCTTTCAGATTGATATCGATCATCTGATGGACAGCCGATTCATCCAGGTTCTCCGCAAGGTCGAAAACGCCAATACCGGCATTGTTGATCAGCATATCGACAGGGCCGCAGGTTTCTGCGATGTCACGGAATACCCGGTCGACCTCTTTTTTTGAAGATACGTCCACTTCATGGATTGTATAGTTGCCTGTTAAATCACCAGCCGTCCGCTCCAGCTTTGCTCTTGTACGGCCAAGCAGGCACACATGGCTTCCGGCATCCGAATACTTCTTGGCAAGAGATGCCCCGAGTCCGCTCCCGGCACCTGTGATTACCACAACCGATTCATTCATATGATTCACGTCCTTTAGTGTGTTTCTTCCCTCTCTATTCTACTAGAAGGGGTGGAATTAATCCGTCAAATGAGGAGGCATCCCGATGCACTCAGCCGGAATGCGACATATTTCGTCTCAGATTCACATAAAGTGGATTAAGACAAAAGACGGAGCTAGCGTCTCCTTGTCCACAAAAAGTCTGCGGGAAAGGAGGTTATCAGTGGGTAGGACCTTCCTGAGAATCTCAGTTGTCTACTTTATGATCGGCATTTCCATCGGACTTTATATGTCATTCACCCATCTGTTCGACCTGACGTCGGTCCATGTTCATGTTAACTTATTGGGCTGGATGTCACTTGCACTTGTCGGCATCATCTATCACCTCTATCCGAACCTTGAAACGAATGTTCTTGCCAAGAGCCACTTCTGGCTCCATAACATCGGCTTGCCGGTGATGATGATCGCAATTGCCCTTGCCATCCAAGGCGCCCATCCAATCTTTTTCCCGATTGCCACATTTGGCGGCCTGGCAACACTGATCGGAATTTTCTGCTTCGGATTCAATGTTCTTCTCAATACGCCAAAACGGCAGGCGTAAACAGTCAAAAGAACCTCCTCAGCATTGAGGAGGTTCTTTTGTATGGACTACTACTTCCCTTCCCGCTTCAGCTTGAACGGTGCATAGATAAGAGCGAAGATCAGGAACAGTCCCAAGTAGCCGATCAGGGAATAAAACTTGGACACCAAAGTCGTAAAGCCGACGAAGCTTAAGATAAACCCGATGGCGAGAGTGATGACTGTCGCTGTACGGGCTTTTTTCGTCTCCATCTCGAAAAATCTGGCGACAAACCCGTAGAACATGCCAAGCGCTGTGTTGAAGATCATCCCGAACAGGACGACAGCCATAAAGACTGCCAGGATCGGTGAGATGCCCTCCACTATTTTCAATAACGGAAGATCATAGGACGCCACTGTATCGATCTGGGCGAAGATTGCCAGATGGGAAACGACAATCATGATCCCGATCGCGAGTCCTCCAAGCAGACCGCCAATGCCTGCAATACGAGGATTTTTTTCAGACCCGCCTGTTAAGAGTGCCATCCCCGCCCCTACCGCAATGTTAAAGGACACATAGTTGACTGCAGAGATGAACCAGTTCGGAAACGACTTTTCCTGGCTTTCCGCAATCGGGTTAAGGTCGGCAAACGAAGTGTCCATCGTGGCAAGGCTATATACCGATATGATGCCGATGAAAATCAGGAGAAACGGCGTGATACTAGCGATCACTCCGATCACTTTATCCACTTTGAGCATCATGGCCAGCGTAACGAGAATGGCCATGATCAGGCTGCCGGCAAATACAGGCAGGCCGAATTGCTGATTGACCGTAGAGCCCGCTCCCGCAATCATCACCACTCCGACTCCGAACAGGGTGAAGATGATGATGGCGTCCACGATGATGCCAAGGTAACGCCCGCTGATTTCATAGATGGCTTTTTTATGGGATGTTGCCTTTAGCCGGCTCCCGATATTCGCCAAGACCATTCCGAGGTAGGCAAAAAGCGCTGTTGCCAAAACAGCTCCAAAGATTCCATCAAGCCCGAAGCTGGTGAAGTATTGCAGTACTTCTTGTCCGGATGCAAAACCCGCACCCACGATAACACCGACAAAAGCACCGGCGATTTTTAAAATCCTTAACATGGTGAAATCCCCATTTATCTAGATGTTTTATGTCACTTCCGCGCTGCGGATTTCCTATCTTAAGTGTAACAATTTACACCAACATTCAAATAGTCCGAATTTCTTAATCTGACCGTTCCTTATCAGCCATGGTCATCCTTGAGCCTGGTTGCATATCATTTGAACAGCCGGCCGGATGTTCTCTTGCCATTGACTTGGAGGTATTGGATGACTAATTTTTATTCGTTTCATGGAACGGTCACAGCGATCAGTGATTTTAGTCCCGGCTACAGCCAAGGGTGCAGCCAATTATTTACGCTTGAAAATGAATTGGGATCCATCGTGAATTTCGTGGTGACCCCCTCCACATACTTCACAGATCATGAAATCATCCATGTGGGGGACCGTTTAACAGGTTATTATGATGGGGATTTACCTGCCATTTTAATCTATCCTCCTCAATATCATGCGCTCGTGATGGTCAAGGATCAGCCTGATCAGTTCATTAAAGTGGATCATTTTGACAACCAGCTGGTGAGCAGCGATGGTGAGTTGAAGCTGAATCTGTCCCCTTATACCCATATTATTTTACAGAACGGTCAACTCTTCTCGAGATATCCGGGAAACCGGGACCTGATTGTAGAGTATGGCCCTACAACTCGGAGCATTCCAGCTCAGACCTCTCCATACCGGGTCGTTGTCCTGTGTCTAAACACATAATTGGAAGAACCCCTCTGCTTCGGTACTAAGGGGTTCTTGAAGGTGCAAATAATTGAGAAACATTATCATTTGTTATATAATAGAAGCAGCATATTGATTACGATTAAAGGGGATAAGACCGTGAAAATATACTGGACAAAGATCAATCAGATCATCGATGAAACACCTGAAGTCAAAACTTATATGCTTGACTGCCCGGAAGGCTTTACATGGGAAGAAGGCTCCCACACCCACCTCGCCCTTAAAGGATTCAATGCCGGTGAAAAACCGAACAAAGGCCTCGTTCGCCATATGTCCATCTCGACTTTGCCAAGCGAAGGAACGATCGGAATTACGACACGTATCCGCGAACTTTGCTCCGAGTACAAATCGATTCTGAGAAATCTCAAAGCCGGTGATGAAGTGGCCCTGTTTAAGACGCATTCCAACGTACCGCTTAAACGGGAAAACAAAAACATTTACCTGCTTTCGGCTGGTGTCGGTCTGGCCACTTTCAGGCCGCTGGTGCTTGATTACCTGGATCGGGCGGACAACGTCAACCAAATCCATTCCCTCAACATCGATACATCGAAAAACTTTCTATTCACGGATGTCTTTGAATCCGCTCCTGACAAAAACTTCACGGCACAGTTCGTCAGCCGCCGCGAAGACTACTACGAAGAAGCGAGCAAGCTGGCTTCCGACCATGACGGGATTTTCTACATTGTCGGCAGTGACGAGTTCATTTCGCAGAACATCGAAGTCCTGAATGCCCAAGGAATTAAGCCGGAACAGATCATGCTGGATAAGCGGGAAAAAGGACGCGCTCTGTTTTTCCCGGCTGAATTGTCGGTTTAAACGAATAAAGAACGGGCCTCTCATCATTCAGCGAATGGTTGAGAGGCCCTCTTTGTCATCTGTTCATTTATTCTACAACTTCTAAAGTGACTTCGATATTCCCTCTTGTTGCATTGGAATATGGGCACACCTGGTGGGCTGCTTCCACGAGCTCCTCGGCTGTGGCTTTGTCCACACCTTCCACTTCCACTTTCAGCACGACCGATAGCTTGAATCCTTTGTCTTCATTTTTATGAATCGACACATCTGCCGTTACAGCAGTAGAAGTGACCTCTTTCAGCTTTTTGGTGCGGATGACCACATTTAAGGCGGAGTCAAAGCAGGCTGAATATCCTGCAGCAAATAACTGTTCCGGGTTTGTGCCATGACCGCCCTCGCCCCCGAGTTCTTTCGGTGTTTTCAGATCCAGATCCAATACGTTATCGGACGAAACCACCCGTCCGTGTCTTCCGCCCACCGCTGTAGCACTAGCTGTATATAATGCAGACATCAAATAACCCCGTTCCTTTGATAGTTTCCATGCATTTTACTTCCTGCATGACTTTTAACTACCCGCTCCTTCAGTACGGGAAACGAATTCTTATGTGCAGTCGATCATTCCTTCATGCCGTCTGTTGCGAAAAACACAGAAAAGGCCTTCCACCCTTCAGCGAATGGTTGAGAGGCCTTTGTATTTATTTAAGATCTCTATGGGGATATGACAATAATCGTCCGGACATCTGGCCAGCCTGTCCTGATGTTCATCAGCGCTTCTCACATAGTTTGTCAGGGGCAATACTTCCACAACGATGCGTTCACAATCATCTCTTTCAGTAAGGAATACCCTCGCTTCTTCCAGATGTTGTTCCGTTTCGCTGTAGATGCCTGTTCTGTATTTCTCACCGACATCCTGTCCTTGTTTGTTCAAACTGTACGGATCAATGATTTCGAAGAAATACCCCATTAATTCCCTGATGGATACAACTGCCGGATCAAATCCTGTTTTGACACATTCGGCATAGCCGTCATAGTCGCCATCCAGTGTGTCCGTTGTTCCATTGGCCCTTCCCGCTTCTGTAAACGTAACCCCGGGTAAAGTTTTGATAAAAGCCTGTACTCCCCACAAACAACCGCCTGCGAAATACACGATTTCCATATGACTCTCCCCCTTAACTGCTGTGATACAGATGATTACAGATATTATGGGGAGTTTCAATCCTTTTACATTTTAATTAAGTATCGCTCATAACGTCCTTTTCCATTAAACGATGCTTTATAATGCCAGGATAGACTTTTTGTCTGAGGAAGGGGATCGTTATTCATGAAGAAAATGATGTCTATATTAATGACCAGCTTTTTGGCTGTTGTTTTAGCGGCATGCGGAGGAAATGAAGAAACCAAAGAAGCCGATCAGGAAAATAAAGCAGCAACAGCAGAAACCGATCAGCAGAAACAAATGGAGGACATGCAAAAGAAGTTAGAAGAACAGCATGTCGATGAAAAGGAAACCGTTGCCGTAGTGAACGATCAGGAAATTCTCGGAAGCCAATATAATAACACGATCGCAGCTTTGCAGGGACAAATGCAGCAAATGGGACAAGATCCCACTTCTAAAGAAGCGGCAGAGCAAATAAAAACTCAGACCATTGACAGCCTGGTCGGTCAGACGCTTCTTCTGCAAGAGGCAGATCAAAAAGGCTATCAGGCTTCGGAGTCAGATATCAATAAGAAACTGGACGAAGTAAAAGGCCAATTTAAAACTGAAAAAGAATTCGATGCAGCTCTGGAACAATCGGGCATGGATATGAAAACACTTGAAACTCAAATAGCCGAAGACATCCAGCTTCAGCAGTATGTTGAGAAAGAATTGCCGGCAGGCGAAGTCACCGACGAAGAAATCCAGACAGCCTATGATCAGTTCACGGAACAAGGAAAAAGTGCCGATCAGGAAGTTCCTAAGCTAGAAGAAATGAAGCCACAAATCGAGCAGTCCCTTCAACAGCAAAAACAGCAGGAACAACTCGCTCAGCAGGTTGAAAAGCTGAAGGAAAATGCAAAAATCGATATCAAAATATAAGACTCTACTCATTAAGAGGTCAACCATTTCCGACTGGTTGACCTCTTTTATATTGATGTTTAATGAATCAATGAAGCCCGCAAATTCACGCCATACTCCAAATACCCCTTCAGGCAAGTCAACATGTAGACCCAACCCTCTTTGTTATCCAACATCACACTTATGATATTTTCATCATTTTCATTAAAGCCTTCTTCTGAGATTTCAATGATGCTTTTGGAAGCACCCTGTTCATTCAGGATGATCGTGACCTTATTTCCTTCTTCATTTGCACCCAGTGAAATACGATTTTCTTATTTAGATCAATTTTCGTTATATAGATTTCACCTTGTGCTTCATATTCGTCATATCTGAGTGTGATGACTTTTCCTTCCTCCCACCGTTCAGAACTTGAAGAGAACCAAAAGCCTCCTATTCTTGAAGGGTCGACAAAGGCTTCAAACACTTCACTTACCGGTTTATCAATTTTCATTTTTGTTATGTTGAACATCAGATCCCACCTCCATGATACATGTTGTCCTATTCTAAATTATAGCGATTGTCTCCGGCAAGACAGAGAAGAAAGCCTATTACTTTAAGGTAATAAATGAACGAAGAGTCGATCGCCTTCTCAAGCTTCTTGACCAAGTTTAGACTCAATGGATTTGAAGGATTGAAGCGGAGGGCCCGAGACACCTGCGGGAAAAGCGTTAGCCGAAGACCCCACAGAGCGTAGCTCGAGGAGGCTAAGGCAACGCCCGCGGTAAGCGAGGGTCCGCAGTGGAAATCCGGAGGATTTTCATAAAAGAAAAAACTATAGACAAAGAAGTCATCCCCTCACGTTGTCTACAGTCTGAAACCACCCCAGCTTTAGCTGAGGTGGTTCGCCAGCACTTATGACTTTCTTAACGAAGACAAATAAACCTCTTGTGCTGCTTTCACTCCGGCCCCAGGCTCAAATTGGTATGAAAAGTCTTGTAAGCCGGCTTCCATCAGTGATACGGCTTCGAGGATGTCACTTGGGAAACAATACCCCATATGCCCAAATCTGAAGATTTTCCCTTGAAGAGGACCAAGACCTCCGGCAAAATCGAGGTGATACTTTTTCTTTAAATGCCCTAAGTAGCTTGCGAGATCAAGACCCTCAGGATTACGGATTGCCGTGATGGTCGGTGATGCATTATTATCAGCTGTCAATAAATCGATTGACAGTGCATTCATCGATTTTCTAACCATATTTTTCATCACTTCATGTCGCTCAACGGTTTTCGAGAATCCGCCTTCATCTTCAATCAGATCGCATACAGCTGAAAGCCCCATAATAAGAGAGACTGCAGGAGTATTCGGGGTCATCCCTTTTTCATTCCACTCCCGGTAACTTAAAAGACTTAAATAATACGCCGAAGCATCATTCGACTCGATCACTTTCCAGGCTTTGTCGCTCAATGACAAAAGAGCAAGCCCTGGCGGAAGCATCATCGCTTTTTGTGAACCGGTCACTAAAATATCGATGCCCCATTCGTCCATTTCAGCAGGGGCCCCTCCGATTGCGCTTACACCATCGACGATAAAGAGAGCATCCGAATGTTCGCGTACTGCTTCTCCTAATTGCCCGACAGGATTCAACACTCCTGTTGACGTTTCATTGTACGTAGCAAAGACTGCCTTAATATCGGATAACGGCTTTAAAAAGTCAGCCAACTCTTCTTTCGTACAGGCGTCCCCCCACTCTTTTTGAAGCTTATGTACGTTTAGTCCATACTTTTCACAAATTGAAACGAAGTAATCGCCAAAAGCGCCAACCGTGACGACAACCACTTCATCACCCTGAGAAGCAATATTGACCACAGCGGCTTCCATTGCTGCTGTCCCGCCTGAAGGCAAAAGCAGAATATCCTGCTTTGTTCCGAAAACCGGCTTTACGCGTTCTGTCGTTTCCCGGTAAAGCTTCACAAATTCCTCTGAACGATGGCTGATCATGTTTTGTGCCATTGCCAGTTCTACTTTCTTAGGTATTGGTGTAGGTCCGGGATGTCTCAGTATGTTTGGATACATGTTTTTCTCTCCTTTTTAGAATAGCTTCACTTTTCACCCTTTAACCCTAGCATAATCCTAATCTAAAAAGTAAAAAACAGATGGATTGCGACTTTTCAGGTTCAAATGATTTAAAAAACCGCCCACCAAAAAAGCTTCCCACAAGTTTACTAAACTTATGGGAAGCCTTTATCGTTTTATTGAACCGTTTTTTTAGCCAACTCTTTGATTTTCGAAACAATCGCGTCCCCCATGCTTTCGGTTCCCGCGTTTCCTCCCAGATCAGGTGTCCGTACTTCCCCTTCGGCTACAACTTCTTCGATACCGTCCAGAATGAGTTTGCCAAGTTCCGGATGCCCCAGGTGATCCATCATCAGACTGACGCTCCAAATCTGGGCGATCGGATTGGCAATGCCTTTTCCTGCAATATCCGGGGCAGACCCATGAATGGCCTCAAACATCGATGGATAATTTTTCTCCGGGTTGATGTTTCCTGATGGAGCCAGACCCAGGCCGCCTACCATGGCCGCTCCCAGATCAGTCAAAATATCACCGAACAGATTGCCGCCTACAACAACGTCGAACGTTTCAGGTTTTAAGATAAAGTAAGCAGCCAATGCATCAATATGATAAAGTTCCGTATCAATTTGCGGGTAATCGGCTCCTACTTCTTTTACAATCTCATCCCAAAACGTCATCGTGTGATTGATCGCATTTGATTTCGTTGCAACAGTGAGCCGTTGCTTTGACCGTTGTTCTGCCAGCTTATAGGCATAATGTAGAATCCGCTCACTGCCGAACCGGGTAATGACATTGTTCTGTACCGCCATTTCGTGAGGGGTATTGCTGTGCATCCGCCCGCCCATGCTTGAGTATTCGCCTTCCGTGTTTTCACGGACAACAATAAAGTCCAGGTCCTCATGGTTTTTATAACGCAAATGACTTTCCAGCCCGCGCAGCAACTTGATTGGACGCAGGTTGACGTATTGCTGGAACTCCCGTCTGATTGGCAGGATCAGTTCCCATACTGAGATATGGTCCGGAACAGAAGGGTCTCCAACCGCTCCAAATAAAATCACATCATAGTCTTTCAGAATCTCCAGGCCATTTTCGGGCATCATTCGTCCATGCTTCAAATAATACGCGCAGTTCCAATCAAACTCGTCAAAAGTAAAGCGGATTCCGCCATGGATTTCTTCAACGGTTTTCATCACTTTCAATGATTCCCGAATCACTTCCGGTCCTATTCCATCTCCTGGAATGACCGCAACAGAATAAGTTCTCATTTATTTACCCCCTGCTAGCGCTTGATAGTTTATCTTCTCTTGAGTCGATTTGCTGTCCTTCAATGTCTTGACCCTCATCACTTCGGGCGTTTTTCTTTCCCCACCTGGAGGCAAGAACAGTTCCGGTGATCAGCTGCCACGCCGATGCAAATGCACTCGGCAGTGCCACCAAGGGTGTAAAGTGCACGGAAGCTAAAGCAACACCGAGTCCGGAATTCTGCATGCCTGTCTCAATAGAAACTGCGCGCTGATCCTGGACAGGCAACTTGAACAACTTCGCTGCATAATAGCCCAGCAACAAGCCGAATGCGTTATGAAGCATGACAGAGACAAAGACAAGAACACCTGCAGTAGCAATGTTGTCTCTATTTCCGGCGACGACGGCCATCACAATTATCGTAATTGCCACAATTGATATTAACGGCAATAGCGTTACACCTTTTTCAGTTACACGTGGCAGGTATTTATTCACCAATAGCCCAAGCAAAATAGGAATGATGATTACCTGGAAGATCGACATAAACATCGACACCGGATCAATCGGCATCCATTCACCGGCAAAAATAAGCAGAAGCAATGGGGTCATGACAGGTGCCAGCAAGGTGGAAACACTTGTCATCGTGATCGAAAGCGGCACATTCCCTTTTGCCAGGTACACCATGACATTCGATGCGGTGCCGCCGGGAACACTTCCCAATAAAACCAGTCCTGCCGCTATTTCTGCCGGAAGTTTTAACAGATACGCAATCAAGAATGCGGCTGTCGGCATAATGATAAACTGTGCGCCCAATCCGATTAAGACCGGGATTGGCTTGGTGAGGACAAGTTTAAAATCAGCTGCCTTGAGAGTCAGGCCCATCCCGAACATCACGACGCCAAGCAAAATCGTGACGTATGATCCGAACCCAATAAAAGTATCAGGCATCATAAAAGCAATAATTGAAAAAACAACAATGATCAATGCAAAGTATTTTCCGGCCCAACTGCTGATTCTACCTAATATCTCCATTCAGATCCTCCGTTGCCGAACTTATAGCTGGATTTTGGTTGCGATATTTTTAATTTGAACATAATTCTGGACTGCCAGATGACTTTTCTCCCTGCCGATTCCGCTTTTCTTGTAGCCGCCAAATGGCATCTGCACGCCTCCTGCAGCTCCGTAACTGTTGATGAATACTTGCCCGCTCTTGATCCGCGAGCCCACATAATTCGCAACATCAATATCCTTTGTCCATACGCCGGCGACCAACCCATACTCTGTTGCATTGGCCAGTTCAATTGCTTCATGAATATCACGGAAACGGACGACGCTCAGGACCGGCCCAAAGATTTCTTCCTGGACGAAGAAAGCATCGTGATCGGCAGTCTCCACAATGGTCGGCTGGATGTAGTATCCATTCTCGTACCCTTCTACCTGTGCCGCTTCCCCGCCAATGAGAACATTCGCTTCTTTCTTTACCTGTTCCAGAATCGAAGAGATCCGTTCAAATTGCTTTTTATTGATAATCGGACCAACATCCGCTCCGTTTTCTGGCGGTCCTACAGTCAGTTTCTTGAATGCATCCTGAAGCAGGCCCAGTAATTCATCGGCAATGCTCTCCTCTACCAACAATCGGGATCCCGCGGAACAGGTCTGTCCGGCATTTTGGACAATGGAATTGACAATCGCCGGGACTGCCCGCTTCAGGTCAGCATCCTTGAATACGACGTTCGGCGACTTTCCGCCCAGCTCCAATGTAACCGGCACGACATTTTCTGCCGCTGACTTCATCACAGAGATTCCTGTCGGTACCGAACCGGTAAACGTAATCTGATTGACTCCTGGGTGCGAACTTAGTGCGGCACCAATCTCATGACCGTATCCTGTCACATGCTGGAAGACACCTCTCGGCAGTTTTTCGTGGAACCACTCTGCCAAGAAGTGGGTCGTGAGCGGCGTATCTTCCGAGCTCTTTACGATGACCACATTACCGGTCGCAATCGCTGCCGCCACACTCCGGGAAGTAATCTGTATCGGATAATTCCACGGAACAATGTGCAGGGTTACACCGATCGGTTCAATCACTGTCATGTTAAGGAGGTCTTCCTCAATCGGAATCGTATCGCCGAACACCTTGTCCGCTATGCCTCCATAAAATTCGAAGTAACGTGCTGCGGCCTCTATATCCGCTTCCGCCTGCTTGATCGGCTTTCCTGTATCTTCGGATTCCAGTGCTGCCAATTCTTGTGCATGTTCCCTGATGTGTCTTGCTGTTTCTGTCAGGAATTGACCTCGAACGTAAGGCTTGAAGGCCTTCCACTCCTGGCTTTCCAATGCATTTTTTGCAGCGGTCACCGCCATATCCGCATGTGACTGATCTCCTCTTACAATTTGGGCTGATACCTCTCCTGCTGCAGGGTTGATAATATCGATCCAATTGTCAGCCTCATTGCCTGTCCATTCTCCATTAATCAACATCTTGATTTTCTTCATATTTATCGCTCCTTAAATGCTTCTTCCGCCGTCCACATGAATAACGGAGCCTGTAATCATCTGGGCACCATCTGTTAACAAATGCGTGACCGTAGGGCTGATATCACTTGGCTCGATCAATCTGCCGAGTGGAACACTCTTCGCGAAAACACCTTTATTCATTTCGATTTTTTCATTTTCCTGTGCCGAGAACTTACCCAGCATGGTCGTATCCGCCGGACCGGGGTGGACGACGTTCGCCCTGATATTAAATGGAGCTGTTTCAAGAGCGAGTGCTTTCGTAAATGCTTCGACCGCACCTTTGGACGCTACATAACTTTGCAGCCCCGGGCGTGGCCTTGTCACGGAAACAGACCCTACATTGACAATCGAACCGTGATTTTTTTCCTTCATGTATCTGACAGCCTCTCTGCTCGTCAGAAAAACAGCTGTAGCATTGATATCCATGAGCTTATGCCACTCGGAGACTTCAACGCTTGTAATGGATTTGGCTGCCTGCGCAATTCCGGCAATATTCACCAGACCATCCAGACGCTCAAATTCTCCATAGATCTCTTTAAATACATTGACGATACTCGCTTCATCCAATAGGTCGATGTTTTTCGTTCGGAGATTTTCATCTTCTATTGAAGATAAAGCTTCAGTGTTGATATCCAATCCCACGACAGTGGCACCATTTCTGAGCAAATCCTTAACCACCTGCTGTCCCATTCCTCCGCCCGCTCCGGTAACTGCAATCACTTTTGAGGTAAGTTGACTCAAATTAATACCCTCCCATAATAAAAGAACAAAGATTTTGACAATAAAATATAAAATAAAGTAGTACATCATACATAGTATGTATTAAGCTGAATCGTAACATCTTGCTAAAACTTTGTAAATATTAAATCATTCAACTAGTCAAAATAAATAGTGCTATCGTCTATACTTGAATGGAACTACTTAATTGGGGGACTTTCTGATGCAATTTGAGAAATTAAGATCATCGAGAAAAAAATCAGCAGAAATTGTTGCCATGATCAAAGATAAACTGTTGGACGGCACTTTAAAGAATGGGGATAAGCTGCCTACAGAAACCGAATTGGTTGAGCAGCTGGGGGTCAGCAGAACACCGGTACGTGAAGCGATTAAAATTCTGGAATCCATCGGAGTGATCCAGATCAGGCGCGGAGAGGGCATGTTTATCACCAACAACCCTTCTCATTTTTCGTTGAACCCGCTGATTTTCAGTTTAATCATGCATAGCAACCGAACGGAAAAACTAATTGAATTCAGGCAGCATTTTGAAATCCTGTTGATCAATATGATCCGAACAAACGGGTCAGCCGAAAAAATAAAAAAGATTGAAGAAGTCTACCAAGGTCAGGTCTGGCGCATGAAACCGGATTTAAGCTCAGAGGAGCTTGCCGACATCGACTTGGAGTTCCATTATGCCGTGCTTGAAGCAACGGAAAATGATTTCGTTATTGAAATCGGGAAAACCATCTATGAATTATATAAGCCCAAAATGATCCAATCCAAACAAGCCGATGCGATTAAGTGGACGCTTCAGACGCATCGTGCCTACCTTGATCTCCTCCTTCGAAAAGACGCAGTCGTCAATGAAGAGCAGATCAACAAGATGATTTTCAATAACCGGACGTGGCTGGAAGAATTAAAAGGAAATGATTAACCCCTATTATCAATGAAAAAAAGGCCTCTCATCAAAAACTGATGAGAGACCTTTTCTAATAGAGCGAGCTTACATCATGCCGCCCATGCCGCCCATGTCAGGCATGCCGCCGCCTGCTGCTGCAGGTTCCGGGATGTCTGCCACGACTGCTTCCGTTGTAAGGAAGAGTGCTGCGACGGATGCTGCGTTCTGGAGTGCGGAACGCGTCACCTTCGTCGGGTCGACGATGCCGGCTTCGGTCATGTTGACCCATGTGCCGTCTGCAGCGTTGAAGCCTGTTCCGACTTCTTCGCGCTTCAGGCGGTCAACGACGATGGAGCCTTCGAGGCCTGCGTTGTTCGCAATCTGGCGGACCGGCTCTTCAAGCGCGCGGAGGACGATCTTGACGCCTGTTGCCACGTCGCCTTCAGCGCCTTCCTGGAGCTCAGCCACTTTGTTGTAGACGTTGACGAGTGCCGTACCGCCGCCGGAGACGATGCCTTCTTCGACCGCTGCGCGTGTCGCGTTCAGGGCGTCTTCGATGCGGAGCTTGCGCTCTTTCAGCTCGGTTTCCGTAGCTGCGCCGACCTTGATGACGGCTACGCCGCCTGCGAGTTTCGCAAGGCGCTCCTGGAGCTTTTCCTTGTCGAACTCGGAAGTCGTCTCTTCGAGCTGTGCACGGATCTGGTTGACGCGTGCTTCGATGTCCGATGCGTCCCCTGCACCTTCGACGACAGTCGTGTTGTCTTTTGTGACGACGACTTTCGCAGCGCGGCCGAGTTGTGTTACGTCAGCCGACTTCAGGTCGAGGCCGAGGTCTTCTGTGATCACCTGGCCGCCTGTGAGGATCGCGATGTCTTCAAGCATGGCCTTGCGGCGGTCGCCGAAGCCAGGTGCCTTGACTGCAACTGCGTTGAACGTGCCGCGCAGCTTGTTGACGACGAGTGTCGCAAGTGCTTCGCCTTCCACGTCTTCTGAAATGATGAGGAGCGGCTTGCCCTGCTGGACAACCTGCTCAAGCACAGGCAGGACTTCCTGGATGTTGGAGATTTTCTTGTCCGTGATCAGGATGTACGGGTTCTCAAGAACCGCTTCCATCTTGTCGGAATCAGAGATCATGTAAGGGGACGCATAACCGCGGTCAAACTGCATTCCTTCCACGACATCGAGTTCCGTCGAGAAGCCTTTGGACTCTTCGATTGTGATGACGCCGTCGTTGCCGACACGCTCCATCGCTTCTGCAATCAGTTCGCCGACTTCATCGTCACCGGAAGAAATCGCTGCAACCTGTGCGATCGATTCCTTGCCTTCGATCTCAGTGGAAATGTTCTTCAGTTCCACGACAGCCGACTCAACCGCTTTTTCGATACCCTTGCGGATGCCGACAGGGTTTGCACCAGCTGTAACGTTCTTGAGGCCTTCACGGATCATTGCCTGAGCAAGAACCGTAGCTGTTGTCGTACCGTCACCTGCGATGTCGTTTGTCTTTGAAGCAACTTCAGAGACGAGCTTCGCGCCCATGTTTTCATACGGATCTTCGAGTTCGATCTCTTTAGCAATCGTCACGCCGTCGTTTGTGATGAGCGGCGAGCCGAATTTCTTTTCGAGTACTACGTTGCGGCCTTTAGGCCCGAGTGTAACTTTCACTGCGTCAGCCAGCTTGTCGACGCCTTTGAGCATCAGGCTGCGCGCATCTTCGTTGAATTTGATTTCCTTTGCCATCAGATAAGTCCCTCCTGAAATCGTTCTTGTTTATTAAAGAGTGTCATCAAGCCCGGCAATCAGCCGAGGATGGCCAGTACGTCGTTTTCACGGAGAATCAGGTATTCTTCCCCGCCATATTTCACTTCAGTGCCGGCATATTTTGAGAAGATGATCCGGTCGCCTTCTTTTACTTCGAGTTCGACTTTCGTACCGTTATCGAGATAACGGCCGGTGCCGACTGCGATGACTTTGCCTTCCTGAGGCTTTTCTTTCGCGGAGTCCGGAAGTACAATTCCGCTCGAAGTCGTTTCTTCAGCTTCGATCAATTCGATGATGATTCGATCGCCCAGTGGTTTCAACACGTGAAACACCCTCCTCAATCTGATGTCGTTATTTGTCGTTTGTTAGCACTCATCGTTAGGGAGTGCTAACACAGTTATTATCATAATGAATCCCCTTCCATTTTGCAAGCAGAAAGCCGAAAAGTTTCCGCTTTGAACTTTGGCTTCATTCCCTCTACAATCGAGGGAGAAGGCTTACGCTTCAGGAAAGGAATCTTCATGTGAAAAAATCAAACACTTCCCTCTGGATTTTCATCATCTATATCATTGCCCAACTGTCCGCAATCGTCGGATTGCCAATCGTGATGCCGTTCGTATCAGACGGCCGGACCCCTCAGGAGGCCTATCTTGCCGCTTCCGGCTGGTGGATGTTCATTGCATTCGGCATCACCACCTTTGCGGCACTGTATCTCTCAAGTAAGGACAAGCAGTACTTCAAGACACCGAAAGGCAAACGCTCCCCCGTCTTGGCAGCCATCGTCCTCGGAATCGCAGGATTCTTCATGGTGCTGTTCGGCCAGGGGGCTGCCGGTTATATTGAGCAGCAGCTGGGCATCGAACCGGGGTCTGATAATACGGCGGCGCTCGTATCCGTGGCCGATATGGCGCCGGTCGCCATCATCGCGGTCGTGCTGTTCGCACCGATCCTGGAAGAGTTCATCTTCCGCCGGATCATCTTCGGCGGGCTTGTCGATCGGACGAACTTCTTTGTCGCCGCGGCGGTCAGCTCACTTGTGTTTGCGGCCGTGCATATGGACTTCACCCATATCCTGCTGTATGCAGCATCCGGCTTTATCTTCGCGTTCCTCTACCATGTGACAAAGCGGCTGATCACATCGATCATCGCACATATGTTGCTGAACGGATTTGTCATGGCTGTCCAGCTGAATATGGATAAGATCCAGGAGTTCATCGATCAGATGGAACGCATTTCGAATATGCAATAATCATTAAGGGGTTGTCCAATAAGTCATTAATAAAAACAGCAAACGGCACGGACTCTGGTCGCTTACCACGGGCCGGCGCCGAGCCCCGCGTGAAGCGGGTCTCGACAGCCCGGCTTTTCCCGCAGGTGTCTCCCGGCGTCCGTGCCGTTTGCTATCTCATGTGCTGAATCCGACTTTTCGGACAGCCCCGCTTGTTATGCGGAAGATTCGGACAGGGGCTGAATGCCAGCAATTTTCCGCTATTTCTTCCGGTCATATTCCCAATCGAAATCCCCCTAAGCTTTCCAAAACAAAAAAACGCCTCATGCGGTCAATCCGCATTGAGGCGTTCTTGCTGTTCCCGAAGGATGCGTTCACGTTCCGCTTCCCGTTCTTCTTCCAGGCGCTTTTCCTCGCCTTTCAGATACTTCCGATAGCCCACTCGCGAGATGCCGACGCTGACTTCATACAGGACGATGAGCGGCAACGTTGTGAAGAGGTGCGAGAACAGGTCGGGCGGTGTGATAAATGCTGCAATCACAAACAGCACGAAATAACTGTACTTCCGGAACTTCACGAGTGTCGCCGGATTCAGAATGCCGAGACGTGATAAAAACAGCAGCACGACCGGCAACTGGAAGATGATCCCGAACGGCACTGTGATCTGGAACAGGAAGTTGAAGTATTCGTTGATCCCGATCGTCTGCTGGATGTCCAATGTATCCGACAGACTTGTCATAAATGAAATGACATACGGGAAAAGAACGAAATATGAAAAGCTGATTCCGGCCAGGAACAGTACAAAGGCGAACGGGATATAACTGAGTGTCACCCGCCGCTCCGTCTCCGACAGCCCAGGGGCGATAAATGCCCAAAGCTGGTAAAGGATGACGGGCGAGATCAGTACCACTCCGACGAACACGATGACTTTCAGATAAATGATCATCGGGTCGGCCACGTTAAAGGCGTTCAGTGTGAACTGTTCGGCCTCATCGCTGTTCTGCAGAAACTGGATGACCGGAGGGGCCAGGAAGAATCCTGCCGCTACGGCAAAAATGAAGAAAACGACGATGATCATCAGCCGTTTTCTCAATTCTTCTATATGCTCAATAATCGAAAGTTGCTTATCATTCATAACGATAACGTCCTAACGGGGCGCCATCACTTGGCGTCTTTCTGTTCGACAGCGTCTTTCTGCTCGGCAGCTTTTTTCGTGCTGTCGTCGTCGTCGTCCACAAGGCCTTTTGTCGCGTTCTTGAATTCGCGCAGCGATGAACCGACTGCTTTGCCGAATTCAGGAAGCTTCTTTGGCCCGAAGATGATGAGTGCGACGATGGCGATGATGATCAGACTCATTGGACCTGGTGACATGACGGCACCTCCCTTGTTAATACATTAATTCTACACCAAAAAATGAGGAAACTCCATTTTATCGGCGGGGTGTTTGTGAATTCTTTTCGTCATTGCGAATGGCATAAATCAGTGCCTGCATCTCGACGGATAGGTCAATCGAATGGACGCGTACACCTTCTGGCACGTTCAGCCGGACCGGTGCGAAGTTCAGAATGCCCTTGACGCCGAGAGCCGCCAAACGGTCGGCCATGTCCTGTGCCGCGCGTGCAGGAACTGTGAGGACGGCCATCTGCACACCGAAATCCGGAAGCTTTTCTTCCAGCCGCTCCGGCGGAAAGATCGGAATTCCGTTCGACATCGTGCCTTCTTCGCTCGCATTGGTATCGAATGCGACAACGATGCGGGTATTGTGGTTTTTCTCAAAATTATATTTTAGAAACGCGTTGCCGAGACTCCCAACCCCGACAAGCGCGAGATTGACCGCTTCGTCCTGGTCGAGCGTCTTGCGGAAAAATTCAAGAAGCCGGCGTACATCATAGCCATAGCCTTTCTTTCCGAGCGCGCCGAAATAGGAGAAGTCCCTCCGGATCGTCGCGGAGTCGATTTTCATCGTCTCGCTCAGCTCCTGGGAAGAGACCCGCTCCTTTCCCTCATTGGCAAGCTTCTGGATAAAGCGGTAATAAAGCGGGAGACGCTTTGACGTCGCCTGCGGAACACGTTGTGTTTCTTCTTTCATAATAGCCTCCATCAAAACCGTCCGTGCGTGAGCCGTTATCATCTTACATGAGCCCGCCATTCCTGTAAAGTCGCGCCGTTGCGCCGCCCCGCCTTTACCATTAAACTGTAGAAGAATAGGGGTGGGAATCATGATCGTCCTTCAAGTGAACAACGTGACGAAATCATTTGCCGGGGAGGAAATCCTCTCAGGCGTCAAACTGGAAGTGCAGCATCGTGACCGGGTGGCCCTCGTCGGCCGCAACGGCGCCGGAAAATCGACGCTCCTCAAGATTATCACCGGCGAGATGGGCCGGGATGAAGGTGACATCATCGTCCCTAAAGACGTGCGGATCGGCTATCTTGACCAACATACGGGCCTTGATACAGACCGTACGATCTGGGAAGAGATGATGACCGTCTTCGAACCGCTGTTCGCGATGGAGAAGGAACTCCGTCAGCTGGAACAGCGCATGGCCGACCCATCCGTATACGGCAATGAGGCTGAATACAAGAAAGTGATGGACGCCTACGACTCGCTCCAGCACCGTTTTGCCGAGGCCGGCGGTTACCAGTATGAATCCGAAACCCGCTCCGTCCTTCACGGCATGCGGTTTTATCCGGAAGACTACGGCAAGCCGGTACGCGTCCTGTCCGGGGGCCAGCGTACGCGCCTGGCGCTCGCTCGGCTCCTGCTGTCCAAACCGGGCCTCCTGATCCTGGATGAGCCGACAAACCATCTGGACATCGAGACACTCAGCTGGCTGGAGAAGTATCTGCAGGGCTACGAGGGGGCCATCCTGATCGTCTCCCATGACCGCTACTTCCTCGACCAGGTCGTGACAATCGTCTATGAAGTCTCACGCCGGAAAGTGACAAAGTACACCGGAAACTACAGCGCCTATCTCGACCAGAAGGCGAAAAACTATGAGCGGGACCGGAAAATGTACGAAAAGCAAATGGACGAAAAGGCAAAACTCGAAGTGTTCATCCAGAAAAACATCGCCCGGGCTTCGACGACGAAGATGGCTCAAAGCCGCAGGAAAGTGCTTGAGAAAACAGACTGGATGGAAGCGCCTGACGGTAACGAAAAATCAGCCGCGTTCACGTTCGGCATCGGCAGGAAAAGCGGCAACGATGTCATGGCGGTGCGTGACCTTGGAATCGGCTATGGCGCCGCCCCCGTATCCAGCGGGCTGGATTTCCGTGTATACCGCGAAGACCGGATTGCTTTCATCGGCCCGAACGGTGTCGGCAAGTCGACACTCCTGAAGACGCTGACCGGCCGTCTGCCGAAAGCGGAGGGCTCGATCAATCTCGGAACCAATGTCGAATTCGGCTTCTACGATCAGGAACAGGCCGAACTCACCGGGAACGGTACCGTCCTTGAAGAAATCTGGAACGAATGGCCGACGATGAACGAAAAGGATATCCGTACGCTGCTGGGACGGTTCCTCTTTACAGGAGACGACGTGACAAAACCTGTCAACACGCTTTCCGGAGGAGAAAAAGCGCGTCTGGCACTGGCCAAGCTGGTCCTTGAAAAGTCGAACACGCTCGTCCTCGATGAACCGACGAACCACCTGGACCTGGATAGCAAAGAAGTGCTTGAAAATGCCCTTCTCGATTTTCCCGGCACGCTCCTCTTCGTCTCCCACGACCGGTATTTCATCAACCGCATCGCGACAAAAGTGATCGAGCTTTCCCCGGACGGGGCCGAAGAATTTCTCGGCGACTATGACTACTATGTCGAGAAAAAGCGGGAACAGGAAGAGATCATGGCGGAGCTGGCGGCAGAACAGCAGGCAGGCCGCCCTGCCGCGCCTAAAACAGCCAATGCACCGCTCGACAAGGAGACCCAGCGCGAAGAGCGGCGCATTCGCCGCGCACTTGCTGAAGCAGAAGAAGAGATGGCTGTGCTCGAGACTGACCTCCGTCGCCTCGAAGAAGAACTGAACCTCCCGGAACACGCAGACGACCATGTAAAGCTCCAGGAAATCCAGGAGCAGCATGATGAAACATCCGCCCGGCATGAAGCGTGCATGGAACGATGGATGGAACTGCAGACAGAACTTGAGAAAGCATGAAGTTGAAAAAGATGACAGGTACTGCCGCTGAATGATCAGCGGCAGTTTATTATTTTCAACAAACTGCTCCTTATTTCCACAGATTTATTCACAGCAGGAATCCCCGTATTCCGGGATATTCACAGAGTTATCCACTTTGTCCACAGTCAAAACCAAAGTTTTACACACTGTCTCCTGAAAACAAGGGGATAAGTCCTTGAGAAATCAACCACTTATCAACACGTTATCAACAAATGTGCATAAGTACAGATGTTCCCTCTTGACAGAACGAGTCGGACCTTGGCGAAAAAAGAAGAATCCGGTCGGCCGGATTCTTCTTTTTCTATATGCTTTTTTTCGCCCACGATTGCAATTCCATACCTGGACGTCCGTTCAGCGCCATGTCGCTGCGGACACCGGCCTTGAACATGGAGGTGCCGGCCGCTGCGATCATTGCGGCATTGTCGGTGCACAGATTAAGCGGAGGCACTGAAAATCGGATGCCTTCCCTTTCCATTGCTTTGCCGAGTGCAGCGCGTAAGCCCTTGTTTGCCGAGACCCCGCCCGCTGCGATCACCTGTCGGACGCCCTTTTCTTTTGCCGCCCGGACCGTCTTTTCAACGACTACATCGATGACACTTTCCTGGAATCCGGCGGCCACACTGGCCGTGTCGATCTCCTGTCCCTTTTGCCGGACATTGTGGACATGGTTGATAACCGCGGATTTCAGTCCGCTGAAGCTGAAGTCGAACGACCCTTCTTCAAGGCGTGCCCGCGGAAACTCGACCGCGCCCTCCGACTCATGGGCAAGGCGGTCGATATGGGGGCCTCCGGGGTACGGCAGGCCCAGCACGCGTGCCACTTTGTCGTATGCCTCACCCGCAGCATCATCCCTCGTTTCACCGATCAGTTCGAAGGAACCGTCCTGCTCCATGTAGACAAGCTCGGTATGGCCTCCGGAAATGATGAGCGCGACGAGAGGGAACTCCATCCCGCTGTCCAGCCGGTTGGCATAGACATGCCCGGCGATATGATGGACACCGATGATCGGCAACCCGTTTGCAAAAGCAAAAGCTTTGGCTGCGTTGACACCGATCAGCAGCGCTCCTACAAGACCGGGACCTTCCGTCACGGCCACTGCATCCAGAGCATCCGGGCTGAGGCCTGCCTGTTCCAGCGCTTCCTCGATGACGAGCGTGATCTGCTCGACATGCAGCCGGGAAGCCACTTCCGGCACCACGCCTCCGAACTTCTTCTGATTATCGATTTGTGAGGCGACGACATTGGACAGGATCTCGCAGCCGTTTTTCACGACCGATGCCGCTGTTTCGTCGCAACTCGTCTCGATGCCAAGAATATGGATGTCATTCATCTTCATTCAGCTCCGTCCACATGACAAGGGCATCTTCGCCGTTGTCGGTATAGTAACCGCGGCGGATGCCGCCTTCTTTAAATCCCAGCTTGCGGTAAAGCCCAAGAGCAGGTTCATTCGAGAGCCTTGCCTCAAGCGTCATCGTGCGTGCGCCTTTTCTTGCGGTGCGCTGCATCATCTGGCGCATGAGTGCCTCGCCGATTCCATGGCCCCGGTAAGCCGACAGCACCGCAACGTTCGTAATATGGCACTCGTCCAGAACGAGCCATGCACCGCAGTACCCGATGATCTTCTCCGGGTCCTCTGCCACCAGATAGTAGGCATATTCATTCGCGAGCATCTCCTGCTCAAGCGCGCCCATCGTCCACGGGGAAGTGAATGCATCCGTCTCCACCCGGTGAACTGCAGGCACATCACCAATGTTCATGGTGCGGAAGGTAATTGAGGGGGTCGCTTCTTTATTCATTACTCCGCTTCCTTCCCGTTCGCCTTTTGCCAATTGGCTTCCGCTTCGGTGATCCTGCGGTATTCAGGTACGAATGAGTGGACAGCCGAAGTTTCCGCCTGCATCGCTTCAGTGATGAGGAGAGACGCCCTCGGCAGATCCTGGGTGAAGTGTGCGCGCCGGCCAAGTTCCCCAAGCATCTCTTTTAGAAGTTCTTCATGCTTCCGGGCGCCTTCACCGACAAAAACAACAGGATTGCGTTGTTGCTTTAATTGCACCAGAAGATCGGAAAGTCCCATATGACGATCTTCCATGAGGCATTCCAGCTTTCCATCCTCTCCCCTTCGGTAAAGCCCTGCATAAACGTTGCCCCTTCTGGCATCAATCAGTGGGCAGATGGTGACTCCGTAGGTGAAGATGTTCGAGGCGAGCACCCGGAGGCTGGATACGCCTGTCAGCGGCTTGTCCAGCGTCCACGCGAGCGTTTTGGCAATCGTCACACCGATACGGACGCCAGTGTAAGAACCCGGTCCTTCCGAAACGGCAATCGCGTCAAGCTCGGCCGGACGGATGCCGGCTCTTTTGAACAGCTCCTCAACTGCCGGCATGGCACCAGCAGAGTGGTTCAGCCCCATCGCGGAATTTAGTTCAACAAGCAGCTCCCCGTCTTTTACCAGTGCTGCCGACAGCGGCGCATTCGCCGTGTCCAGTCCGAGCCAGATCATCGCATTAACTCCTTCGTCATCGATTCGTATCGGCTTCCGGCAGGTTTCAGCGTGAAACGGCGGCCGTCACCGCCAAGACGGCGGATCTCGATGTCCAGCCGCTCTTTTGGCAATTCTTCTTCTATATATTGTGCCCATTCCACGACGCTCACGGCGTCTCCATAAAACAGCTCTTCCCAGCCGAGATCCTCTTCGCTGTCTGCAAGCCGGTACACATCGAGGTGGTTAAGCGGCAGACGGCCTTCATATTGTTTCAGGATCGTGAATGTCGGACTGCTGACAGTACGACGGACGCCGAGCCCTTTTGCAAGCGCCTGGGTGAATGTTGTCTTTCCGGCTCCGAGGTCTCCCTCCAGCGTGATCACCTCTCCGCCTTCAAGCAAAGAAGCAAGTTTTTCGGCCAGCCGTGCGGTCTCTTCCGGTGACTGGACATCGATTGTTTCATTCATGCTTTGTCACTCCATCTTCTATAGCCTTTGCTTTCCCAAGTTTAAAGGATAAAGCCGGCAAATTGTAGTGTTTTGCAAAGCCAGGACAGCAAGGAAGGGATTCATTACATTAAGGCCGGAGAAGGCACGTGCCTTTCATGAAAGTGACGATCCGTCGTTTGAAAGTGACGAATCACCCATTGAAAGTGACGAATCGCCCATTGAAAGTGACGAACTCACTGAAATGCCCGTCAGTCACCTGTTCCATGAAATGCCGCCTGGAATCCCTCTTAAATGACAATT
>NZ_JCAXEU010000013.1:0-83388 GCF_059758705.1 Bhargavaea sp. GQ12
ACAAAGAAAACATCGTGTTTAATATATTTTTTATCAATGTGACGAAAATGTAAGGTTACGAGATCAAGCTGTAAGTTTATATAAAGGGCAACTATTGTAAAATAAAAACATAAAACAAAACTATTCTGAATGGAGGTTTTAAATATGAAAACTATTGTCGAAGCAAAACAAATAAAAAAAGTCTATGGTGCAAAGGGAAATGTATTTTCAGCTTTGGAGGATATAGACTTAACCGTCATGGAAGGTGAATTCGTCGGTATCATGGGTCCCTCGGGTTCTGGTAAATCAACTTTACTAAATATATTGGCAACAATTGACGAGCCGACTGCTGGTGACATCGTGGTTGATGGAATCAATTTGACAAAGATGAATGAAGAGCAATTATCTGCCTTTCGCCGTGACAAACTTGGTTTCCTTTTCCAAGACTATAATTTATTAGATACTCTAACTGTGAAAGAAAATATTATCTTGCCGTTAGCCTTGGCAAAATTGAACGTTGAGGAATTGGAACGAAGAGCAGATGAAGTGGCAGATAAGTTTGGCATTCGCGACATTTTAAATAAGTACCCGTACCAAATTTCTGGGGGACAAAAGCAACGTACGGCAGCATCACGCGCGATTATTTCAAAGCCAAACATAATATTGGCAGATGAACCAACAGGTGCGTTGGATTCGAAATCAGCAACAGACTTATTAGAAAGTTTAAAGGATCTTAATGAACAAGACAAGGCAACAATTTTAATGGTTACCCATGATGCTTATGCGGCAAGTTATTGTAATCGCGTCCTATTTATTAAAGACGGTAAAATCTTCACAGAACTTGTAAAAGGGAAAAGATCCCGCAAAGAATTTTTCAACAAGGTGTTGGATGTTCTATCCGCACTGGGGGGTGGAGCAAATGACGTTATTTAGTTTAGCAAGGAAAAATATTAAAGGTAATTTCAATAATTATTTTGTCTATTTTGTTACACTCGTCTTCAGCATGGTTATTTATTATACGTTCACTTCCTTGCAATATAGCGAAAAAATTCAGGAAAGCATTGAATTGTCGGATACAATGAGTTTCATGTTTGGGGTATCATCAATTATCTTAATTTTATTCGTAGCAATCTTTATTTTGTACTCCAATTCATTCTTCACAAGAAAAAGGAAGAAAGAAGTCGGATTGTACGCCATACTTGGTTTACGCAAGAAAACCATTGCAAAAATGTTGTTTTATGAAAATTTGATTATGGGAATCATTGCAATAGTTATTGGAATTATTCTTGGAACCTTACTTTCCAAATTATTTGCAATGATTTTAATAAAACTTATGGGTTCAATTGCCGAGGTGGACGTCGGTATTTCCATTTTAGCGATTACCCAAACAGTCATAGTCTTTATGGTCATTATTTTATTCACTTCCGTTCAAGGTTACCGTTTGATTTATCGTTTTACATTAATCGAATTATTCTATGATGAGAAAAAAGGAGAACAAATTCCAAAGGTTTCACTTATTTCGGCTGTTATCGGAGTTATATTGCTTGTCGTTAGTTACTGGCTGATATTAAAACCATTTCCTGACGAATTTACTACGGAATATTTAATAAAAAATTATGGGATTGCTTTTGTTGCTCTCGTCATTGGCACCCATTTATTTTTTCGATCTGTAACGGTCTATTTATTAAGATTATCACAAAAAAATAAGTCGCGTTATTACAGAGGAACTAGAATAATTGAAACATCTCGTTTACTGTTTCGTATTAGGGGGAATGCACGTACCTTTACAGTCATTGCATTGTTGAGTGCTGCCACGATCTGTTTCTTAGGTGCAACTTACAGTGGGTATTACAGCAACGAAAAAAGAGCTAAGGAAGTTGTTCCGTTCAGCTATTCGCATTTGTCAAAAGGTCCAGAATTTGATTCGCAGGTGGAGAGCATAATAAAAGCAGATCATCGACATCCAATAAAAGCCAAACTAGACATACCCGTCATTCAGGTAAAAGGAATACTCTCATTTCAACTGGATTATGACATAAATCCTGTGAAATTAATCTCAGAAAGTACATTTAATAAAGTAGCTAATGCTTTAAATAAGGATGAAACAGTCTCACTATCAGGAAATCAAGCAGCAGTAATCCAGCCAAGGTTTACTGAATATACGAAGTCGGTTTTTAAAGGAGAAAATATAACGATTCAATTGCCTCAAGGAAGCAGCGAACTGCCATTTGTCCATATGGTTGAAAGTAATGTGCTACCTTTCGATTATCCCGATTTCTTTCTCGTAGTCAGTAACGAAATGTTTGCCAAGATAGCCAAAAAAGAGGCACCATTAACTTATAAAGTGTATGAAGTGGAAAATGAAGTAACGGCACAAGCCACTTCAAGGAAAGTAAATAAACTGGTTGGAAACGATTTTCAAGTTTCTTCATCATTTTATACTGAGTATAAGCAAGGTAAAGAAGGAAACGCAATTACTCTCTTTATTTTTGGTTTTTTGGGACTTGTATTTTTAGCGGCAAGTGGAAGTATCATTTATTTCAAACAGTTAACAGAAGCGAATGAGGCGAAAGGACAATATGAAATCCTTAGAAAAATCGGTGTCAATAAAAAGGATATACGTAAATCAATCAAAAGACAGTCATTATTTGTGTTCGGATTGCCACTAACCGTAGGAATATTGCACAGTTGTGTGACATTGTACTTTACTAGCAACTTTATTTCTAATCTAATTGGAATCAATCTTATCTTCCCTATTCTAATGGCTATAGTCTTCTTTGTTATCATCTATGCAGTCTATTACGTATTAACTGTTAATACGTACAATCGCATTGTAAACAAATAAGAGCGAAACATCTCTCGAATGTTCGGTTCGAGAGGTGTTTTGTCATGTATTCCTTTGTTAAAAAAATCCTCATTACTCTGGAATCTAGACCGATTATATTATTGAAGTTCAAATTGAACATCCTTAAATCTTCTAACAACAAAAAATCGAATGATTGGAAATATGATAACTCCCATACAAAATGTATCGCCAATAGAAACACAATTCAGCCTGTAATATCAGAAATGATGCCATATTCTTTCATTAATTTATTTTTAACCATGTAATATTCTTACTCGGTAATTATGTACGGGTTAGCAGTTGTTTTAATATAGTAATTTGCATACCATAAGTAATCAAGTTCTGTTTCAAAAAGCCCCCCCTTTTAATTAATCAATTAAAATCAGACGGCTGTTGGTACAGCTCCACGGGAATTTCACCCCTGCAAGTATTTCTTCCAGCACTACTCATAGCCTGCGACGCTTTGAACGCTCGAACCATGACGGTAGAGGAGTATCATTATCCTAGCTGATGGGTTATCGCCAGCAATCCACCACGATTGCATTAGACTCATAGATAATCGCTCGTTTCTATCGAAAGTCATGGCGTATGAATCAAGTGGCTCATCATCAGTAGAACGTATCTGATTTTTGGTCTATACTGCACGGGGTTATCTTCCGTGCTTTCTTTGTAAAAGAACAATATATGTGAAAGGGAAAACTTAACCATGTAATCAAATCTTGAAAGCTAAAATGCCCTGCATAAGCTTCGAACGTAAACGATCATGTGTGTCTACATCAATGCCCCAATACGTATTACCACGCTCATCATAAAGTTTACGCATAGACAAACTTGCCATATAGCTTCCGTAATGCAAAATAACGTAATTCATCGCTTCTGGATCACCCTTATTTGCAGCTAAAATAATTGGATACGGTAATAAGCCACATTCGTTGTCTTTTGTGTTAGCATCAATCATCCCAGTCATCTGCATGTTCCTCCAAAAATCGCTTTAATCTTTTAAAAGAGCTTGTCCGTCTATACTGAACCGTACTACGAGGAATCTCTAGTAGTTCGGCTATTTCTACATCTGATTTATCAAAAAAATAGTATAGTAGGACTGTCTTACGCTTTTCTATTGGCAAAGTACGCAACGCTTCAGCGAGTAATTTCGGAGTGATTTTCTTTCCAGCCACTTGAAAACTTTGTCCTTCTTCTCCTTCATATTGCTGATCTAAGGTATAGAGTTGATTTTCTACTTGTGGTGTGAGATCAGAAAATGTCATCTCCTTTGCTTGTCGTTGTTGTCTTTCGTTGAAAATATTGATTGCTTCATTCTTCAATACACGTTTACAAAAAGCATTAAATGCACAGCGAACTTGCCACTCGGTACGATCTGGTTCTATCATGCATTTCCTCTCCCTTCGCAACTGCAAAGGTGGGTGATGATTTCCCCTTTCATAACCTTCAACAAGATTTTTTATGAAATGCCAAAAATAAGAGCAATATTTTAAAAAATATTCATTAAATACAAAAAAGCCCAACTGAACATAAGCCAGGTGGGAGTAAAAATTTATACATATTATTAAATGGAAAATTCTATTTCAAAAAGTTGAAAGCCTTAGTTCAAGAAGAAAACAAATTACGACAAAACAAAAAAGTAAAAGTAGTATAAGAGCAAAATCGCGATTATCCTGTGAAGACATTACTCAAAATTTCCGGTATTCCACGTAACACTTATTATTATAAAATTAATACTTTTGAGCACTCAGATAAAAATTCAAAGTGAAAAAGGCTCATTAGTTCTATTTTTGAGAAGCATAAGGGCAGATATGGTTATCGTCGTATCCTCTTTTCTTCTTTAATATTCACCATCCTAAAGAATCTTTGACGCAAAGGGAATCTGCTTAATTATATAACTTAACAAGAAGCAAAGTGGTATCGTGATCAGAATCATAGCTAGAAACATGAAGGATGGTGGAAAGTGGATGACCTTCAATCCAGCAATAACAATAGCGATAATCGGTATATGAATGATGTAAATCACGAAAGAATGGGCTGACAAGAAGCTCCAACCTTTTCCTTGATGAAAAACTCTTTTCCGAAAGAATATGATTAATCCGAGAATGACGCCAACAGAAAATAGAGCTTCCCACAGAGAATAAACCAAAGATGTCCAGTTCCAGCCACCAGAAAACTGTAATCCGTCTACCCCAAATAACAAGACTAAGGGAAGAAGAATCGATGCTCCAATTGCAATTCCAAAACCCGCCCTCCCCATAGAATCAGGAGTATTTCGAAACCAATTACGTTGGTAAGCGATGATACCCAAAATGAATAGCCCGACATATTGCGGGAGATCATAGCCACTTGCTGTAAAAAGTCCAACAAATGATTGAACCTTGGGAGATCCACCGGGTAAATCAAGAGCAGGAACCCACAGTCTTATGGTGAAGTATCCTGCTGCTAATATCATTACAAAGACTGTAAACATCCTGTAGGTGGGTGGTGTACTCTGCCGAACTACTGATAGCTTATTTTTACTCATAAACTTCGCCCAGACTGCGTATAAACAAACGAATACGAAAAGTAGCTCGACGTACCACATCGGGCCATAGGTTAAATTTGAAAAATAGGTTTGCCATGTAAATGGCTCCTGGTTAAGCATATAGACTTCAATTGATTGAACTTGGCTAAGAATGAGAACGTAGAAGATAAACGGAACTAGGAACCGGATGAATCTATCTTTGATAAATCGGGTCGCTCCATTACGTTCAAAAGATGAAGGAACAAAATATCCTGAAATAAGAAAAAACGTCCCCATGAAAAAAGTCTGATTAAAAGCAAGGAATAGAAGGCCCATAACAACCCCAATAGACTCTTGTGATAATATTTCGTTATAGATGGAAAAATACACTAAATGATGTAGCACTACTAACATTGTAAGGGCTGCCCTTAGATTATCAATAAAGTATAACCGACCTTCCTTTTGGAGAGACGAGCTCCCTATATGGCTTGAATTCATAATAATTCTTATGTTCCCCCTATTATTATTTAAAAATATATCTCAACGGAGCAAAGCTGGACGGCTATGTATAATCCGTCCTATTTGCTCATTTTTTTTTACTTTTAGTTGATCCGCCTATTTTCCAAGAGGCTAAACTTATGATCCCGCCAACTACAATAAATATAATGTCCATAACAATTTCAAATCCCCGAAACGTATCAATATAATTTACCAAAAACCAACTTTTCCCACCATTAGTCAAATGATTGATTAATCCGCCTACTCCCTGTATAACGAAAAGCAGACCAAGTCCACTGATAATTTCTTTCATGATGAACACCTCATTAAAAAATTTTTTAATTTAATATGCCTCTAAGACCGATATTAAAAAAAACCGCACCTACTGCTCCTATCGCTACCAAGAGTGAGGAAATCGGAGCTTCATTTAATTTTGATCTAATTTTATTTAGAAATTGTTGCAGTCTCTCTTTAAACATAATATTAACCCCTAACAAAAGAAGAGAAGGAAGCACCATTACAAGATTGTAGCCAATTATAATAGAGATAGAAGAGGAAGGCTCAATTGTTAGGTGATTCATTAACAAAATTGAATAAATGTAAGGCAAAGCAGTTACAAATTCAATTAGAAAAACAATGATACCTAACATGATCATCCCTTTCCTCGTTGTTTTTTTGGGTATAAATGAAATTAAAAGTTTTTTTGTATTATCATTTGGTTTACAGAAGCTAATTAGAGCCATAACTGCTCCAGAAAGGAGATAAAACCAATTGATAAATTCGAATTCAGATAATTTTCCGATTCCTTTCAATAGTGATTCTCCACCAAAGTATAGTAATAAGCCCATGATGAAGTAGCCAAACTGCGTAATAAACAAAAAAACAAGCAAACGAGAAGATAATTGATTAGGCTGTGTCAATAATAAATAGGCTGTTACAGCAAATACACCAGGACTTAATATGTCAATTAATGCGCAAATAGAAATAATTAGCAAAGCTATCGATGTGTCTATTGTTGAAGATGGCATTAATGCTTCAATACTTTCGATCAAATATAGAGTCCCTCCTTTTTATATGTTATAATCTAAATAACACAGTGTGTTAAATTATAATAACACACTGTGTTAATAAAAGGAAGTGATTTTTTATGCCAAGGATTGTTGATCATGAAAAAAAGAGGAAGTCAATTGCTGAGGCCGCTTGGAATATTATTAAGAAAGAGGGAATCGAAAAGGCATCTATAAGAAGAGTTGCTATTGAAGCAGGCATGTCTGCTGGAGCGTTAAGACATTATTTTTCAACTAAGGATGAAATGTTATTATTTATCATGGATTATTACCTGGAAGAAGGGAAAAAACGTTCTCAAAGTAAAAATTGGTCAGACAATCCATTGCAGGCAGTCGCAGAAGTTTTATTGGAGCTTGTACCAATTGGTGAAGAAAAGAAAATCGAAACGAGCGTTTGGTTGATCCTTGCACTTCAGTCACTTACAAGTGATACATTAAAAGAAAAAAATGATGAAATGACTAACGGTATGTATGAATTAGCAAATTCAATGATCGAGATATTAGTCCTACAAGGGATTTTATCTGATTCAACAAATGTAAAATTAGAAAAAAGTAGGCTAGCGGCATTAATTGATGGATTGTCCATTCATGCTCTGTTAAGACCTGATGTTTACACTCCAGAAAAGGTGAAGGAAGTAATCCGTTATCATTTAGAAACACTCTGCGATGAAAGTAAACTGAGTTAATTGATCATGTATCAATAGTATTCTACGAGTTAGTAGATCCGCTGAATCGAATTTAGAACGACTGACCAATTTTTGTTTGACTGCCTAAATCGGTGAATTCCATCGTGACCTCCGGAGAAGGTATGGACTCATTGATATTGCCTTCTGCATCCGAAAAATGCTCGTTATAAACCATCATTTCTGGCTTGATAATTTCTTTATAAATGGTTTTGTTCCAAGATTCCATTCCATGTTCTTCTTGGATTCTTATCAACACATTTCACGCAATAGTGCAATACGCCTCCCGGGCGAAAGTCCATGTTGCAAACGGGCAGTTCCCAACCATCCGTACTCCACCAGCGCTTTAAGTGATCTGGTTCCTTAAATAGTTGAAATAGTGGATCACGTGGCATATCATAAACTCGTTCTAAAACAAGAAACCTTTCGTTCTCTACTCTTGAAACCAATATTTTATATTCATAGCTATTGAGAATATTGGGTAGTGCAGGAGGGGGCTATTTTTTAAAGTAAGGTTGAATCGATAAGGTGAAAGGCGAACGATGTGTTAAAAAAATATCTTTAATGTTCGTTTTATCCATTGTCTTCTTTTCATTATTCCGCTATACTCTTCGTATCATCAAACATAACTTTACCCGTCGTATAATACCGGAGATAGGGTCCGGAAGTTTCTACCGAGCCGCCGTAAATGGCTCGACTACGATCGGGGGCGTGCTTATTTGCTTTCCTGCATTTAGCGCGCCTCCTTTCCGGTAGGGCATGCGACAAATTGTTGCATGCCTTTTCCTGTTTTCGGTGGGGCGGACAAAAATGGAGGCACTCATGAAAAACTTCTTCAATTTCGATGAGCTTGGCACGAACTACCGCCGTGAGATCATCGGGGGCCTGACGACGTTCCTGTCGATGGCATACATCCTTGTCGTCAACCCTCTCACGCTGTCACTCGAGTCCGTTCCGGACCTTCCCGCGGACATGCGCATGGATGCGGGAGCGGTGTTTGTCGCCACCGCGCTCGCGGCGGCCGTCGGTTCCCTCTTTATGGGGCTCATCGCCAAATATCCGATCGGCCTGGCGCCGGGGATGGGCCTGAACGCGTTCTTCGCCTATACCGTCATCCTCACGTACGGCATTCCCTGGCAGACGGCGCTTACCGGTGTTTTATTCTCCGGTATTATCTTCATCATCCTGTCACTGACAGGGTTGCGTGAGATGATCATCAATGCCATCCCGGCGCAGCTGAAGTTTGCGGTCGGGGCCGGGATCGGACTATTTATCGCCTTTCTCGGTTTCCAGAACGCGGGCATCATCGCCAACAATGATGCGACACTCACCGGTATCGGTGACTTGTCCCAGCCTGCGACGCTTCTTGCCATTTTCGGCCTGATTCTCACAGTCGGACTCATGGTGCTGAATGTAAAGGGCGCGATCTTCTTCGGAATGCTGATCACGGCGGTTGTCGGCATGATCTTCAAAGTTGTACCGCTTCCTGACGGCGTCATCGGCGCCATTCCTGACGTGAGCCCGACATTCGGTGCCGCGTTCCAGCCGCTCATGAATGACCCGGCTTCGCTCATGACGATCCAGTTCCTCGTCGTTGTCCTGACGTTCCTGTTCGTTGACTTCTTCGATACGGCGGGAACACTGATTGCCGTCGCACAAAAGGCCGGCCTTATGAAAGGCGACAAGCTGCCGCGTGCCGGCAAGGCGCTTCTCGCGGACTCCCTTGCAACGGTTACCGGTGCGATCTTCGGTACATCGACGACCACTTCCTATGTCGAGTCGACCGCCGGCGTTGCGGCCGGTGCCCGAACCGGGTTCGCGGCCGTTGTCACCGGTGTCCTGTTCCTCGTCTCGCTGCTGTTCTATCCGCTTTTGTCGGTCATCACATCGGCCGTTACCGCACCTGCACTCATCATCGTCGGTGTGCTGATGGTGTCGGCACTCGGCCATATCGAGTGGAACCGGTTTGAAATCGCCGTTCCGGCATTTCTCACGGTCATCATGATGCCGCTTGGCTATTCGATCGCAACGGGGATTGCCGTCGGGTTCATCTTCTACCCGATCACGATGATCCTCGCGGGCCGCCGCAAGGAGATCCATCCGATCATGTACGGCCTGTTCCTGATTTTTGTTGCGTATTTCGTCTTTGTGCAGGGTAGATGAAGAATAAGCCGCTCACTCGCCAGCCGGCGGGGAGCGGTTTTTTTTATCTGTGCCCTTGTCCCTGCCGGACAGTTCCGATAAGATGAGTGGGCATTTGCATGAAGGGGAAAGGATGATTCAATATGACAATGGTGCTGATCATCTTTGCGATCAACGTCGTTTATGTAACGTTTTATACAATCCGGCTCATACTGACCATGAAGGGTTACCGCTATGCGGCTGCCGGGCTCAGTGTGATCGAGATGGTCATTTATGTGGTCGGACTCGGCCTGGTTCTGGATAACCTGAATGAAATAGAGAACCTGATCGCCTATGCATTGGGCTTTGGGCTTGGCGTCATCATCGGTTCCATTATTGAAGAAAAACTGGCACTCGGCTATGTCATGGTCAATGTCATCACGGAAGACATTGAGCGCAAGATGGTCCGGGCAATCCGGGAGAAAGGCTATGGCATCACCGACTGGGAAGCGAACGGGCGCGATGGAGCACGCCACGCGATGCAGATCCTGACGCCAAAGCGCTACGAGCTGAAGCTATACATGCTGATCAAGGAACTGGACCCGAAAGCGTTCATCATCACATATGAAGCCCGCAACATCCACGGCGGCTTCTGGGTGAAGCAGGTCCGGAAAGGAAAGTTGTTCAAATGAGCAAAAAGACCGTCTGGTACGAAGTGCAGGAAGGCGAGACGATCGGGCAATGCCTGGAACGCATGCAGAAAGAGGGCTATATGGCAGCCGGCCGCAAGGAAGAGCCGGTCTTCGAGGAGCGGGACGGGGAACCCGTCCCCGTCCGTCAGCGCATCCGTTTCAAGGGTGTCCGAATGGAAGAATCATAAACAGAAGGGCTGTCCGAAAAGTCGGATTCAGCACATGATATAGCAAACGGCACGGACGCCGGCCCGCGGTAAGCGACCGGAGTCCGTGCCGTTTGCTTTTTTTATCGTATTAATGACTTATTGGACAGCCCCTTTTTTGTGTCCAAAAAAATTCTATAAGATGGATAGCGCTTTCATGCAAGTTGGTGAATAAATACGAACGATTATTATGGAATTAAATTTTATTGTTCGGTTATTGCGTTGACTTCATGAAAAACGGCTGTTAAAATGAAACACGTAAAGAACATTCCCCATATATCCCGAGGAATCGGCCTCGGAGTCTCTACCCCGGCACCGGAATGCCGGGACTATGCGGGAAAGCGGATTTCAGGACTCGGAACGGAAGGTGTGCGATGCATGGAAACGATCATGACGCTACCGTCTTATCTGAACACGTTCAGGTCCCGGATCGACTGCTTTCCTCCTATTAAATAGGAAGCAGTCTATTCGGGGCTTTTATTTATTGGCGGCAAACTGCCGGAAGGAGCGATTGCAATGGACGTGAAAGTGGGCGTCATCATGGGAAGCAAAAGCGACTGGGAGACGATGAAAAAGGCGTGTGCCATCCTCGATGAACTGAAAGTCGGATACGAGAAGAAGGTCGTCTCCGCGCACCGTACGCCGGATGAGATGTTTTCCTATGCTGAACAGGCACAGGAGCGCGGCATTGAAGTGATCATCGCGGGAGCTGGGGGCGCCGCCCACCTGCCGGGAATGGTCGCGGCGAAAACGCTCGTGCCGGTCATCGGCGTGCCGGTCAAGTCCCGGGCGCTGAGCGGCATGGACTCGCTTCTTTCGATCGTCCAGATGCCGGGCGGCGTCCCGGTCGCGACGATGGCGATCGGCGATTCCGGCGCAACGAACGCCGGCCTGTTTGCGGCACAGATGCTCGCAGTGCATGACGAAGCGCTCCGCGGACGCATCCAGGAGCGCCGCAGCCGGCTTGCAGAACAATCCATGGAAAGCACAGGTGATCTCGTATGACGACCATTCTTCCCGGACAGACGATCGGTATCATCGGCGGCGGACAGCTTGGCCGGATGATGGCCCTATCCGCCAAGGAGGCGGGCTTCCGAATCGCGGTACTCGACCCGGCGGAAGACTCTCCGACGGGCCAGGTGGCCGACGTGAAAATCGTCGCACCATATGACGACGAGGAAGCGCTCGACCGCCTGGCGGAAGTGAGCGACGTCATCACCTTTGAATTTGAAAATATCGACTACGAAGGCCTCAAGCGCCTAACCGAGAAGGTATACGTGCCACAGGGTGCGGAAATCATCCGCATCACCCAGGACCGGATCGCGGAAAAAGCGGCGATCCGCGAAGCGGGGGCACCGGTCGCGCCTTATGTGGAAGCAAAGACTTTCGCGGAGCTGGAGGAACGCATCGGGGAGATCGGCTTCCCGTGCGTCGTGAAGACCGCCCGGGGCGGTTACGACGGCAAGGGACAGGTCATTCTGAAAGAGGCGTCCGAACTTGCCGAAGCGGAAGAACTGTTCGTCCATTCCGCATGCGTGGCCGAGAAGTTCATTCCGTTTCAGATGGAGATCTCCGTCATCGTCCAGCGTGGAACGAACGGGGAGTCCCGCTGCCTGCCGGTACAGGAGAATATCCACAAGAACCACATCCTGCACGAGACGATCGTCCCGGCACGGATTGCGGATGCTACGGCCGAAGCCGCCATCACGGCAGCCGGACAGATCGCGGATCATCTGGACCTGATCGGGACACTGGCTGTTGAGATGTTCGTCCTTGAAGACGGCAGCATCCTTATCAATGAGCTTGCACCCCGCCCGCATAACTCGGGCCACTACTCGATCGAGGCGTGCACGGTCTCGCAGTTTGGCCAGCACATCCGCGCCATCTGCGGCTGGCCGCTCCGTACCCCGGAGCTGCACCGCCCGGCGGTCATGGTGAACCTGCTCGGCCAGCACGTCGCACCGGTCCTCGATGCGATCCCGCAACAGCCGGACTGGTCGATTCATCTATACGGCAAGGCCGAGGCCAAGCACAACCGCAAGATGGGTCATGTGACCATCCTTTCAGATGATAATGAAGAAACACTTCGCCGGATTGACGAAAGCGGAATCTGGAACTAATGGAGGCAAAACCTGAATGATTGAACGCTATACACGCCCCGAGATGGGCAATGTCTGGACAGAACAAAACAAATACAATGCGTGGCTGGAAGTCGAAATCCTCGCCTGCGAGGCATGGGCTGAGCTCGGCGACATTCCGAAAGAAGATGTGAAAAAACTTCGCGAGAATGCGTCGTTTGACGTGGCGCGCATTGAAGAGATCGAGAATGAAACCCGCCACGACGTGGTCGCATTCACCCGCGCGGTATCCGAAACGCTCGGAGAAGAGCGCAAATGGGTCCACTACGGCCTGACTTCGACCGACGTCGTCGACACAGCGCTTTCGTACCGCATCAAGCAGGCGAACGAGATCATCCGGAAAGACCTTCACAACTTCATCGATATCCTCGCTGCCAAGGCGAAAGAGCATAAGTTCACCGTCATGATGGGCCGCACGCACGGCGTGCACGCGGAGCCGACAACATTCGGCCTGAAGATGGCTCTCTGGTACGAGGAAATGAAACGAAACCTCGAGCGCTTTGAAGCGGCAGCATCTGTGATCGAGACGGGCAAAATGTCCGGCGCGGTCGGCACATTCGCCAACATCCCGCCATTCGTCGAGGAATACGTGTGTGAGCACCTCGGTCTCGCAGCTGCGCCGGTCTCCACGCAGACCCTTCAGCGCGACCGCCACGCACAGTACATCTCGACACTTGCGCTGATCGCAACATCGATCGAGAAGTTCGCAGTCGAGATCCGCGGGCTCCAGAAGTCGGAGACGCGCGAAGTCGAAGAGTTCTTCGCGAAGGGCCAGAAAGGTTCGTCCGCGATGCCGCACAAGCGCAACCCGATCGGCTCAGAAAACATGACCGGGCTGTCCCGCCTGATGCGCGGCTACATGGTCACCGCTTTTGAGAACGTAGCACTCTGGCATGAGCGCGACATCTCGCACTCCAGCGCGGAACGCGTCATCATTCCGGATGCAACCATCACGCTGAACTACATGCTGAACCGCTTCGGCAACATCGTGAAAAACCTTACCGTCTTCCCGGAAAACATGAAGCGCAACATGGACCGCACGCTCGGACTCATCTACTCCCAGCGCGTCCTCCTGTCGCTCATCGACAAAGGCATGGCGCGCGAAGCGGCCTACGACACCGTACAGCCGCTCGCGATGCAGGCCTGGGAAGAACAGGTCCCGTTCCGCGGCCTCGTCGAATCCGACCCGATCATCTCCGAAAAGCTGTCCAAAGAAGAGCTCGACGACGCCTTCGACTACAACCACCACCTACAGCGCATCGACGACATCTTCGAACGCTGCGGACTGAACGACTGACAGAGAGTAATCCGGAGGGCAATAAATTTTCATGAAATTGATTAAACGCAGCGCAGGGCTCGAAGACTCCTGCGGGAAAAGCGGGACAGCCGAGACCCCGCAGGCGGAACGCCGAGGAGGCTTGGCGCCCGCCCGCGGAAAGCGAAGAGCCCGGAGCGGAGTATCTCCGCACTTCATCTAAACCACCACACACTCACCAATTGGGAGGCCAACCAAAATGAAAAAAGCAAATGTGTACGTGACGCTCCGTGAAAGTGTAATCGACCCGCAGGGGACTGCAGCCATCAACGTCCTCCACGCAACAGGCCATGACAACGTTAAAGACGTCCGCATCGGCAAGTACATCGAACTGACGATCGAAGACACGGGGCAAGATCTCGACACGGCCGTGAGAGAAATGTGTGAAAAGCTATTCGTAAACGCGAACGTTGAAGATTACCGATACGAAGTGCTGGAGGTTGAAGAGGCATGAAATTCGCCGTCATCCAGTTTCCGGGAGCCAGCTGTGACCTCGACCTGTACCATGCCGTAACCGATGTCCTCGGCGAGCAAGCGGAATATGTCCATCACCAGGAAACCGATCTGTCCGCCTATGATGCGATCCTTCTGCCGGGCGGCGCTTCCTACGGCGACGCAGTTCGTGCGGGAGCACTTGCACGCACAGCACCTGTCATGGAAGGCATCATCGGCGCGGCTAAAGACGGAAAGCCCGTCCTTGGCGTGGGCAACGGCTTCCAGGTCCTGACGGAAGCGGGCCTGCTGCCGGGCGCTTTCCTCAAGAACCGTGACCAGAAGTTCATCTGCCGCACCGTCAAGGTCCAAGTCGTGAACAACCGCACGATGTTCACGAGCGAATACACCGAGGGCGAGGAAATCGAAATCCCGATCGCCCACGGTGAAGGCAACTTCTACTGTGACGAAGAGGCCTACGGCAAACTCAAAGAAAACAACCAGATCGTCTTCGTATACTCTGACGGAAACCCGAACGGGTCCGTCGGCGATATCGCGGGACTCATCAGCGAAAAGGGCAATGTCCTCGGCATGATGCCCCATCCTGAGCGGGCTGCAGAGTCTATCCTGGGCTCCAAAGACGGACTGAACGTATTCAAATCGATCGTGAAAGAGTGGAGGGAATCCCATGCCAACCAAGCTTGAGCCGACGGCGGAACAGATCCGCGATGAAAAGATCTATGCACAGATGGGCATGACGACGGAAGAATTCGAAATGGCGGTAAAACTTCTCGGACGCCTGCCGAACTACACGGAAACCGGCCTGTTCTCCAGCATGTGGTCGGAGCACTGCTCGTACAAGAGCTCCAAGCCCGTCCTCCGCAAGTTCCCGACCGAAGGCCCTCAGGTTCTCATGGGACCGGGAGAAGGCGCCGGCATCGTCGATATCGGCGATAACCAGGCCGTCGTCTTCAAGATGGAGTCGCACAACAGCCCGTCGGCGATCGAGCCGTACGAAGGCGCGGCGACAGGTGTAGGCGGCGTTCTCCGTGACGTCTTTTCAATGGGCGCCCAGCCGATCGCTGCGGTAAACTCCCTCCGCTTCGGCGAGCTTGACAACGATCGCGACCGCTGGCTGTTCGAAGAAGCCGTCGCGGGAATCGCCGGCTACGGCAACACGATCGGCATCCCGACGGTCGCAGGTGAAATCCAGTTTGACCCATCGTACGCAGGCAAACCGCTCGTCAATGCGATGGCGATCGGCCTCCTTAACCACGAGGACATCCAGCGCGGCTTGGCTGCCGGCGTGGGCAACACCGTCATGTATGTCGGTGCTAAGACAGGACGCGACGGCATCCACGGCGCGACCTCTTCATCGGAAGAAATTTCGGATGACCCGGGCAAGGAACGCGCGCCGGTCCAGGCGGGCGATCCGTTCACGGAAAAGCTCCTCATGGATGCATGCCTTGAACTCGTCAAATCCGACGCGCTCATCGGCATCCAGGACATGGGTGCGGCGGGACTGACTTCTTCTTCCGCCGAAATGGCTTCGAAAGCGGGCTTCGGGATTGAGATGAACCTTGACCTCGTTCCTCAGCGCGATGAAGACATGACTGCCTACGAAATGATGCTTTCTGAATCCCAGGAGCGCATGCTGATCGTTGTACAGAAAGGCCGTGAGCAGGAAGTCATCGACCTGTTCGCCAAATATGATCTTGAAGCGGTCTCGATCGGCCATGTCACGGACGACAAGATGCTGCGCCTGTTCCACAAGGGCGAAGTCGTCGCGGAAGTCTCTGCTGATGCATTGGCGGAGGATGCGCCGGTCTACAACAAGCCGTCGCGCGAGCCGGAATACTTCCGTGAGTTCCAGGAGATGGAGCAGCAGGAGCCGGAAGTGGACAACTATACGGAAACACTCGTCTCCCTTCTGAAACAGCCGACGATTGCGTCCAAGGAATGGGTGTACAGCCAGTTCGACCACCAGGCCCGTACCAACACAGTCGTTGCCCCGGGTTCGGACGCAGCCGTCGTGCGTGTCCGCGGTACGGAGAAGGGCCTCGCCATTACTGCTGACTGCAACTCCCGCTACATCTACCTTGATCCGGAAACAGGAGGGAAGATCGCTGTCGCGGAAGCGGCGCGGAACATCGTCTGCTCTGGCGGCAAGCCGCTCGCCATCACGGACTGCCTGAACTTCGGCAGCCCGGACAATCCGGAAATCTTCTGGCAGCTGGAAAAGTCCGCGGACGGTATCAGCGCTGCATGTCTCGCACTTGATGCACCGGTCATCAGCGGAAACGTCTCGCTCTACAACGAGCGCGGCGGCAAGCCGGTCTATCCGACACCGACAATCGGCATGGTCGGCCTCGTGGAAAACCTGAAGCATGCCACGACTCAGACGGCAAAAGCGGCAGGGGACCTCGTTTATCTGATCGGCGAGACAAAGACCGAATTCGGCGGCTCCGAGCTTCAGAAGATGCAGAACGCCGGCAAGATCTCGGGCAAGGCGCCTGCCATCGACCTTGATGTGGAAGCAGCCCGTCAGGAATCGCTCCTCGCAGCGATCCGCGAAGGCGTCGTTAGCTCCGCGCACGATGTCGCGGAAGGCGGTGTTGCGGTCGCCCTTTCCGAGAAGCTGTTCGGTACGAAGTTCGGCGCAGATGTTTCCCTTGAAGGATCGGCGGTCTCGGCACTTTTCAGTGAAACCCAGTCCCGATTCCTCGTTACGGTCAAGCCGGAAAATGCAACGCGCTTTGAAGCTCTCGCAGGCGATGCCGTGAAGATCGGCACCATCACAGAAAGCCCACGTCTCGTGATTCGCGGGAAGGACGGCAGTTCATACATCGAAGAAGACGTTACAGCCTTGGAATCTGCCTGGAAAGGGGCTATCCCATGCTTGGTGAACTCAGCGGACTAAACGAAGAATGTGGTGTCTTCGGCATCTGGGGGCATGACAATGCTGCCCAGATGGCGTATTACGGCCTCCATGCCCTGCAGCATCGCGGGCAGGAAGCGGCGGGCATCTGCACGGTGCATGACGACCATCTGCTTGTCGAAAAAGGTGAAGGTCTCGTCAACGACGTGTTCCATGGCGACCGGCTCAACAAGCTGCCGGGCCATGCGGCAATCGGGCACGTCCGCTACACGACGGACGGCGGCCGCGGCATCGAAAATGTCCAGCCCCTTGTGTTCCGCTCGACGACGGGCAGCCTGGCGATTGCCCACAACGGCAACGTCACGAATGCTTCCGAGCTGAAGCGTCACCTGGAGCGTCAGGGGAGCATCTTCCAGTCGACATCCGATACGGAAGTGCTTGCCCACCTCATCAAAAAGAACATCAGCTATCCTCAGAACGAACGCCTTAAAAAAGCACTTGCACAGCTTCAGGGCGCTTTCGCTTTCGTCCTGCTGACCGAGGATGCCCTCTACGTGGCACAGGACCCGAACGGCATGCGCCCGCTGTCCCTCGGCTGCATCGGCGGGGAAACGTGGGTCGTCGCATCCGAGACGTCCGCGTTCGACCTGATCGGCGCGGAGACAGTGCGCTCGGTCGAGCCGGGTGAGCTTGTCATCATCGATGACAGCGGCATCCGGAGCGACCGGTTTGCCCCGAAGGCACAGCGGGCAATCTGCTCGATGGAATACATCTATTTCTCCCGTCCCGATTCCGACATCGACGGCATCAATATCCATATGGCCAGGAAGCGCCTCGGCAAGCGGCTGGCCCAGGAAGTCAAGATCGAGGCGGACGTCGTCACGGGCGTGCCGGATTCCAGCATTTCCGCTGCGATCGGATTTGCGGAGGAAAGCGGCATCCCGTACGAAATGGGCCTGATCAAGAACCGTTATGTCGGCCGGACATTCATCCAGCCGTCCCAGGAACTCCGGGAGCGCGGCGTCAAGATGAAGCTGTCCCCGGTCCGCCAGGTTGTCGAGGGCAAGCGGGTCGTCATGGTCGACGACTCGATCGTCCGCGGCACCACCTCGAAGAAAATCGTCAAAATGTTGCGTGATGCAGGAGCGAAGGAAATCCACGTTGTCATTAGCGCTCCGCCGCTGATCGCCCCGTGCTTCTACGGCGTCGACATCAGCACTGATTCCGAGCTGATCGCAACAGGGCGCACTACGGAGGAGATTTGTGAACTGATCGGGGCGGATTCGCTCCAGTTCCTGTCGACGGAAGGGTTGGTAGAGGCGGTCGGCCGGAACGATGAAGATCCGAACCGGGGCCACTGCCTCGGCTGCTTCACCGGCCAATACCCGACGGACATCTTCGGCGATACCAAACTGCCGCACGAAAAGGAACTCGTATAATAGGAGGCCACTTGCATGTCAAAAGCATATGAACAGGCCGGCGTGAACATCGAAGCCGGATATGAATCGGTCGAGCGGATGAAATCCCATGTCGCCCGTACAGAGCGAAAGGGTGTTATGGGCGCGTTCGGCGGATTTGGCGGGATGTTCGACCTGTCCGAGCTCGGCTACAGCGAACCGGTCCTCGTCTCAGGGACGGACGGAGTCGGCACGAAGCTGAAAGTCGCCTTCATGGCGGACAAGCACGACACGATCGGCGTCGACTGCGTCGCCATGTGCGTGAACGATATTGTCGCGCAGGGCGCGGAGCCGCTTTATTTCCTCGATTATGTTGCACTCGGCAAGGCCGTTCCGGCACGGGTCGAGGCCATCGTCAAGGGTGTCGCGGACGGCTGCGTCCAGGCCGGATCGGCGCTGATCGGCGGCGAGACGGCTGAGATGCCGGGCCTCTATGCAGAAGATGAATACGACCTCGCGGGATTTGCGGTCGGAGCGGCCGAGAAGAAGGATATTGTGACCGGTGAAAAGGTTGCCGAAGGCGACGTCCTCGTCGGCATCGCATCCAGCGGCGTCCACTCCAACGGCTACTCGCTCGTGCGTAAAATCGTCTTTGAACAGTTGGGCGTCAAGGCGGACGAGCCGGTTTCGGGCTATGAGGAACTCGGTAACTCGGCCGAAGCGCTGCTCACACCGACAAAGATCTATGCAAAGCCGGTGCTGGAGATGGCCCGCAGCCTGGACGTGCACGGCATGGCGCATGTGACGGGCGGCGGTTTCTACGAGAACGTTCCGCGCATGCTGCCGGAAGGCCTTGCCGCGGAGATCGATCTCGGCTCCTGGGAAGTGCTCCCGGTGTTCCGCATGCTGAAGGAAAAGGGACAGCTTGCCGACCGCGATCTGTACTCCGTCTTCAACATGGGCGTCGGATTTATCGTCGCACTGCCAGAATCGGAAGCGGCGGAAGCCATTCGGATTGCGGAAGCTCACGGTGAGAAAGCGTCTGTCATCGGTCGTGTCGTGGCGGGCGAAGGCGTCCGGTTCAACGGCGAACATGACGGCACGCTTGCGGGAGGTCCGAAGGCATGAGCCGGAAACCTCGCATCGCCGTCTTCGCGTCCGGAAGCGGCTCGAACTTTGAAGCGATCGCCCAGGCGGCTACAGCCGGTGAACTGGAAGCGGAAGTCGTGCTTCTCGTCACCGACAAGCCGCTGGCGAAAGTGATGGAACGGGCGGAACGTTTCCGCATTCCGTCCGTCGCCTTTAATCCGAAAGCCTACAAGGACAAAGCGGATTATGAGCGAACCGTCCTCGGCAGGCTACGTGAAGAGGGTGTGGACTGGATCGCCTTGGCCGGCTACATGCGCCTGATCGGCCCGACGCTGCTTGATGCCTATCCAAACCGCATCGTGAACATCCACCCGTCGCTCCTCCCGGCATTCCCGGGCAAGGACGCGATCGGCCAGGCGATGGACGCCGGCGTGGAAGTAACCGGAGTTACAGTCCATTATGTTGACGAGGGCATGGACACCGGCCCGGCGATTCTTCAGCGCGAAGTACCGGTCGTCGCGGGAGACCGCGAAAAGACCGAAGCGGCGATCCATGCGGTGGAACACGACCTTTATAAGGAAGCCCTGCGGAAAGTGTTGGCGGAGAGCGCGGTCACGGAATAAGGGAGCGTGTCACGGGCGAAAGTGACGAATTAGCGTCTGAAAGTGACGAATCGCCCTGTGAACGTGACGAATGCAGCCCTGAAAGTGACGAACCGCCATCCGAAAGTGACGAACCGCTCCGCTTCTGAATCAAACGACTTTACAACAGCCGCCGGCACCCAAACAGCCGGCGTTCTGATTTACATAAGGAGGCTCCAACCGTGAAAAAACGAGCACTGCTCAGCGTATCGGACAAATCCGGCGTCCTCGAGTTCGCAAAGGAACTTGAAGGCCTCGGCTATGAGATCCTGTCGACCGGCGGGACGATGAATCATCTGAAGGAAAATGGCGTTGCCGTCACCGCGGTCGGTGACGTGACCGGCTTTCCGGAAATCCTCGGGGGACGCGTCAAGACGCTCCATCCGTATATCCATGGCGGCCTGCTCGCCAAGCATGATGACCCGGCCCACCAGGCCGAGCTGGAGGAGCACGGCATCCTTCCGATCGACATCGTCTGCGTGAATCTGTATCCGTTCAAGTCGACGATTTCAAAACCGGACGTGACAGTCGAAGACGCCATCGAAAACATCGATATCGGCGGCCCGACGATGCTGCGCGCATCTGCGAAGAACCATGCGTATCTCACAGTGCTCGTCGACTCGGCGGATTATCCGGCTGTTCTCGAAGAGCTGAAGAATGACGGCGCGACCACACTTGAAACCCGCCGCCGCCTTGCGGCAAAAGTGTTCCGGCACACGGCAGCTTATGATGCACTCATTTCCGGCTACCTCACTGATCTCGCAGGAGAGGAATTCCCGGAAAGCGTCACAACGACGTACGAGCTCAAGCAACCGCTCCGCTATGGTGAGAACCCGCACCAGAAGGCAGCCTTCTACAGCCGACCGCTCGGCGGGGAGTTCTCGATCGCCCGCGCAGAACAGCTTCACGGCAAGGAACTTTCCTACAACAACATCCAGGACGCCAATGCCGCAATTGGCATCGTCCGTGAATTCAGCGACCCGGCAGCCGTAGCGGTCAAGCACATGAACCCTTGCGGAGTCGGAACGGCGGCAACGCTCTCCGATGCGTTCAAGGCAGCATACGATGCTGACCCTGTCTCGATCTTCGGCGGAATCATCGCCCTTAACCGCGAAGTCGATGCGGCAACGGCCGAGCAGCTGGCCGGCATCTTCCTTGAGATCATCATCGCGCCGGGCTACACGGACGAAGCGTTCGAGATCCTTACACAAAAGAAAAATATCCGCCTCCTGAAACTGGACGGGGCGGATGGCAAACGCGACGAGTATGCAACTGTCTCAGTCGAGGGCGGCCTCCTCAGGCAGAACCCGGACATCGCTTCTCTGGATGATGCGGAGATTAAAGTTGCGACGAAGCGCGAACCGACGGAAGAAGAATGGGAAGCGCTGAAACTTGGCTGGAAAGTCGTCAAGCACGTGAAGTCAAACGCCATCGTCGTATCGGACGCCAACCGCACACTCGGCGTCGGTGCAGGCCAGATGAACCGTGTCGGTGCGGCGAAGATCGCACTTGAGCAGGCAGGCGACCGCGCAAAAGGCGCAGGCCTCGCATCGGATGCCTTCTTCCCGATGGACGATACTGTCGAAGCGGCTGCCAAAGCCGGCATTACGGCGATCATCCAGCCGGGCGGTTCCAAGAAGGACGAAGACTCCATCAAGAAGGCCGACGAATACGGCATCGCGATGGTGTTCACCGGCATCCGCCACTTCAAGCACTGATTGCTGCCGAATATGAAGCAAACACCACCATCAAGAAAACAACCTGCCGGATGTGCAGGTTGTTTTCATAAGGAGTGAACCCAAATGGATGTACTCGTCATCGGAAGTGGCGGCCGCGAGCACGCGCTTGTCCGCCAGTTCGCTAAATCCCCTTCAGTCGGCAAAGTCTATGTCGCACCGGGCAATGACGGCATGCGGGATAACGCTGAGGTCGTCCCCCTTGGCGTCATGGAATTCGAAAAACTTGCCGAGTTCGCTAAAGCAAAGGACATCGCTCTTACTTTCGTCGGACCGGAACAGCCGCTTGCCGGCGGCATCGTTGACCATTTCCGTCAGGCAGGTCTCCGCGTCTTCGGACCGGACAAAGCGGCCGCCCAGCTGGAGGGTTCGAAGGCGTTCGCCAAGGAACTCATGAAGAAATACAACATCCCGACCGCCAAGTACGAGACCTTCACCGATGCGGAAGAGGCCAAGGCTTACATCCGCGAACAGGGCGCACCGATCGTCATCAAGGCGGACGGACTTGCCGCAGGCAAAGGTGTCGTCGTAGCGATGACTATTGATGAAGCGCTTGAGGCGGTTGACGATATGATCGGCGCAAGGAAGTTCGGCGATTCGTCCGCCCGTGTCGTCATCGAGGAATTTCTCGACGGGGAAGAGTTCAGCTACATGTCCTTTGTTCACGGCGGCAAAATCTTCCCGATGCCGATCTCACAGGATCATAAACGCGCGTTCGACAACGATGAAGGCCCGAACACGGGCGGAATGGGTGCGTATTCCCCGGTTCCTCATCTGCCGGAAGAAGCGATCCGGCTCGCACATGAACAGATCGTCGCAGCGACTGTCCGTGCGATGGATTCGGAAGGCACACCGTTCACCGGAATTTTGTATGCCGGCCTGATCCTGACCGAAGACGGCCCGAAGACGATCGAATTCAATGCCCGGTTCGGCGACCCCGAAACCCAGGTCGTCCTGCCGCAGCTGAAATCCGATCTGGCGGAATTCCTGGTCGGTCTGCTTGATGGCAATCCTGCAGAACCCGTGTGGGAAGAAGGCGCCCGACTTGGTGTCGTCATTGCAGCGGACGGATATCCCGGAGATGTCCAAAAGGGGAATATGCTGCCGGATCTCGAGCAGATCGATGGGGAAGGACTCGATGTCTTCCATGCGGGCACTAAAGCGAAAGGTGACCGCTTCGCAGGAAACGGCGGCCGTGTGATCCTCGTTTCCGCGGAAGGCGAAACGCTCCGGGAAGCAAGCAAAAAAGCATATGCCGCGCTCGACTCGATTGAATGGAACGGATTCTTCTACCGCTCCGACATCGGCAGACGCGCGATGCAATAACAAAGAAGCCGTCCCGTGTTGGGGCGGCTTTTGTATTTATGTGGAATTATTAATTTCTCCACTTACAACATTCAGAAAAATACGATAGAATAGGTCTAACGGGGGAGCAGGGGAAAAGAGGACGGATCCCGGGAGTCAGATGGATTGCATCGGATCTTTTTTCTGAGTCTGACCGGATTCACCGCTATTTTTGTAAGCGGATTCATCCTTGCCGGACGGGATGTTCTTTTCCGATCCGGCTCCGTCAAAGCCGCCGTACGAGAACGCCTGGATTTTCTCTCCTTCATCGCCGGAATTCCCGGAGCCGTGCCCGCCTTCCGATGCAGATGCTGGCAGCATGCCGCCGCTTACTTCCGGCTTCAGCATGGCATCCATGCCGCCATTCATCATTTCCTTCATCGGGCAGTAGCGGGCGATGCCTTCGGCCGTCTTGCAGGCGCCGGACAGAACAAGAATCGGGCCGGCCATGCTCTGCGGGTCCCGGACCATGCGGGAAGTTCCCCATGCAAGCATTGCCAGGCCGGAGCTGATGCGGAGATAGGCGCTTTTCGTTCCGACGTTGATCGTTTGGTCAGTTGGTTTCATATGGAATTCTCCTTCCGAACACACGGTTTCGGCCGCGTGTCTTTTTTTCACTTTCACACTGTGATAAGATGAAGTAACAGATAGATAAGTCAGGGGGCAGCGACGATGGCTCACGCACCATGGAAAATCAGAGAGCTCCGTAACCACACTGCAGTCATCGACGGCAGACGTGCGCCGGATCTCCTCATTACGAATGCTACATACCTGCACGGAATCCTGAAAAAATGGATCTCGGGAAATATTTGGATCTCCGGTGACCGGATCGTATATGCGGGCACGGACATGCCGAAAAACACGGAAGGCACAGAAGTTGTCGATGCCTCCGGCAAAGTGATCGTGCCGGGCTATATCGAGCCGCATGTGCATCCATACCAACTATATAATCCCCTCTCTTTCGCGGATTATGCATCCCGTCGGGGAACGACGACCTTCATCTCAGACAACAGCGTGCTGTTTTTGACGATGGAGAATTGGAAAGCGTTTGCAATTCTCGATCAGTTAAAGGAATTGCCGTTTTCATTTTACTGGTGGTCCCGGTTCGACTCGCAGACGCAGATGGACCGCGAAGAGGAACTGTACACAACGCAGTCGGTCGGCGAATGGATTGCGCGTCCGGACGTCATTATGGGCGGCGAACTTACCGCGTGGCCGAAGCTTCTTGCGGGTGATGATCAGATGCTTTACTGGATCCAGAACGCCAAGCAGGCCGGTATGAAAATCGAGGCTCATCTTCCGGGTGCTTCCGAGCGTACGCTCGCTCGGCTTCGCCTGCTCGGGGCGAATGGCGACCATGAAGCGATGACGGCAGAAGAAGTGGAAAGGCGCATCCTCCAGGGATACGCAGTAACACTCCGCTATTCTTCGATCCGTCCTGACCTTCCGGAGATGCTGAAAGGGATCCTCGAGAAGGACCTCGACATCTTCGATCACCTCATGATGACGACAGACGGCTCGACGCCTTCTTTCCATGAAGATGGTGTGATGGATAAGTGCATCCGTGCCGCGCTGGATGCCGGCGTGAAAACGGAAGACGCATACGCGATGGCGACCTACAATATCGCGCGCTACTACGACATGGAAAACCTTCACGGCCTGATTGCGACGGGCCGCTATGCCGATCTTAATTTCCTCGAGAGCCCGGACAATCCGGTTCCGACAGATGTCCTGTCCAAAGGTGTCTGGCTTAAACGGGACGGAGAAGACGCCTATGAATTCCCGGAAATCGACTGGTCGTGGATTGAGCCTTACAACCCGCCGTACGAGCTGGATGAAAACGACTTCCAATTCTCATTCCCGTTCGGGGTCGAGATGGTGAACGATGTCATCACGAAGCCGTACAGCGTGGATGTTGATCCATCCGATCAGAAACTGCCTTCCGGTCAGGACCAGAGTTTCCTCATCCTGATTGACCGTGAGGGGAACTGGCGGGTGAACACACTCATCAAAGGCTTTGCGGACAATGTCCTGGGCTTCGCTTCCTCCTATTCGAACACGGGCGACATCATCATGATCGGCAAGAACATGGCCGATATGAAGCTGGCCTTCGACCGCCTGAAGGAGATCGGCGGCGGGATGGCGCTTACGGAAAACGGCAAAGTCGTCGCGGAGCTGCCTCTCCCGCTTGGCGGTATTTTATCCAATGCACCGATGGAACAGCTGATCAGCGAAGAGAAAAAGATGAAAGAGGAACTGAAAGTGCGCGGCTATAAGCACGGTGATGCCGTCTACACGCTCCTGTTCCTCCAGGCGACTCATCTTCCATATGTGCGCATCACCCAAAAAGGGATTTACGATGTCATGAACGGCAAAGTGATGTTCCCCGCACTCATGCGATAGGACAAGGCCTGCATATACATGGATGAGAGTGTACATGTATAGGGGGAACTGATTTGAAAAGAAGGAACTGGATCGCGGCGGCAGCCGTCGCGGTCCTGCTCGCAGGCTGTGCGGAAAGTACGGCTGAAGAAAATGATGACCGGGATGTCCCGGTAACCGAAAAAGAAGAAAAGCCGGATGAGGCGATTGCGGAAATCACGTATACCGAACCGTTCACGGGTCTGGAATCTGAAGATATCCCGGACATGAGACCGGTGATCGCGACTATCAATAACCACCCGAAGGCCCGGCCGCAATCGGGCCTTTCGGAAGCGGACGTCGTCTATGAGATGCTGGCAGAGGGGGACATCACACGTCTCCTGGCGCTTTACCAGTCTGAGCTTCCGGAGTCGATCGGTCCCGTGAGGAGTGCCCGCGATTATTTCGTGGAACTTGCCGCGGCCCACGATGCGCTGTACTTGGCACACGGCTACAGCCCGGATGCGGAGGCTCTTCTCGGGACGGGCGTTGTCGATCATCTGAACGGCATGCGGTATGACGGCACGCTGTTTATGCGCTCGGCCGACCGTGTTGCGCCTCACAACTCATACATTACCGGCGACGCAGTGATGGAGGGCGCGAAGGACAGCGGCTTCCGGATGGACCGGCCTGACCCGCCGGATTGGGCGTTCGATGCAGCACCACAGCCCGGCGGAGAACCGGCCGGGGTGGCGGAAGTTAGCTACGGGGGAGATGCCGCTTTCACGAGCCGCTATGCATTCGACCCCACAGAGGCCTTGTATTCCCGGGAGTCGGGCGGAGCAGAGACGGAAGATTTGGATGACGGCGAGGCGGTCCGCCTGTCGAACATCCTGGTGCTCAAGGTCCCACACCGCACCGTCGACGGCAAGGGACGCCGCGCCCTTGATTTCGGAGCGGGCGGCATAGCGCTCCTCTTCAGGGACGGCAAGGTCTATGAAACCCAGTGGGAAAGCCGCGACGGGATCCCGACCGTCATGGACGGGACAGAGCCGTTCCCGCTTGCCCCGGGCAAGACCTGGATCCATTTCGTACCGGAATCACCTGTTTCACATGTCATCTATACGCCGTAACCAATACAGTAGAAATAAAGGAGGTGCCGACCATGGCACTCGAAAAACTGCGCGGCCCGCAGACCGACGCCCTGTTCGAGGCGATTCTCGAACTGCGCGATCTGGATGAATGCTACCGCTTCTTCGATGACCTCGCGACGATCAGTGAGGTCCAGTCGCTCTCGCAGCGGCTGAACGTGGCGCGGATGCTGAAGATGGGCTACACATACGAAAACATCAAAAACGAAACCGGCGCTTCCACCGCCACCATCTCGCGTGTCCGCCGCTGCTTTGATTACGGCTCCGGCGGCTACGTTGAGATTCTGGCACGCATGGAGGAAGAGGATAAAGAAGAGGAGAAGGCGTGACAGGTACGCCCACGCCCCGACTCTGTGCATTGGGAGATGAACAATGAGTAAGCCATTACTTTTTCCGGAACTAGAAACGGAAAGGCTGATCTTAAGAAATATTAGGGAAGAAGATACGGATTTTATATACAAACATTTCAGTGATGAGAAGGTTTGTGAGTATCTTTACGATGAAGTGAATTTCACAAGTAGAGAAGAAGCGGCCGAGCTGGTGGAATTCTTTTCCAACCCCGAAATCAACGGGTACAACAGATGGGTGCTGGTAAAGAAAGATACTGGTGAACGGGTTGGAACTTGCGGCTTTCATTTATGGGATAAGACCAATCATATTGCTGAAATTGGTTATGACTTATACCCGGAATATTGGGGCAAGGGATACATGAAAGAGGCACTGACCGCAGCGATCGGGAGCGGTTTCCGGAATCTGCAGTTGAACCGGATAAATGCGTTTGTTGCTTTGGAAAACCGCAGGTCATGCCATGTATTGACGGGCCTCAATTTTAAAAATGAAGGAATTTATAGAGACAAGCACTTTTATAAAGGGAAATACTATGACCACTATTCTTTTTCGCTGTTAAAAAGAGAGTGGAAATAGAGTCCAGTTTTAAGGGCGGAGACCATGTCTTCGTCCTTGTTTTTTTCGAAGGAGGAACAGCCATGCGGAACCTTGAAATGGTCGCATACCGGAGAGAATGGGCAACAGAGTTTAAGGAAACAGCCCGCAAGCTTAAAAAGATTCTGGGAGAGAATCTGACGGACATCCATCACATTGGCAGCACATCTATCCCGGGAATGGCCGCCAAGCCGGTGATCGATATTCTTGTGGAAGTGCGTGACATTGGGGAAGTGGAGACATTCAATGATCAGATGGAGCTTGAGGGATTTGTGGCGAGGGGAGAGCACGGGGTATGCGGAAGACGTTATTTTGTCAGGGCAGAGGGGAACGTCCACACCCATCATGTCCATATGTTTGCCAACGGCTCGGACCAGGTAAAGCGCCATCTGGCATTCAGAAACTATCTCAGGAAACATCCGGTTGAAGCGGAGCGATACCGCAGCCTGAAGATGCGGATTGCTGAAGAAGGTGTGAAGGATGTGAAGCTCTACCAGGAGCGGAAGGCACCGCTGATCCGGGAATTGCAGGCAAGTGCGGAGAAGTGGATGGAAGCCCGCAACGCCAAGACGCCCTGACTCAAATCGGTCGGGGCGTCTTTTTCTCGATATCCGCAATGACTGAATTCACAATATGAAGCGAATCCCATTCTCCGCCTGAAACGCTGATGATCGGATAGTCTTTCGGGTACAGCGACTTCCGGATGTCTTCAGCCGGAAGGCCTTTTTTGTGGAGGATTTCAATCTCGCTATAGATGTACTCAAGATGGTCCAGCTTTTGTCGAAGTTTCTCTTGGCCGTCAGCGACATAGCCCGCATGGCAGCAGAACAATGCCCCGAAGTCGAGCGCAAGCAGCCTGCGGATGGAATCCATCCGATCGGGAATCGATTCGTCCGCCATGATCACCTTCGTCTTTGGCGCCACGAACAGGTCGCCGGAGAAGAGTGTTCCTGTCTGCGGATCAAAGAGGCTGATGTGGTCCTCTGCATGCCCAGGCGTTTCGATCACCGTCCACTGACGCGTGCGGGAACGGATCGTTTTTGGAACTGGCCGAGCCGTGAAGGGCTTGCGCTTTCCCCATACTGCCTCGCGGTACGCCGGATACGGGGTGTCCTCTGCGCATGTGGCAATTCCTTTTTCATCGATAAAGACGGGGACGTCCCGATGTTCAAGCAGCGCCGGCACATTTCCGGAATGGTCTTCGTGGCTATGGGTCAGGACAATCTGGTCGAAAGATGCCTGCTGCAGATAGGGCAAAATATCGGCTTCAAGGGACTGCGGGCCCGTGTCGATCAGCATACCGTCGGTGAGGAAGGAAAAGACTTTCCCCATGATCGGGTGTGTCAGTTCGAGGCAGGTAACGTCGTCATGCTCATATGTTTGGAGCAAACTAATCACGACTCCTTTTTGATGAATAGTCATTCATTTTTTATTGATTCGGGAAAGTTTGACGGATTCCTGCTTTAATAGAGGAAGTAGGAGTTAAAGGGGGACATGGAGGATGAAGATTGCAGGGAAGACAGTTGACGAATGGACAGGGGAACATCCGGTCATCGGTGAAATTGCAAAGGCGGAGGAAGTGTTCTGGGAAAACCCGATATACGGGTCTGTTCATGAGAGAGAGACAGGCCTATCGATCAGTGATGTAAAGGACGCAGAGGCACGCCTCAAACGGTTTGCACCGTACATCGCAAAGGTGTTCCCGGAGACGGAGGCTTCCGGCGGCATCATAGAATCGCCTCTGAAAGAGATTTCTGAAATGAAGAAGTGGCTGGAAGGGCAGGCCGGAGTAGAGATTCCGGGACAGCTGATGCTTAAGTGTGACAGCCATCTGCCGATTTCCGGTTCCGTGAAGGCGCGCGGCGGCATCTATGAGGTGCTGAAGCATGCGGAGGACCTGGCTTTGGAGCATGAACTACTCAAGGAGTCGGATGATTACTCGGTGCTCGCCGAACCCCGCTTCCGCGAGTTCTTCTCCAAGTATTCGATCACGGTCGGCTCGACCGGGAACCTGGGCCTCAGCATTGGCATCATGAGTGCCAAGATGGGGTTCCGCGTGACTGTCCATATGTCGAGTGATGCGAAAGAGTGGAAAAAGAACATGCTCCGCGAAAAGGGCGTAAATGTCGTAGAGCATCCGGATGATTACAGCAAGGCGGTCGAAGAAGGGCGCCGCCAGTCGGAAGCGGACCCGAACGACCACTTCGTCGATGATGAGAACTCGAAGACCCTGTTCTTCGGCTATTCGGTCGCAGCTTTGCGTCTGAAGGGGCAGCTTGAGGATCAGGGAATCGAAATCGGCGAGGAGCGGCCGCTGTTCGTTTATCTGCCGTGTGGTGTCGGCGGTGGACCGGGAGGCATTGCGTTCGGGCTCAAGCAGGTGTTCGGCGACCATGTCCACTGCTTTTTCGCGGAGCCGACCCATGCGCCTTGCATGCTGCTCGGCCTCGTTACCGGAAAGCATGACGAAGTGTCGGTCCAGGAATTCGGCCTGGACAACAAGACGGATGCGGACGGCCTCGCGGTCGGCCGCCCGTCCGGGTTCGTCGGCAAAGTGATGGAGCGGCTGCTCGCCGGTTCGTTTACCGTGGATGACGACAAGCTTTACCGCCTCCTCGCGAAGATGAGCGAACTTGAAGGAATCCGGCTGGAGCCGTCCGCATTGGCGGGGGTGCCGGGAGCGGTGCATGTCACCAAGTCCGGATTCGAAGTCCCGGTTCATCCGGGGATGATGGATCGGATGGACCGTGCCGTCCATATCGCCTGGGCGACCGGCGGGGGGATGGTGCCGGAAGATGTGATGGAGTCGTATATTAATAAGGGAAGATGATGGATGTAACGCCGGCTGAGTGCCGGCGTTTTTTACATTCGGCTTGGGGAAAGCGCGCATGAAACCTATGCGGGGCCATACGTTCTTTTAACAATTTCCCCAAATATGATGAAGCCGCTTAACATCTTTGTAGGCTGTTTTGAATACAATTCTCGGTAGAGGTGATGTAAAGTGCCGAGAGTGAAATATAGGGAAAAGGACATTGATTTAATTGCACGAATGATGCGGGCAGAGGCTGAGGGTGAAGGGCAGCTTGGGATGCTTATGGTTGGGAATGTCATTGTAAATCGAACTGTGGCTGATTGTTTGGATTTTAGGGATGTAAGAACCATAGAGGATGTAATTTTTCAGGTTCAAGGTGGAAATTATTCCTTTGAAGCAGTACAAAAAGGTAATTTGTTTTATAGTCCGGCAAGAGAGGTAGAGAGGAGATTGGCACGACAAGTAGTAAACTATTGGGGGCAACATCCTTCTAAGTATGCTCTTTGGTATTTTAATCCGTATGCCCCGTGTCCACCTTCATGGTATGGTCAACCATTTTCAGGACAATTTAAACAACATTGTTATTATGAGCCACAGGCCAATACATGCGAAAGTGTTTATAGATACTAAAAAAAGCCTGGTGAGGTTGTTACTTGTTCTTCACACTTACGAGAAGTTATATGTAGTATGATTTTGGCTGTATACGTGATATCGAAGTTCACCAAATCACTCCTCTAGAGACGCATGCAATATCTGAATCAACCACAAGTGAAATATGTTGGATTCGAAAAGACAGCTCAATCCCTTATGGCTCAGGTGGATCACTTTTTCATTATCTAATGGGAGTTTGACCTGGCCCGGGACGCATTTGAAAGCTGCTGATGCGCCCAGCTGGCTCTTAACAGAAAGATCCGGCTGGGCTTCTCTTTTTGAGGAAGACGGGCTAGCGGGGGCATTGAACCCCCGCCATCCCGACATCAGGCGCTATGTCGCTTTGCTTTCGGACGAAAGATCTCTCTCCCGTCTCACTCCACAAGAATACCCATACTGAAACACTCCTTTCAGCGGCACCCCAAAACAGCCGCCGGATGGAGTCTTTTTTGTTATAATGGGGGGACGCAAACTATAGACAGGTGGTACTGCATCATGGAGTTTCTAGAATGGCGGCATGTGTTTAAACTGGACCCGGCCAAGGAGATCAGTGACGAAGCACTTGAGCGGGTGTGCGAGTCGGGCACGGACGGCCTGATCGTCGGCGGAACCGACAATGTGACACTGGATAATGTGCTCGCGCTCCTTATGCGCATCCGCCGGTATTCGGTGCCGGTCGTCCTCGAAGTGTCGGACCCCGAGGCGATCACCCCGGGCTTCGACGGTTTCCTCATTCCGACTGTCCTGAACACCGACGACGCCTCCTGGATCAAGGGCCATCAGTTCGAAGCGATCCGCGAGTACGGCGACCTTATGGACTTCAGCGAGATTCTCTCAGAGGGCTACGTCATCCTGAATCCTGACTGCAAGGCGGCCAGGCTTACCGGGGCAAAGGCGCCCCTCGAGACGGAGGACGTCATCGCCTATGCGCGACTCGCGGAGCATTTCTTCCGCCTGCCCGTCCTATACCTGGAGTACAGCGGCTCGTACGGCGATCCCGAGACGGTGAGCCGCACGGCGCGGGTGCTGAACAACACCCGACTCGTCTATGGCGGCGGCATCCGCGGAGCAGAACAGGCCGCCGAGATGGCGCGATACGCAGACACGGTCGTCGTCGGAAATATCATCTATGAAGACCTGAAAGCGGCTTTGAAAACCGTCCGCGCAGTGAAAGAAACGGAAAAGACTATTTGATATAAAAATAGAGCAGACTGGAGGCGAACTCCCGTCTGCTCGCACGCTTCATCAGAAAGGAGCCACCCATGGAAACCATTTCAAACAATCTCCTCAATGGCATGAACCCGGAACAGGCGAAGGCGGTCCGCACCACCGAAGGGCCGCTTCTCATCATGGCCGGAGCGGGATCTGGCAAGACGCGGGTCCTGACTCACCGGATCGCCTACCTGATCGTCGAAAAACAGGTGTATCCTTCGAAAATCCTCGCGATCACATTCACGAACAAGGCCGCACGCGAAATGCGCGAGCGGATCGACGGCCTGCTCGGGCCTGGCACGGGCGAGCGCATGTGGGTATCGACATTCCACTCGATGTGCGTCCGGATTCTGCGCCGCGAGATCGACCGGATCGGCTACTCCAAGAACTTTTCGATCCTCGACGGCTCCGATCAGCTGACCGTCATCAAGAACATCCTGAAAGAGCAGAACCTCGACCCGAAACAATACGAGCCGCGCTCGCTTCTCGGGACGATTTCAAACGCGAAAAATGAACTGATCGATGCAAAGACGTTCCAGGAACAGGCGAATGCGTTCAACCCGTTCGAGAAAACGGCCGGCGAAGTGTATGCCGCTTATGAAAAGCGCCTCAAAAAAAACCAGTCGCTCGACTTCGATGACCTGATCATGGTCACGATCAAATTGTTCGAACAGATGCCGGAAGTGCTTGAGTTCTACCAGAACAAATTCCAATACATCCACGTGGACGAGTATCAGGATACGAACCACGCGCAGTACAAACTGGTCCGCATGCTTGCCGACAAGTTCAAGAACCTGTGCGTCGTCGGCGATTCCGACCAGTCGATCTACAGATGGCGGGGGGCCGACATCGGCAACATCCTGTCGTTCGAGAAAGACTATCCGGCCGCAAAAGTCATCATGCTCGAGCAGAACTATCGTTCCACACAGCGGATCCTGAAGGCGGCCAACGACGTCATCAAGAACAACTCGAGCCGTTATGACAAAAATCTCCGGACGGAAAACGCCGAAGGGGAGCACATCTACGTCTACAAAGCGTCCGATGAAAAGGACGAGTCCCAGTTTGTCGTCTCGAAGATTCTCGAACTGCAGGAAAAGGAGAACCGCAAGCTTACCGACTTCGCCGTCCTCTACCGGACAAACGCCCAGTCCCGGATGATCGAGGAATACCTCGTCAAGTCGAACTTGGATTACACGATCGTCGGAGGCACGAAGTTCTACGACCGCAAGGAGATCAAGGATCTGCTTGCCTATCTCCGGCTGATCGCGAACAACGACGACGATCTGTCGCTCGCACGCATCATCAATGAGCCGAAGCGGAGCATCGGTGCAACGACGTTCGATAAGATCGCGACCTATGCGATCCAGAACGACCTGTCGATCTTTGATGCGCTCAAGGAAGTCGACTTTATCCCGGGCTTACAGCCGCGCGCCATCAATCAGGCAGCCGATTTCCGCGACCTGATCGCAGGGTTCACGCAGATGCAGGAGTTCCTGTCGGTCACCGAACTCGTTGAGGAAGTGCTTGAGAAGTCCGGCTATCGCGCGATGCTGAACAATGAAAAGACGATTGAGTCGGAAAGCCGCCTCGAGAACATCAACGAATTCCTGTCTGTCACTGAGTCGTTCGAAAAGCGCGCGGATGAGGACGAGGGCGACAAGTCGCTCGTCGCATTCCTGACCGACCTCGCGCTGATTGCGGACATCGACTCCCTTGATAAGGAAGAAAATGCGTCGAACGAGCAGATCGTCCTCATGACGATGCACTCTGCGAAGGGCCTTGAGTTCCCGGTCGTCTTCATCATCGGGATGGAGGAAAACGTCTTCCCGCACTCCCGCTCGATCGGGGACGAGGACGAGATGGAAGAAGAGCGGCGGCTGGCCTATGTGGGCATCACACGGGCGGAGGAGAAGCTTTACCTCACGTCCGCCCAGTATCGCACGCTTTACGGACGGACAAGCTATAACAGCCCGTCCCGCTTCATCAATGAAATCTCCCAGGATATCATCGAAACTGTCGGCGCCGGCGGCTCACAGCCGGACTACAGCCGCACGCCGATTTCCGGCGGATTCGGCGGCCGTCCTGCGGCACGCCCTGCCGTCCGGCGACCGGCAGCCCGCAAAAACGGCGCATCCGTCGGCTGGAAAGCCGGCGACAAGGCGAAGCACAAAAAGTGGGGCGAAGGCATGGTCGTCAGCGTCCGCGGCGAAGGGGAAGACAAAGAGCTCGACATCGCCTTCCCGGAACCGGTCGGCGTCAAGCGCCTCCTCGCCAAATTCGCCCCGATCGAAAAGGCTTAATTAGGCGCGGAGCTGCCAATAGGGGGTCTGGAGTTGTCACATGGCCTCCGGATATGCCGCATAGCTGGCCGATTTGCCGCATGGCATGCCGAATTGCCCTAAGGCCGCGTGATTTGCCGCATGGCTGGCAGATTTGCCACATGGCATGCCGAATTGCCACATGGCACCCGAATTTGCCACATGGCTGCTCCGCCAGCTCCACTTTGCATCAGATCGATTTCTTATATCGTCGTTCCGGAGGGATCCGTTATGGAAGATCAACTTCAACTTGAACAGCGCGTGAAGGAGCTTCATAAGCTCCTCAACGAATATGGCCATGCCTACTATGTCCTCGACAAACCGCTCGTGCCCGACTCGGAGTATGACGCTCTGATCAACGAGCTTATCGAACTTGAGGAACGCCACCCGGACCTCATCATGCCGGACTCTCCGACGCAGCGGGTGGGCGGAGATATTCTGCCGGGCTTCAGCAAAGTCGTCCATGATACGCCGATGCTGAGCCTTTCCAATGCATTCAACGAGGAAGACCTCCGCGAATTCGACCGGCGTGTACGGGCGGATGCGGGGGACGTCACATACGTGTGCGAACTGAAAATCGACGGCCTGGCCATTTCGCTCAAATATGAGAACGGCCGTTTTAAACAGGGCTCGACCCGCGGCGACGGAACGGTCGGAGAAGACATCACGGCGAACCTCCGGACCATTCGGGCCATCCCGCTGAAGCTGTCAGAAGACGTCACCATCGAAGCCCGCGGCGAAGCGTACATGCCGAAGAAAAGCTTCATGAAGCTGAACGAACACCGCGAGGAAGAGGGGCTGGATGTGTTTGCGAACCCCCGGAACGCAGCAGCCGGGTCGCTCCGGCAGCTTGATCCGAAAATCGCCGCCAAGCGAAACCTCTCCGTCTTTATGTACGGTGTCGGCGGCGACGGAGCGGCGTACGGGCTGGATGCCCATTCCGAGGCGCTCGACTACCTCGACAGGCTCGGTTTCCGGACGAATCCGGAACGCCGCCGCTGCAAAGACATCGATGAAGTCATCGCCTACATCGAATCCTGGCAGGACCGCCGCCAGGACCTCTCCTATGAGATCGACGGCATCGTCATCAAGGTCGACAGCTTTTCCCGGCAGGACGATCTGGGCTTCACGGCCAAAAGTCCGCGATGGGCGACCGCCTACAAGTTTCCGGCGGAAGAAGTTGTCACCGACCTTCTTGATATCGAGCTGACCGTGGGCCGGACGGGGGCCGTCACACCGACAGCGATTCTCGAGCCGGTTCGCGTCGCGGGGACGACCGTCGCGCGTGCTTCCCTGCACAACGGCGACCTGATCCGCCAGAAGGACATCCGGATCGGTGACCGGGTCGTCGTCAGGAAAGCCGGCGACATCATTCCGGAGATTGTCATGTCACTCGCCGACCAGCGTGACGGCGATGAAGAAGAGTATCAGATGCCGACGGAGTGCCCGGCCTGCGGAAGTGAGCTTGTCCATCTTGAAGATGAAGTCGCACTCCGTTGCGTGAACCCGCAGTGTCCGGCACAGCTCCAGGAGTCGGTCATCCACTTTGTCTCGCGCAATGCCATGAACATCGAGGGCCTCGGCGAGAAAGTCGTCGCCCAGCTATTTAACGAAGGCCTGATCAAGGATGCGGCGGACCTTTACAGCCTGACAGAGGCACAGCTGCTGGAACTCGAGCGGATGGGTGAAAAGTCCGCGTCAAACCTTGTTTCCGCGATCACCCGCTCCAAGGAAAACTCGCTCGAGAAGCTGCTGTTCGGCCTTGGAATCCGCCACGTCGGGCAAAAGGCCGCACAGACTCTTGCCCAGGAATTCGGGACGCTTGACGCGCTGAAGGAAGCGAACGAGGAGCAGCTGACCGCCATCCATGAGATCGGCGACAAAGTTGCGGATTCCGTCGTGTCCTACTTTGACAATGAAGATGTGCACACCGTTCTCGATAAGCTCACGGCGGCGGGCATCAACACCACCTATAAAGGGCCGCGCAAGCAGGACATCCCGGAAGACGGGCTGCTCGCGGGCAAGACCGTTGTCCTTACGGGCAAGCTTGAACACTTCTCACGGAGCGAGGCGAAGGCGGCGCTGGAGTCCCTCGGGGCGAAAGTGACCGGCAGTGTCAGCAAAAAGACCGACCTCGTCGTGGCGGGTGAAGACGCCGGATCCAAACTTGAGAAGGCGGAAGAACTCGGCATCGAAGTGTGGGACGAAGCGGCCCTCACCCAAGCAATCCAGTGACCAAAGGGGATTTCCACCATTGAAGATCAAGACAATCACCGCGGCCGCAATCGCCGCGCTCCTGCTTTCTGGCTGTATGCCGCAGAGCGAAGAGCCGGAAGAAGCCGAGGTAAAAGAGGAGCAGGAGACCCGGGTCATCATTCCGACCCATCAGCTGAAGGATGAATACTACCGGATGCTCCTGCCATACAAGAAAAGTGCCTCATACGGCCTTGTCGTCAGCATGCTGAATTCGCAGTACAACATCGCGGAAGTCGAGGGCGGCCTCATGCGCCTGTCGCAGCAGCAATTCCCGACCGACGAGTACTATTACCAGGAAGGCCAGTACCTCGACCAGTCGACGATCCTTTCCTGGATCGGCGGCAAGGACGAGGAAAACAATCCCGAGGGCCTGAACCCGGCCGGCAATGAAGCCCCGCGCTACATCGCGCATGTTCTTGAGCAGAACTATCTGAAGCGGACATCCGAGGACAAGATCCGTCTTGAAGGGGTATCGATCGGGATCGCCCTGAACACGGTCAATACGATCACCGGGGATACGCTGCCGGCCGCGCAGGTCGAAGAAAACGGGAAAGTCGCAGCTGCGACTATCGTCAAGCGGATACGCGGCATCGAAGGCCTGAAGGAAGTGCCGGTCGTCGTCGGCCTGTTTAAGCAGAGCCCGAAAACATCGATCGTCCCGGGCAACTACTTTGCGGTCGGCATCGCGGAAAAAGGCAAGGACGTGCTGTCCGGCTGGAATCCGATAGATGAAGAGTTTGTCCTGTTCCCGACAAGCTCCAGCGAAGACCGCTACCGCAACGTCGACACAAGCTTCAGGAACTTCAAGCAGGATGTCGAAAAGTACTTTTCATCCTTCGTCAACGTGATCGGGACCGGTTTCTATAAAGACGGGCAGATCGTCTCAATGGACATCGATGTGCCGATCGAGTTTTACGGCAATGCGGAAATCATCGGATTCACACAATATCTGACCGGATTGCTCGTGGACCACTTCCCGGACATCCATATCGAGGTGAGCATCACCTCCACGAAAGGGCCCGAAGCGCTCATCGTAAAAGAGCGCGGAGAAGCGGAGCCGTACACCCATATTTATCACAACTGATGCAGCCTTTCATGATATGATAGCGGAGGCATAGACTAAGGACATTTGCACGATTGGAGGAGACAGTTATGGCAGCGATCACGAAGGATCAGGTGAAGCATGTCGCGAATCTCGCGCGCCTCGCCATTACCGAGGAAGAAGCTGAACACTATACAGAAAAACTTGCATCGATCATCGAGTTTGCCGAGCAGCTGAACGAAGTGGATACATCGGGCGTTGCACCGACGACGCACCCGGTGCCGCTTGTCAACGTGCTCCGGAAAGACGAGCCGGCCAAAGGGCTCGACCGCGACCTGATGCTGAAAAATGTACCCGAGCATGAAGATGGCATGGTCAAAGTGCCATCCATCCTGGGCTGACGGACAGAGGAGGAAACCAGAAAGATGACGCTATTTAATCATTCCGCTAAAGAGCTCCAGCAGCTCCTACATAGCAAGGAAGTGTCCGCCGTTGAACTGACGGACGAAGCGTTCCGCCGCATCGGCAAAGTCGACGGCGACGTCAAGGCATTTCTTGCGCTCAACGAAGAGCAGGCGAAGGCGCGCGCCGCGGAGCTCGACAACACCCCTGCGGACCAGCGCGGCCCGCTCCACGGCCTGCCGGTCGGCGTGAAAGACAACATCGTGACCGAAGGCCTCGAGACGACATGCGCAAGCCGCATGCTCGGCGGATTCGACCCGATCTATAATGCAACGGCTGCGAAAAAGCTTGACGATGCCGGCCTGATCACAGTCGGCAAAGTCAACATGGACGAGTTCGCCATGGGCGGATCGACTGAAAACTCGTACTACAAAAAGACGGCAAACCCTTGGAACCTCGACTACGTCCCGGGCGGCTCGTCCGGCGGTTCCGCCGCTGCGGTGGCAGCAGGGGAAGTTCCGTTCACACTCGGCTCCGACACGGGCGGCTCGATCCGCCAGCCGGCAGCATACTGCGGCGTCGTCGGCATGAAGCCGACCTACGGCCGCGTTTCGCGCTACGGCCTGGTCGCATTCGCTTCATCGCTTGATCAGATCGGCCCGATCACACGCACGGTCGAGGACAACGCGTTCCTCCTGTCGGCGATCTCCGGCCATGACCCATATGACTCCACATCGTTCGATATCGATGTACCGGACTTTGCATCGGCTCTGACAGGCGACATCAAGGGACTCAAGATCGGCATCGCTTCCGAATACCTCGGCGAAGGCGTCGGGGAAGCGGCCCGCAACGCCGTCAAAGACGCCATCAAGGTTCTGGAATCGCTCGGCGCTGAAGTGGAGGAAGTATCGCTTCCTTACACGAAGTACGCGCTTCCTGCCTACTACCTGCTCAGCTCGTCCGAAGCGTCCTCGAACCTCGCGCGCTTTGACGGAATCCGCTACGGCTACCGCGCGGAAGACACTGCCAACCTTGAAGAGATCTACAAAAAGACGCGCTCCGAAGGCTTCGGCGACGAAGTGAAGACACGGATCATGCTCGGCACGTTCGCCCTCAGCTCCGGCTTCTACGACGCGTACTACAAAAAGGCGCAGAAAGTCCGCACGCTCGTGCGCGATGACTTCACGAATGCATTCGAGAAATACGACGTCGTCATCGGCCCGACTTCGCCGACAGCTGCGTTCAAGCTCGGCGAGCAGATCGATGATCCGCTCACGATGTACGCGAACGACATCCTGACAATTCCGGTCAACCTTGCCGGCGTCCCGGCGATCTCGGTCCCTTGCGGATTCGACAATGGCCTGCCGCTCGGTCTCCAGATCATCGGCCGCCACTTCGATGAGTCGACCGTCTACCGCGTCGCGCACGCGTTTGAGCAGGCGACCGACTTCCACAAGCGGATGCCGGAAATTCGGGAGGGATTGGAACAATGAACTTTGAAACCGTCATCGGACTTGAAGTCCACGTTGAACTAAAAACAGACTCGAAGATTTTCTCTCCGGCCCCGAACCATTTCGGCGCGGGACCGAACATGAATACACACGTCATCGACCTCGGCTACCCGGGTGTCCTCCCGGTGCTCAACAAGCGCGCCGTCGAGTTTGGCATGAAGGCCGCATTGGCCCTGAACTGCCAGATCAACCAGGAGACGAAGTTCGACCGGAAAAACTATTTCTACCCGGACAACCCGAAAGCTTACCAGATCTCCCAGTTCGACAAGCCGATCGGCGAACACGGCTGGATCGAGATCGAAGTCGAGGGCAAGAAAAAGCGCATCGGCATCACGCGCCTCCATCTCGAGGAAGATGCAGGCAAGCTGAACCATACCGACAAAGGCTACTCCCTCGTCGACTACAACCGCCAGGGCACGCCGCTGATCGAGATCGTTTCCGAGCCGGACATCCGGACGCCAGAAGAGGCTTACGCGTATCTCGAGAAGCTCAAGTCGATCATTCAGTACACAGGCGTTTCCGACGTGAAGATGGAAGAAGGCTCGCTCCGCTGCGACGCCAACATCTCGCTGCGCCCGTACGGCCAGGAAGAATTCGGCACGAAGGCGGAGCTGAAGAACCTGAACTCGTTCAACTTCGTCAAGAGGGGCCTCGAGCACGAACAAAAACGCCAGGCGGAAGTTCTTCTTTCCGGAGGCATCATCGAGCAGGAGACCCGCCGCTTCGACGAGTCGACCGGCAAGACGATCCTCATGCGCGTCAAGGAAGGCTCCGATGACTACCGGTACTTCCCGGAACCGGACCTCACCGATATCGTCATCGACGATGAATGGATGGAGCGTGTCCGCGCGGAAATTCCGGAACTTCCGGATGCCCGGAAAGAACGCTACGTGAGCGAACTTGGCCTCCCGGCATACGACGCGATGGTCCTGACGCTCACAAAGGACATGTCCGACTTCTTCGACGCGACGGTACAGGCCGGAGCGGACGCGAAGCTCGCTTCCAACTGGCTCATGGGCGAAGTCTCCGCCTACATGAACACAAACCAGAAGGAACTCTCGGACACAGGCCTCACGCCGAACAACCTCGCGGGCATGATCAAGCTTATCGAGGAAGGCACGATCTCCTCGAAGATCGCGAAGAAAGTGTTCAAGGAGCTTGCCGACAACGGCGGCGAAGCCGAAAAGATCGTTAAGGAAAAAGGCCTCGTCCAGATCTCCGACGAAGGCGAACTCCTGAAAGTCGTCACTGAAGTGCTGGACAACAACCAGCAGTCGATCGATGACTTCAAGGAAGGGAAAGACCGCGCCGTCGGCTTCCTCGTCGGCCAGGTCATGAAAGCGACGAAAGGCCAGGCCAACCCGCCGCTCGTCAACAAACTCATCAACCAGGAAATCCGCAAACGCTGATTCCGGAGACCGTCCTTTGGGGCGGTCTTTTTGTTATGGATAGGGGGCGGCAGCATGGGGTGAATGTGCAGACTCGGGGTCGGAATGTGCAGACTGGGGGACGGAACATGCAGACTCGGGGGCGGAACGTGCAGACTCAAGCGGGGATCGTGCAGACTCGGGAACGGAACATGCAGACTCGGGCAACCAACGTGTAAACTCACGGGCAGCATATGGATTCACGCCTCTTGGGTCATATCTATTAGTCTTTATCAAGTTCGCGGGAGCCTTGGTGTACTTTCGGAAGAGGATGGTGTACTTTCGCGCCGGCTTGATGTACTTTCCGGCGGGCTTACTGTACTTTCACGGCCTGATTGTGTACTTTGATGGCCGAAAATCCGCCGCAGCAAACACTCCCGAGGGGAGCTTTTCAATTGGGACAAATCTCTTAGTCTTGAAGGCGTCCTCAAAGAAATCCTGACCATAAACAGCCCTTCCGTCACGGTTTAACCTCACCGCCTTGGTCAATAGAGAAGGAGAGGCATTCTTTGAAAGGAGAGGTTCACATGAAGAAGCTATGGTACGGGGGAATGGCGAGCGGGTTGCTGGCGGCAATCTTGGCCGGCTGCGGAGGACAGGACCAGGGGACGGATAACGGAGAAACGGACACGGGTATCGAGGACACCGAAAACACGGAGACCGTCCAGGAAGATACAGGTTACAATCCGGCAGATGATGTCATTGTCGAGTTGGAAGATGTGGAAGGGGAGCCGGTGGGCCAGGTAACCCTAAGTGAAGTGGACGAAGGTTCTGTCCATGTGGAACTCGCAGTCGAGAATCTCCCGGCCGGGACGCACGCGTTTCATGTTCATGAAAAGGGAAGCTGTGAAGCACCGGACTTTGAGTCAGCGGGCGGCCACTATAATCCCGGCGACACTGAGCACGGCAAGGACAGCGAAACCGGCCCGCATGCCGGTGATTTCGACAATATAGAAATCGGTGAAGACGGTACGGCAAATGTAGAATTTGATACGGACCAGATCTCCCTGCAGCAAGACGCTGACAACACACTGTTCACTGAAGAAGGCACATCGCTTGTGATTCACGCAGGGGAAGATGATTACTCTTCGCAGCCATCCGGGGATGCGGGTGAGCGGATTGCCTGCGGCGTCATCCAGCAGTGATTCAGAAATTAAAACGGAATGATGGTTCCTTTGACTGAAATTCAGTAAACTGGATTCAGGAGGGGATGTCAGATGAAAACCGAACAGCAGTACTTTGAAGAGGGCAAAACGCTCGCCGACTATATGGAGGGCATGACGACCCACAAGGAAAACAGCGAAAAAGTATACGAAGGATTCAAATTGCCGCAGGATGACGAGTTCATCAGTCTCCTCAATGAAAAGCAGCCGCATATTCTGGTCATCACCGAAGACTGGTGCGGGGATGCGATGATGAACAACCCGATACTCCGTCACATCGTCGAGGCGGCCGGCATCGAGGCACGCATCGCTTATCGTGATGCGGACACGGAACTGATCGACCGGTGGCTCACAAACGGCGGCCGCTCGATTCCGGTTTACCTTCTTCTGGACAAGGACGGAGATGTCCTTGCCAAGTGGGGCCCGCGCGCGCCGCAGGTGCAGGAATACGTGATGGAGCAGCGTGAGTCACTCCCGCCGAAGGATGCTCCGGACTTCGAGGAAAAGCAGAAGGAACTGTTTAAGAATCTCTACGTCGAGTACACGTCCAACGCGGATTATTGGCTTTGGGTGTACGAAGATATCCGCCGTACGTTCATGGGCGCACTCCAGAAGCAGGACTGAACATCAGGCTTGCACGTTCAGCCGGACAGGCATATGATGGATGAAAGAAAGGGGAGTCGGCTGTTGCCGGCTTCTTTTTGGTGACCAACGCAACATTTGACGGCACCCGCCGTCATATCCTATATAAGAACCCAAGAAGCGAGAGGACAACCATGACCAAACGTGCACGAATCATTTATAATCCGACATCCGGCCGCGAAGTCTTCCGAAAACACCTTCCGGAAGTGCTTGTCCGGCTGGAGGAGGCAGGCTATGAGACGTCCTGCCACGCCACGACCTGCGAAGGCGATGCGACAGAAGCTGCCAAGACCGCTGTCGAGCGCGGCTTTGACATCATCATCGCTGTCGGTGGCGACGGCACCCTGAACGAAGTCGTGGCAGGGGTGAGCTGCTACGAGAAGCGTCCGAAAATCGGCCTGATCCCAATGGGAACGACAAATGATTTTGCCCGCGCCGTCCATATCCCGCGCGACATCGATGACGCGCTTGATATCATCATCGCCGGCGATACGATCCCTGTCGACGTCGGGATCGTCAACGACCGCCATTTCATCAATATTGCAGGGGGCGGCAAGATCACCGAGCTGACTTACGAAGTGCCGAGCAAGCTGAAGACCGTTCTCGGACAGCTTGCCTATTACCTGAAGGGCATCGAGATGCTGCCTTCCATTAAAGCTTCACGCGTCCGGATCGAATACGACGGGGAAGTGTTCGATGATGAGGCCATGCTCTTCCTCGTCGGCCTAACCAACTCCGTCGGCGGATTTGAGAAGCTGTCGCCCGATGCCAGCATCAACGACGGCCGGTTCAGCATGTTCATCCTGAAAAAGTGCAATCTGTATGAATTCATCCGTGTCGTCAGCCTCGCACTCCGCGGCGAGCACTTAAGCGACCCGCTTGTCATCCATGCGAAGCCGACGAAGATCGAAGTCACATCGGATGAGAAAGTCCAGCTGAACCTCGACGGCGAATTCGGCGGCATGCTGCCAGCCCGGTTTGAAAACCTCCACCGCCACATTGAAATGTTCGTCCCGATCAACGAGATTAAAGAACAGGACAGAGTGTAATTGGATGACCCCCGCTTCGGCGGGGGTTATTTGTTTGGGTAGTTCCATCCACACAACAAAAAAGATCCGGCACCCGGCCGGATCTTTTCGTTTCTTTTATAGCGCGTCAATCGCCATGTCCTGTTTTTCCGCGAGATCGGGGATATCGTTGACGGCAGCCCAGCGGATATGGAGCGTAAGTCCCTGGTCCTTGCCCTCGCCGGTGACGGTGTGTTCCCATTCATTGGGGCCGTCTCCCTTGTATTCCAGCTGGAAGATCGTGCGCTCGTATTTCCGGTCGCGATGACGGGGGAAGTACGTGTTTTTCGCGAGCTTGCCGATGAGGACCAGGTCATCCTTCTGGATACCTGTCTCTTCTTCGATTTCGCGATAAAGCGCATCCATCAAGAGTTCGCCGCGATCGATCGTTCCGCCCGGCACTTGCATACCCGACTCGGGATTGTCCTTCATCGTGTAAACGAGCAACTGCTGGTCCGGCCCGTCTCCGCGAGTAATATAAGCCAATACTTTCTTTCTGAGTTCAACCATCATAACGGCCGGCACCTCCTGTAAGTAGTTCATACATTGTACCTAATTCTTAGAAATTTCGCAACACTAAGTGTCATGATTCTGTCACTTGACCTTAACTGAATGTTCATAGCAAGCTCGAAAAACTGCCTCATTCATCGCGTTATTCCCTCATAAACCAAGGGTATACTGGATGAAGAAAGAGAGGGATGCCCCGTGTATAAGAAACAGGAACGCTGGCTAATGTGGCTCGCATTCGCCGTGGCAGCCATTATGCTGCTGTCAATTGCGGGCAGAATCTTCGGGGGATGACTATGTGTACATACCCTAATTCAGTGCATTTGAAACGAGGGGGGAAACAGGATGGGAAATGAAGAATCGGTGTTTTTTTCGAGGGTGCTCACAGAGCTGACCCTGAGCTTCCACATCATCTACGCCACGATCGGCGTCGGCGTACCGCTTATGATCATGATTGCCCAGTGGGTGGGCATAAGGAAAAATGACGAACACTACATTCTCCTCGCACGCCGTTGGGCGAGAGGATTTGTCATCACGGTTGCCGTCGGGGTCGTGACCGGGACCGCCATCGGTATGCAGTTGTCCCTGCTATGGCCGAACTTCATGGAGCTGGCGGGACAGGTCATTGCACTGCCGCTGTTCATGGAGACGTTCGCCTTCTTCTTTGAAGCGATCTTCCTTGGGATTTATCTCTACACATGGGACCGGTTCGATAACCAGAAAAAGCACTTGCTGCTGCTTGTCCCGGTCGCGCTCGGGGCCTCTTTCTCGGCAGTCTTCATCACGATCGTCAATGCATTCATGAACGCACCGCAGGGCTTCGACCTGGTGGACGGCGAACTCGTCAACATCCAGCCGCTTGTCGCGATGTTCAACCCGGCGATGCCGACAAAGGTCGCGCACGTCGTCATCACCGCCTATATGACATCTGCATTTATCCTGGCGGCCATCGCGGCGTTCCGGTTGCTTAAGGGCTCGGATCACGTGTACCACAAGAAGGCGCTGTTCCTCACAATGAAACTCGGCCTGATCTTTTCGATCGGCGCTGCCGTCATCGGCGACTTCTCGGGGAAATACCTTGCCGAATACCAGCCGGAAAAGTTGGCTGCCGCCGAATGGCATTTTGAAACCGAAGGCGAGGCGCCGTTGATGCTGTACGGTGTACTCGATGGCCAGGAAGTCAAATACGCCATCACGATCCCGTATGCCCTCAGCATACTTGCGCACTCGGACCCGACGGCCGAAGTGATCGGGCTGAACGACTTCCCGGAAGATGAAATCCCGCCGCTGTATATCCACTATCTGTTCGACACGATGGTGACGATCGGTGTGCTCATGATCATGGTTTCCGGCCTGTACTGGCTCGGCAAGCACATGAGATGGCGGTTTATCCACTCACGTTTGTACCGCTGGCTGATCGTCGCGGGAGGACCGCTGACAGTCATCGCAATCGAAGCCGGCTGGTGGTACGCGGAAGTCGGGCGCCAGCCGTGGATCCTTCGTGACATTATGAAAGTGCCGGAGGCCGCCACAACAAGCGGCCATGTCGACACGATGCTTTACCTGTTCGCAACACTCTATCTCATCCTCGGTGTCGGCAGCGTCGTCGTGCTGAGGCGGATGTTCCGCAACAACCCGGTCGAACGCGAAATCGCCGACCGAGAGGCGGAAGTCCGTGAAGGAACAAGGAAAGGCGGTGATCACCGATGAGCCTTGAAGTGCTCGGCATCACGGTCCTTATGACGTTCCTGTTCGGCTATATCATCGTCGGCGCCATCGACTTCGGAGCGGGATTCTTCAATGCCTACAGCCTGCTGACGGGGAAGGAGCACATCCTGACAAACGTCATCCAGCGCTACCTGTCCCCTGTGTGGGAAGTGACAAACGTCTTCCTCGTGTTCTTCTTTGTCGGGATGGTCGGATTCTTCCCGTCGACGGCGTTCTACTACGGCACGACGATGCTCGTCCCGCTTAGTATCGCGCTGATCCTGCTTGCGATACGCGGATCGTATTACGCGTTTGAAACGTACGGCGCCAGTGGACATAAGGGTTACTCATTTATGTACGGCCTTGCCGGCATTCTGCTTCCTGCGTCACTCTCGATCGTCCTGACGATCTCTGAGGGCGGATTCATCGACATGGTCGACGGCCAGCCGGTACTGGACTACGGTGCACTGTTCACGAGTCCGCTCACCTGGTCGATCGTCTTCCTGTCAATTGCGGCAACACTCTACATCTCGGCGGTGTTCCTCACCTGGTACGCCGACAAGGCGGGTGACCGCGAGGCGACGGAACTTCTCCGGAAGTACGCGCTCATCTGGTCGCTGCCGACGATCATCACGGCAGGCGGCATCGTCTGGGAGCTCCGCAGCCACAACGCCGAACACTACAACCAGCTGCTCGGCCTCTGGTGGATGTTCGCACTGTCCGGCGCGCTCTTTATCGGCACGGTCTACCTGCTCTGGAAACGGCACAACTACGGCCTCGCGGTCTGGCTACTGATCGGCCAGTTCGCGCTCGCCTTCTACGGATACGGCATCGCGCACTACCCGTACCTGCTGTATCCGCACCTGACGATCCACGACAGCTTCACGAACCCGGCGATGGCGACCGCACTCATCATCGCCTTCATCCTCGGGCTCGGGCTGCTCATCCCGTCGCTGTACCTGCTCCTGCGACTGTTCCTGTTCAACAAGGACTACGTGAAAGGGCGCAAAAAAGACGAACACGCCTAAAGGGCGAAGGAGGCAAAACCAATGGATGAATTCCTCATGTTCTACGCACCGTTCATCGTGCTGATCGGCGCGATTATCCTCGCCTTCATCGTCGCCCCGATGGACGGAGCGGCGACAAGGCCACCGAAGGTAAAGAAGAAGTGAGAAGAAGCCGTCCCGTGGTATGGGGCGGCTTTCGTTGTGGAGAGAAGGGGAAGGGGACGGTTTTTCTCCCTACCCGTCGGACAAACTGACTTTCTCTAATAAAAACTGCCACACTCTGATAAAATAAACCCAACTGTATTGAATCGGAGGAAATTAATTATGGCTTACGCAGTCCAACAAAACGACCGTCTAATCGGCGAAATCACCGACCTGACCCATGACGGCTCGGGTGTGGCAAAGATCGACGGCTATCCGCTTTTCATTCCAGGGGCGCTTCCCGGCGAAACCGTCGAATTCAAGGTCACCAAAACCCTCAAGAAATATGGCTTCGCCAAGCTCCTCAACATCGTCGAGCGGTCCGAAGACCGTGTTGAGCCGCCGTGCCCGGTATTCCCGGAGTGCGGGGGCTGTCAGATCCAGCATCTGTCCTATGAGGGGCAGCTGGAGCGCAAGCGCAAGATGGTCCGAGACGTCATGGACCGGATCGCGAAGCTTCCGGACGTCCCGGTCCATCCGGTGAAGGGCATGGAGCATCCGTGGCGCTACCGGAACAAGTCCCAAATCCCGTTTGCGGAGCGGGACGGCAAGGTCGTCGCAGGATTTTTCCGCCGCGGCACCCACACGATCATGGACACCGAGACATGCCTGATCCAGTCGACCGAGGCTGACGTCGTCATGCGCACGATCAAGCACAGCCTGCACGAGCTCGGCATCAAGGCGTATGACGAACAAAAGGACAAAGGCTTCCTGCGCCACGTCGTCATTAGGAAAGGGAAGGCGACCGGCGAGACGATGGTCGTTCTTGTTACCCGGAACCGCAAATTAAAGAAAAAGGACGAGGTCGTCGAACTCATCCGCAGCGTCGTGCCGGATGTGACATCGATCGTCCAGAACGTGAATGACAGAAAAACGAACGTCATCATGGGAGACGAAACGATTTCGCTCTACGGACCGCCCGTCATCACCGACAAAATTGGCGGTGTGACATTCGAAATCTCCGCCCGCTCGTTCTACCAGATCAACCCCGACCAAACGGAAGTCCTGTACTCACAGGCACTCGATTACGCCGACCTCAGCGGGAATGAAACGGTTATCGACGCCTACTGCGGCATCGGTACAATCTCGCTGTTTCTCGCGAAGCAGGCGAAGGAAGTGTACGGCGTCGAAATCGTCGCGCAGGCCATCGAAGACGCCAAGCGGAACGCCGAGGTGAACGGCTTCACGAATACCCGGTTCGAAGCAGGAGCGGCCGAAGACGTCATCCCACGCTGGTACAAGGAAGGCAAACGGTTCGATGTCCTCGTCGTCGACCCGCCTAGGAAAGGCTGCGACGAGCACCTGCTTCGTACAATCCTAGAATACCGCCCGAAACGCCTCGTCTACGTCAGCTGCAACCCGGCCACACTCGCCCGCGATCTTCGCATCTTGGAAGATGGCGGCTACAAAACGAAGGAAGTCCAGCCGGTGGACATGTTCCCGCAATCGAGTCACGTGGAAGCCGTCACATGGCTGGAGCTATAAGTTTTGTGACCATATCAAACATTTCGGGTCTCCTCATGAGGAGCCCGTTTTTTTAATGCAATTTAGTAATTGAGAAGCAGCTTCCGAATCCGGAGGCTCTTTTTTGAGATGATTTTTAAAAAGGGTTGTAAAACAGTCCCTCAAGTGTATAGAATGTATATATAGTATATAAACAATATGAGTTAAGAGGTATTTGCATGCAAATTGTTATCACGAATCATTCCAAGGAACCGATTTACAAGCAAATCTATGATCAAATCAAGACACAGATTTTGACAGATGAACTGACTGGGGGGCAGCCCTTGCCTTCAATGCGTGCGTTGGCCAAGGAGTTGGATGTCAGTGTCATTACGACGAAACGGGCCTATGAGGAACTTGAAAAAAGCGGGTTCATTTATTCCGTAGTCGGAAAAGGTTCATTCGTTTCTGAACAAAGCAATGAAATGATTGTAGAGCGAAAAAGAAAAGTAATTGAAGAACAACTGATCACCGCCATTCAAAACAGCAAAGAAATAGGGATCGGACTTTCTGAGTTAACTGAACTGCTTGCGATCCTGTACAAGGAGGAGGATGAAGGATGGAAAATGTAATTGAGCTGCATCAGGTCAATAAGTCGTTAAAGGGGTTTGCTCTAACAGATCTGACCATTTCGGTCAAAAAAGGATTTGTAACTGGGTTCATTGGTGCGAATGGGGCCGGGAAATCCACTACGATTAAATTGATGATGAATTTGTTGCAGCCGGATAGTGGGGACATTAAGATTTTTGGATTGGGTTATAAAAAACACGAACAGGAAATCAAACAGCGGATTGGGTTTGTTTATGACAGCAATGTTTTTTATGAGCATCTTACCCTTAGTGAGATGAAGAAAATCATCAAGCCATCTTATAGAAATTGGGACGATGCTGTTTTCCGCAATTATGTTGAGAAGTTTGAATTGCCCCTACAGAAGAAGTTGAACACTTTTTCGAAAGGGATGATGATGAAGGCTTCTTTAACATTCGCCTTATCGCACCATGCAGATTTAATCATCATGGATGAGCCCACGTCCGGATTGGACCCGATCTTTCGCAGGGAGCTATTGGATATTCTGCATGACCTGATGCAGAGCAGTGAAAAAACAATCCTGTTCTCGACGCATATCACAACAGACCTGGATCGGATTGCGGATTATATTACCTTCATTCATCAGGGAAAGCATATATTCTCCAAAGAGTTTTATAAAATCGAAGAAGAATATGTCATTGTAAAAGGGGACAGAAGTTTGCTGGATCCGGATACAGAACAAGATTTCATAGGAATCCGAAAGTCGAATTACGGATTTGAGGCATTATCCGCCAATAAAACACGTGTTGAATCTCTGTTTGGCGATCTGGCTGTTCTGGAAAGGCCGACCTTGGAAGAGATTATGCTATTTACAATGAAAGGGACAAAAAAACATGCTGAAGCTTATTCGTAAAGACTTGTTACTGCAGAAAAACATGTTGGTGGGCATGCTGTTGTTGCTGGTGGCAGCGATTAATTTCACTCCCTCAACCATCTGGGTAGGGATTGTGTTTTGTGTTGCGATTATCATGCAGATGTTTTCCGCAGATGAAAAGTCTTCTATTCACCTCTTGCTAAATTCCTTGCCCTATAGCCGAAAACAAATTGTCGGTTCTAAGTACGCTGGCGCAGTCGTCATCATGGCTCTTTTCTTAATGACTACGTTTTTGGGTCACTTCATGATTTACAGGGAAGTCTTTCCTTGGTCTCAGCTATTATTTATTGCTTGTGTCGTATTCTTGTTTATTTCATTTGCTTTTCCGTTTTCGTATCTGTTTAAAAGCCAGTATCTATTTATAGCTTCCGGGGTTCTATTCGTTTTGTATTTAATTATTGCCAATCAATTTGTTCCTAACCTAAATGATATCCTCAGAAATTTCACCGGAAGTATCGTTTCGATTGATAACCATATCATTTACTTATTGGTGGGTCTGGGCGTGTTGCTGCTTTATCTGTTTTCTTGGTTGCTGTCGATCCGTATTTACAGCAAAAAGGTATTCTAGGAAACTTCATTAAAAAGAAATCAAATAAGCGGCCTCAGCCTGACGAACTCAGACTGAAGCCGCTTGATCATTTTTTACTGAGTCTCCGGGAAAAACACCTGCGCCGTTTTGATATCAACAAGCGAAGGCCCGCCCGTATTCAATGCTTCTTCCATCACCGATTCAAGCTCCCCATCAGACTCAGGCCGCAACCCTTTCCATCCACACGCTTCCGCAAGCTTGACGAAGTCTGGGTTGGTCAGGTCGGTTCCGATGTCGATCGTTCCGCTGACTTTGATTTTGTCTTTCTCCATCTGCAGGGATTCGTTGTTCAGGACCACGACTGTGATATCGAGTCCATAGCGGATGGCGGTCATCAAATCGGCGAGCACCATCTGGAGTCCTCCGTCACCGACAATCGCGATGACCTGTTTATCCGGATGGATCAGTTTGGCGGTCATGGCGGCAGGGAGGCCGAAGCCCATGGTCCGCCAGTAGCCGGAGAAGACGGTCGTCTGGTTGGTCTGCCGGAAGTTGCGGTTCGTCCATACGGTGTTGTCTCCTGTATCCAGCGCGAGGATGGCGTCCGGCGCGACGGTGCGGTCAAGCGCACGAATGATTCGGGACGGATGGACGGGGTACCCTTCGGAATTGCCCTCATCTTCGTTGTCCTGAGCCCATTTTTCTTTGACTTCCTGGCATCGTGCCACCCAGTCGTCGGAACGGGAGAAGCCTTCAAGATGCTCGTTTAATAAAGGAAGCACCTCTTCTGTCGTACCGGCGATCCCAAGTTCAACCGGGATGTTCTTCTCAATCTGGTTAAAGTAGCGGTCGATCTGGATCACGCGTGCATTGGTAGGGACATGCCCTTCAGGCCACCAGGTGGTGCCTGCGAGCAGGACCACATCGGCTTCTTTGAATAACTCGGAAGCATACGGATTGCCGCCTTCGCCGATGCCTTGCAGCATGTGTGGAGCGGACTCTTCAATCAGGCCCTTACCGCCGAGGCTCACCAGGATGCCGGCTCCCCATAACTCGGCAAGTATCTGAAGTTCTTCTGCAGAACCGGCCGCTCCTGACCCGGCAAGAATCATTGGCCGTTTAGCCGACTTCATGATGACGGCTGATTTTTCCAGGCTTTCCTTTGTAAAGACAGCGGTGCCTTCGAGAACTTGGGCGAGTGGGCGCGGTGTTTCTGTCGTCTTTTCCATGAACAGATCCTTCGGTACCGACAGATGGGTGACGTCCCGTTGCCTGAGCGCGGTGCCGACCGCTTTTTCGAGGAGATCAACTGCGGCATCTGGGCTCGCCAGGTTCGCGGAATAGGCGGCGAATGGTTTTACGAGGTCCTGCTGGTTGATGAACTGCGGAGTGGCCGTGCCGAATTTGTCTGTAGGGGCCTGTCCGGTAAGCGCAAGGACAGGGGCGCGGTCGGCATGGGCGTCTCCCAGACCGTTGAGCAGGTTTGCCGCTCCAGGCCCCATTGTTGCTGTACAGACACCCAGACCGCCTGTCAGCTTCGCTTCAGCAGAGGCCATGAAGGCCGCCGTCGACTCGTGTTTGGTTGTAATGAACTGGATCTCATCCTGTTTGGCCAGCGCGTCGATGAACCCGATCGTGGCATCACCCACGACCCCGTAAATCCGCTTCACACCGTACATGGACAATTGTTCAAGCAACAGCTCTGCAACGGTCCGTTCTGTTTTTGTCATCATTATTAACCTCCCTAAAGGTACAGGCATACTTGTAACAGGATTCCACTAATGGAACCAAGGCAAACTTGTCCCCAATGCACGCTGTGTGGAGTATAGAAGCGCCAATCTAAGAAATTCCGGACCAAGAAAAATCATGCTACACTATATGAAATCAATAAATAATGAGGAGCATCAGCATGACACAACATCAGATGGCGGTACTGCGCATAAACGGCAAGGCAAAAAAGGGCTTGGAGAATACGGTCAATGTGAGGGATCTCCCGGCTTTTTCTGTCGATGAGCCCGAGCGTCTCGGCGGCACGAACACAGGTCCGAATCCGCTCGAGTATTTCCTCGGCGCGCTTTCGGCCTGCACGTCCATCATGACCTCCTATGTAGCCAAGGAGCAGAACTTCAACTATGAGGGGCTCGAGTACGATGCTTCCGGAACACTGGATCCGCGCGGTTTCCGAGGCGTAGAAGGCGTCCAGACTTATTTCCAGTTCGTCGAGCTGAATATAGTGGTCGAGACCGGGGAAGATGAGGATGCTTTGGAACGTCTTAAAGAGGCGGTAGAAAAAAGATGTCCCCTATACAATCTTCTAAAAGACGCTGGTGTTGAAGTGAACAGCCATTGGACGATTAAAAATAACGGCTAACATTGATGCATGTAAATTAGCCGGATAAGTGACCGGCCTATCCGGTCGCCTGGCTGGAATTTTCGGTAGTTATTTTCGGTAGTTAATTGATACGATTCAACAATAATTGATTGGATTGTATCTGCAATGAGAGGACTGGAGTAAGAAATGAAAGAGAATTTCTGGCGTGATTTACCACGTCCATTTTTTGTGCTTGCCCCGATGGAAGATGTGACGGATGTCGTGTTCCGCCACGTCATCGCTGAAGCCGGCAGGCCGGATGTGTTTTTCACCGAGTTCACGAACTCGGACAGCTATTGCCATCCGGAAGGGATCAACAGTGTTCGCGGCCGATTGCTTTTCACTGAAGACGAGCAGCCGATGGTGGCGCATATCTGGGGGGACAAGCCCGAGTATTTCCGCCAGATGAGCATCGGTATGGCGGAAATGGGATTCAGCGGTCTTGATATCAATATGGGCTGCCCGGTGCCGAATGTTGCCACGAGAGGGAAGGGCAGCGGACTGATTCTGCGACCGGATACTGCAGCGGAGCTGATCCAGGCGGCCAAAGCTGGGGGACTCCCCGTCAGCGTGAAGACCCGCCTCGGCTTTAATGAGGTCGACGAGTGGCAGGAATGGCTGACCCATATCCTCGAGCAGGATATCGCGAACCTTTCGATTCATCTGCGGACGAGAAAGGAAATGAGCCAGGCCGATGCGCACTGGGAACTCATTCCGGAAATCAAGAAACTGCGTGACCGTGTGGCACCGGATACGTTGCTGACGATCAACGGGGACATCCCTGACCGCCAGAAGGGCCTGGAGCTCGTCGAGCAGTACGGGGTGGACGGCGTCATGATCGGCCGCGGTATCTTCAAGAATCCATTCGCCTTTGAACAAGAGCCGAAGGAGCACAGTACGAAAGAGTACCTCGATCTCCTGAGGCTACACCTTGATCTGCACGATCAATATATCGGCCAAATACCACGTTCCGTCACCGCCCTTCACCGCTTCTTCAAGATCTACGTCAAAGGATTCTACGGAGCCGGAGAGCTGAGGAACCAGTTGATGCAGACGAAATCGACAGACGAGGTTCGGGCACTGCTGGATCAGTTTGAATCAAAAGACTGAAACACAAAAGAGCCTTTTCTCAATGAGAAGGCTCTTTTGCCATTATCGGCATGAAAGGCAGAGGATTTACCTATGAAACAGTACGATGTGATTTTATTCGATGTGGACGATACGCTAATGGACTTCGACAAGTCCGAGCAAGCGGCATTCGGCAGTGTGTTCGGGAAATATGAGCTGCCGGATGGACTTGAGCGATACAGGAAAAGCTACCGGACCATTAGCGAAGTCCTGTGGCGCGATCTGGAAAACGGGAAACTGGGCCTGGGGGAACTGGGTTCAGAACGGTTCAGGAGATTATTTCTGGAGCATGAGCTGGATATGGATGCAGTCGTTTTTAATCAGGATTACTTAGGTTTCCTTGGAGAACAGATGCATCTGGTCCCGGGAGCCGAGAAGGTCATCGAAGCCCTATCCCACAAACGCCTGGCCATCATCACAAACGGGTTCAAGAATGTGCAGACCTCCAGAATCGGGCGTTCTCCATTTAAAGATTCGTTTGAGCAGATCATCATCTCGGAAGCCACGGGATTTAGAAAGCCGCAAAAAGAAATCTTTGATTATGCGTTTGAGCAGCTGCATATCACGGACCGTTCTTCTGTCCTGATGGTCGGCGACTCTCTGACTTCTGATATTCAGGGCGGACTGAACGCCGGGGTGGACACGTGCTGGTTTAATCCGGCCAACAAGGAAAACCAAACACCGATCGTTCCTACGTATGAAATCAGTAGGCTAGAAGATCTTTTGGACATTGTCATCTGATGCGAGCCCCAGCAATGGGGTTCGTTTTTTTATTGGTCCGTCTTCAACTGGATTTGTGGTTGTGTGATAATTGGAATAGATTACTAGAGAAAAGGGGGTGCCGGTTTGAATAGCGTTACGGAAACCATCAAAACAGAGTCCATCCAATCCTTCCAATCAACCATTGGGAAGATGGAGAAAGGCCTGGCGCAGATGAAGGAGAAAGGCGCCAATACAACACTGATCGAGAAGCGGCTCCATGCGATGAGGATCGGGCTGGCCGTGTTGGAGAACGTCTGGTACCGACAATCCCATTCATACGGGCAAGAGGCATTAACAAAAGCCCGAGATGTGCTCCGCGGTCTGATTCCATCCCTCGAAAAGGCATATGCTAATTCCAAGACCGGCAGCCCCCAGCGTACATTGCTCGAACGCAGGCTGAAATCACTGGAGCTTGCGATACAGGCAATCGATGAACAATGCAGAGAATGTGATGTCTAAATAAACGATAGGAAATCGTATCAGAAAAGAGGGGGAACCGGATGGAGGAAGAAGTCAGGCACTTGCCGCCACCGCATAGGTATGCGGTCTGTTCAAATGATGAGGTCCCGATCAAGTCGTTCTATCAGGATATTTTCAGTGATGTCTTTATCTTCTTCCATCCGTTCATCAAGCCAGTGACCTTACCGCTTGAACAGTATTTTTCAGACCCTCGACTGGGAAAGCAAGAGATCATGCGGCACTGTGAAGCTGTCGGGTGGCAGGAGTTTCTTTCGCTGTCCGGAATCAAATCGGTTCGCCAACTGGATATCGGCCTTCGCACTGGGATCAGCGGACTAAAAGAAAAATATGCTGACGAACAGCTTGCTGAAAGAGTCTTTGCAGTGTGCGCGGAGCACCGTCTGGTTCCGCCAACTGAAGGGTTCTTGCCGGAGCTGCTGATCAATGACGTATTGGGTGCCGTGAAGAAAGAGGGGTACGAGTGGCTCTGGGTTGGCGACGAATTTTGCACGGAGCGGAAACTTGAATATATTGATGACCTGATCACGGGTGACATGATGGAAAGGAATAATCTGTTTACGCATGAGCAATCTCTCCTCATCACGACCCATTGGGACAGCCATTTTTCAATGATCTGCTCAAATGATGGAAAGAGGCTGGAGCGGATCGTCCAAAACTGTAACTTGGAAGGCTTCTACTGCGACGACCGGACAGAAATCTACTGGAGCGTCAGAAATTGATCCATAAACAGGGGACTAAGGGGCGATGACATGGCGGAGCTGTGGGACATCTATGATGCGGAAAGAATGAAAACAGGCAGGACGATGACGCGCGGCGGCGAATTCAAAGAGGGAGACCTTCATCTGGTCGTTCATGTGTGCATCTTCAACCGGGAAGGAAAGATGCTGATCCAGCAGAGGCAGACGTTCAAGGAAAGCTGGCCCGGCATGTGGGACCTGACGGCGGGTGGAAGCGCGACAGTTGGCGACAGTAGCCAGATAGCCGCGGCAAGGGAGCTCGAGGAGGAGTTGGGAATCCGACTCGACCTGGAAGGGGTACGCCCACAGTTGACCATCAACTTCGAACGGGGGTTCAATGACGTCTATCTGATTGAAAAAGAGATCGATCTTAGACAGCTCACCCTGCAGTACGAGGAAGTTCGTGACGCCAAATGGGCAACAGCCGATGAAATCGAAGCGATGATTGAAGATGGCACGTTCATCCCGTATTACCCGAGCCTGATCCGGCTGCTTTTTGATATCCGCAGGCAATACGGCTGCCGCATGACTGACAGGAGGCAGGCGTCATGGTGAGGATTCTTCTGCATCTAGAAGGCTTGGCCATTCTTCTGTTTGCCCTGTACCTGTATGCTTCCCATTCACTTAGCTGGCCGATGTTTTTCATCCTGCTTTTCGCACCGGATCTTGCCGCACTCGGATACCTGGTCGATTTGAAAACAGGGGCCAAGATGTATAACTACTTTCACACCACTTCTATCCCGATCGTCCTGATCATCGCAGGACTCGTCTTTAACAGCGGATTCATTCTGGCAATCGGCCTGATCTGGCTGGCCCATATCGGGATGGACCGCATGCTCGGCTACGGGCTCAAGTATCCGACCCGCTTTAAGGACACCCATTTGAGCCGCGTTTAATATCAACCAATTTAGGGGGCAATCAAATGAGCATCGGTGCATTTTCGCTTAGCCTGACTGTCAAGGATCTTCAGGCATCCAAGGAATTCTATGAGAAACTCGGCTTTTCCGCGCTTGGCGGGGACGAAGAAAACGGCTGGCTGATTCTGAAAAACGAGGACTGCGTGATCGGGCTGTTCCAGGGGATGTTCGAGAAGAACATGCTGACGTTCAACCCGGGGTGGAACAGCAACGCAGAAGAAGTAAACCCGTTCAAGGATGTGCGGGAGCTTCAGGAAGAGCTCAAGGCAAAGGGGATTAAATTCATTACAGAAGCGGACACCTCGACGGAAGGACCGGCGCATTTTGTCATCGAAGATCCGGACGGCAATCCGATCCTGGTGGACCAGCATAGATAAAAGTGAGCCGGCCCGAGCGATCGGGCCGGCATTCTGATATGAGGTGATTCAATTGGATACAAAATTCCCTGAGCTCACGACCGAAAGACTGCTTTTGAGAGCCGCCGCTCCCGCCGATGCAGATGATATGCTGCGCTACCTGTCCGACCCGGAAGTGATGAAACATACCGGCATGGAACCTTTCCAGACGACGGAAGACGTATTGGATGAAATCCGGTGGTACCGCTCCCTTGTGGAAGAAGGCAGCGGCATCCGGTGGGGTATCACGCTCAAAGAGACCGGCAAGATGATCGGAAGCTGCGGCTTCCATAACCGGGAACCCAAACATTTCCGTGCTGAAATCGGGTATGAACTCAGCCCCGAACATTGGGGGAAGGGCATTGCAAGTGAAGCCTTGCGGGCAGTGGTCCGTTACGGATTCAGCCATCTCCAGCTCGAGCGGATCGAGGCACTGATCGAACCAGAAAATGAGCCTTCTCTCCGGCTCGTGGAGAAAAACGGTTTCCAGAGAGAAGGTCTGCTGCGACATTATGAATACGGACGGGGCAGGTTCGATGATCTGTATATGTACTCCATTTTAAAAGAGGATATCGATTTAGCGGATCGGATTGGCTAAGATTCTTGAGGGAGTAGCTGAAGGGGAGTGGGAGGGTGAAGCAAATCCGGAAGAAACCTGTTGGAATGACCATAGCCCTCATCTATCTGGTCACTTTCTTTGTCCATACCGTCCTCATCTGGTTGGAAGACGGACGCGCGGTTCTGGGGGCGGTGATGGCAGTCCCGCTGATCGTCGTCTTCGCCTATCAGGCACTTTATTGTAAACTCCAGGTCAGATCCACATTGGGCCTGCACCGTCCGACCTTGAAAAACATGGTGTTTTCCATACTCCTCCCGGTATTGCTCGGAATCATTTTTCATGTCTATCTAAGCTTTCAGGACATGCAGTTTCTGGTCGAGCAGGAGAAGGAACTGGGTCTGTTGTTGGTATCCGGCCTGACCGTTGCGTCCTTATCCGCATTATTGGAAGAAGTTGTTTGGCGCGGAAACTTACATCACCTCCTGCGAAAAAAACATTCCCTGTTCCGGACAGCAATCATCACGGCTGCAGTCTGGTCGCTATGGCACTTGCCGATTGCCGTTTTTTATAAAGGATACGAGAATTTGTGGGTGGGAATCACATCTTACATTGGTCTGTTGTTCTTGATCTCCATTATGCTCACCTATGTTAGAGAAATTGGCCGATCGGTCATCCCGGCGGCCATCCTGCACGGGATGCTGAATGTCTTCTATCTGTCCGGCGGGCTGCAATCCGTAACAGCAGAACAGGAGGAACTGTCCAAATTGCTGCTTTATACGGTAGTGACGGGCATGATGGCGCTGGCTTATGGAATGCACTTGAACAACATTCAAGTCATCAAAAGAAAGTCAACGGTTTGAGAAGGAGAGGAGGCATGTCCGTGATCAATGAAATCGTTTTGAAACCACCGAGAGCGGGCCGCTCCAGTCAAACCAGGAGCACAATGACATGCGGATCAAAATGAGTGCGAGGCTAGTGCCTATTAGATGGCCATCTCCACGATTCCGATGACAATGAGCAGCCCGCCCGCAAGGACGCCGGGGTGTCGTCCTAAATAGAAGCGGGTGAGAGCGCCTCCAAAACGGTTGCCGCAATGGATCGTAAGGAAGGAGAATACCCCAATGGACAATACTGTAGCAGTCATCGGGCCTCCGCTCACACCCATGCCGAAACCGCCAGCGAGTGAATTGGCGGACAGCAGGAAGCCTAGTGGAAGGACTTCACGAACGGAGAGGATCCGGTTACCGTCTTTATCGGCATGTAAGTTGTTTTTGCAGAGAGCCTGATTTGGCTTCAATTCCTGGATAAGCATCCACACTCCGATCAAACAAAGCATGAAACCGCCAAGCCGGTTTGCGATTTGCTCTGGCATGATGTAGGCCAGGCCTTCCGCAGCCACCATGGCCAGAGCGGTGACCATCATAGACAAGATTGCAATCACAGCGTTCGAGAGGATCGGAATCCGGACTTTTTGGATGCCGTAAGCCAGGCCGAACCCCAAATTATCCAGGTTTGCTGCGATTCCCAAAAACAAAATCGTTAACCATTGCACGATCTCCTCCTCCCTCCATATCCAATCAGTATATGGGCAGAGTGAAGAAGGTACTGGGCATGATTTGTTGTTCATTATGCAATGAAGTCGGCGCCGACAAAAGCGCGGCTGAACTAGCGGGAAAGGAGCCGACAAATGAAAACTAGCATCAGGTCCATCCGATTTGAAACCACGGAAAGCGGCCCGCTCCGTCCAAACGAAGACCGGGTTCATGACGTTCGCATCACGAGGGATGGAGTAATTATCCATGAGATCATTGCCATTGATGACGCGGGAGGTATCTTCCACCAGAAAGATGAATATGAGATTGATCCGGACCAATCAGCGGCTTTTCTTGAATCTTTACTCACGGATTTTCGCGTCAATCAATGGAAAACGGATTTCGGTTCTCCGGTTCTGGAAGGAAGGACATACGAGGTGACGATCCGTTATGATGACGGATCGGTGCAGCACTCCCGAGGGACCGTTGACCTGCCGCCGGGAGGGCAGGAGATCCGGGAGGCCGTCAGACAGCTTGCGGCATTCAAACAGGAAGCGTGGATTTTCTGATAAGTGGTTTCCCGGATAGGCGGCAACGGTATAGTACTAATACCATTATGGAGGAGGCATGCATATGGATCACCAGGCACTCAAGGCGTTCCAGCAATTTGACGATAATCGGTTCACGAAAGTCGATTTCATGAAAAACGAGAATAGCACGGCATTCACGCTGAACTTCCTTCCGGGTCAGTCTATGAAGGCACACAGTCATCCTGGAAAGGAACTGTACCTTGTCGTGACGGAGGGGAGCGGCACGTTCACGGTTGATGGTGAGGAAGTCATGGCGACTAGAGGGGATGTCCTGTTCTGTGATGAAAAGGAAATGATCGGATTTGAGAATAACGGCGATAACCGGACGACTTTATTTGGAACCCTGACGAAAATTGGATAGTCTTAACGGCGGTGAAAGCCTGGATAGTGTATGACAAGTAAGCCATCCTCTAACAGAGTGGATGGCTTTTTGCGTGCCATTCAATTTATTGATTCAATAGACTTGACGAAATCGAGATATTAAAATATAGTTAATTACGAAAAGTAACCAATGTGTCCGGACGTCTCGAAAGTCGGCTCCGCCACCTCACGGCCATTTTCAATCTTTACATCAGGAGTGAAACAGAAGGATGAATTCATTGACTGGAAAGCCGGCATTTGAGATCGGCGTCTATACACTCGGCGATATTGTGAAGGATCCCCATACCGGAAAAACAGTTTCTGCTGGTCAGCGCCTAAAGGAAATTCTTGAGGCGGCAAAGCTGGCAGACCATCTCGGGCTCGACGTGTTCGGCGTGGGTGAGCATCACAGGCTGGACTACGCGGTTTCTTCACCGCCGGTCGTACTTGCTGCGGTCGCACAGGCAACAGAACGAATCCGGCTGACGAGCACGACGACAGTCCTCAGCACAGTCGATCCGGTCCGGCTTTTCGAGGACTTCGCGACACTCGACCTGCTGTCGAACGGTCGTGCGGAAGTGATGGCCGGCCGCGGAGCCTTCATTGAATCATTTCCTCTGTTTGGATTCGACACGGCGGATTACGATGCGCTGTTCGAGGAGAACTCGCAGCTGTTCCGTCTGCTGAATGAAAATGAGGTCGTGGACTGGAGCGGGCGTTTCCGCGCTCCTCTACGGAAAGCTGAAATCGCGCCACGTCCCGCGCAGCCGGAAATTCCATTCTGGATTGGTGTCGGGGGGACACCGGAAAGTGCTATAAGAGCGGGAAGGCTCGGTGCCGGCATGGCGCTTGCCATCCTTGGTGGTCCGCTCGGCCGCTTCAAGCCGTTTCTCGATCTGTACAGGCAGGCGGGTGAAGAGGCAGGACATGATCCTGATTCCCTCCGTGTCGGCGTCACGGGGCACGGCTTCCTGGCAGAGGACGGCGAAGCCGCCAGGGACATCTTCTATCCTTACTACTCGGGCTACTGGGCTGAGGTGAACCGCCAGCGTGGCATGGCTTTCCGGATGAGCCGGGAGGACTTCGGTGAAATCACCGGTCCGGACAATGCACTGTTTGTAGGCAGCCCGGAAGAAGTGACTGAGAAGATCCTCCGCCAGCATGAATTGTTCGGACACACCCGATTCCTCGCGCAATTGGACATCGGCGGCCAGCCTTATGAACAGGTTGCCCGGAGCATCGAACTCCTTGCTACTGAGGTGGCTCCGGCAGTCCGGAAAGCAATCGGTTAAGCGTAAATCGTCAAAAACAGCCTTAGGAAAACTTTTATTCAGGAGTGAATTAACATGGGATTTTTCTCTAAACTATTCGGCAGGAAACAGGAAACGGCACCAGCACCGGCAGTGCCGGAAAAACTTAAAATCGGCATCATCCTCGGTTCAACGCGTGAGGGACGCGTGAGCCCGCAGGTCGGCGAGTGGCTCAAAGGCATCGCGGACGGACGCAATGATGCTAACTATGAAATTATTGATATCCAGGATTACCAGCTTCCGTTTGTCGGAACGACCGACGGTTCGGAGCCGGGCATCGCAAAATGGAACGAGAAGCTCGCAAGCCTTGACGGTTTCGTCTTCATCGTCCAGGAGTACAACCACAGCATTTCCGGCGCCCTGAAAAACGCACTCGACACTGCGCGGGAAGCATGGGCGGATAAGCCAGCCGGAATCATCAGCTACGGTTCGACGGGCGGCGCGCGGGCGGCGGAGCACCTTCGCGGTATCCTCGGCGAACTTTCGGTTGCCGATGTCCGGACGCACCCAACGCTCTCCCTCTTTACCGACTTCGAGAACTTCTCCGAGTTCAAGCCGGCCGAGCTGCACCTCGAAAATGTCAGCACGATGCTCGGCGAAGTCAACGAATGGGCCGCTGCGTTCAAGACGGTCCGTGAAGGCGCGAAAGAACCGAGCATGGTCTAAACCAACCACTATCAAAAGTCACCATCCCATGAGGATGGTGGCTTTTTTGGTTTGAGGAGAATCATGACCAACCATGAATCTGCCAACATTCCCATTATTACTGGTTTGATAGAAGCAAGGCAGGGGAAGAAGTGTACGGATTAAGGCGAAATGGGAGACGTGGCTGCAGGTTTCTTGAATCCGGCAGTGATTACGGGTTCAGAGAGAACCTGGCCAAAACCGGGAAGCCTTGCAAAATAATGAGGAAAAGGGTGGAAGCATGGATCACAAACACGAAGGCACGACAAACAAGAAACACGAGCAGCTGGAACAGTTCCGCCGTGAGAACACCGGCAAACCGATGACCGACATCAACGGCAACAAAGTCGCCAATGACCAGAAGACGCTTCGCGCCGGCAAGCGCGGTCCGCTCCTCATGCAGGATTTCCACTTCTACAAAAAGCAGTCGCACTTTAACCGTGAACGGATTCCGGAGAAAGTCGTCCACGCCCGCGGCTACGGTGTCCACGGTGAATTCACGGCGACGGAGTCGATAAAGGAATACACGATGGCGAAATTCCTTGAACCCGGCACGAAAACACCGGTATTCGTCCGCTTCTCCAACTTCCAGGGGAATAAGGGATCTAAGGACACGGCAGTCGACATTCGCGGATTCGCCACAAAGTTCTACACCGAGGAAGGCAATTATGACATGCTGGCGCTACAGTTCCCGGTGTTTATCCTGGCCGACGCGATGAAGTTCATGGATGTGACCCATGCGGCAAAGCCGGAACCACGGCAGCACATGCCGCAGGCGACCACCGCACACGACAACTTCTGGGACTATGTCACAAGCAACCCGGAATCGGCGCATATGGTCATGTGGCTCATGTCGATGCGCGGCCGTCCGCGCAGCTGGCGCATGATGGAAGGTTTCCCGGTTAATACGTTCCGTCTCGTTAATGAAAAAGGCAAGTCCACGTTCGTCCGATTTATCTGGAAGCCGAAGCTCGGCGTCCATTCGATCACCTTGGATGAAGGGAACATGATCGGCGGTGTCGATCCGGACTTCCACCGCCGTGACATCATCGAAGCGATCGAGAGCGGTGCATATCCGGAGTACGACCTGTGTGTCCAGCTGATTGAAGAGGAGGACGAGTTCAAGTTCGACTTTGATATCCTCGACGACACCAAGCTGTGGCCGGAGGAGGAAGTGCCGCCGAAGGTGGTCGGCAAGATGGTGCTGAACCGCCTCCAGGACAACTTCTTCGCCGAAACGGAACAGTCCGCTTTCAACCCGGCAAACCTCGTCCCGGGCATCGAGTTTACCAATGATCCGGTGCTGCAGGGCCGTTCGTTCGCCTACCGTGATACGGAACTCCATCGCCATCACTCCGCGAACTATGAAGAACTGCCGATCAACCGGCCGATTTCCGACGTGAACCACAACCTGCGTGACAGCTACCTGAAGTATCCGATCGAGCAGGACAATGTGCACTTCCACAACAACATGCAGGCGGACAACACGCCTCATGAAACTCCAGCCCCGGAAGGTTACGAGAATTATCCGGAGAAGGTGGAAGGCCATGTGACGAGGGAGCATCCGAGTGATTCGTTCCAAGATTACTACTCTCAGCCGCGCATGTTCTGGAACAGCCTATCGATGCCGGAGAAGCAGGACCTGATCGAGTCGTTCAGCTTCCATGTCGGCGGCGTGAAAAACAAGGAACTCCGTCAGAAGACGGTGGAGATGTTCGCGAACGTCGATACTGAAATGGCGACGATGCTCGCGCAAAACGTCGGCGCGACACCGCCGAAAACCAAGCATGTCGACTATGAAAAAAGCTTTCCTTCCCTGAGCCAGCTGAATTCGCCGCATTCGGCGATGACTTCCAGGGTCGCGGTCGTCATCGGTGACGGATTCGACGAGCAGGAAGTCGACAAAGCACTTGCTGCGCTGAAAGGCGTCGGAGCGGTAATCGACATTATTTCCGAGACACTGGCTCCGGTAACAGGAAATAACGGTATGGAGCTTACGCCGACCAATAGTTTCCTGACGGTCCACCCGACTCTGTATGATTCGGTCTACCTGGTCGGCGGCAAGGCGAAGATGAATCAGCTCAAATTCGACCAGGGCGCGATGGACTTCTTTAAGATGCACTACATGTTCATGAAGCCGATTGCCGTCGGGGCAGGTGCCGCCCAGTATGCCATGAGCACCGAAGCCAATAACCTGGACGGCGTCGTCATGGCGGAAAACAATCCGGAATTCGCGGACCAGTACATCGAAGCACTTGCGATGAAGCGTTTCTGGGACCGTACCTGATAAAAAGACAAACACGCCCGATCCGGCAAATGCCGGGTCGGGCGTATTAACGCTCAATTATAAGCGGGCGTCCTCGATGACTTCGCGAACATATTTCATCGTATTCTCTTCCGCTTCCCCAATATCGTAGTCAAGACGGTTATTGAGGATGTTCGTCATCATGCCCTGCCAGATGAGGTTCGTCTTTTCATTGACCGGATTCATCTGTTCAATCTGAATCTGGCCTTCCTCGGCGGCCATCTGAAGCATGGATTTCCCCCGTTTCATTACGCTCCGTTCAAACAGGGTGGGCTGGAGTTCGTCTGGGACATTGACCAGTTCTGCCGGGTAAACCTCATAATAACGCTGCATGAGTTTTTCCGGCTGGTCACCGAGGTCCATGATAAAGACCGCATTGAAAAGTTTGGGCGACCTGAACGAATGGCGGATAAAGCTTTCCCAGGCAATGACATACTTGTCGAGGGGCGTTTCACCGTCTTCCATCCGGGCGGTCACTTCGTCGATATAACCGCCCAAAAGCCGCATCGCTGCGAAGAACTTCAGATGGGACAGTTCGCTGAAATAGTTATAGAGAGTGGCACTATTATAACCGGCGCGGTCCGCCACTTTGCGGATCGTCACTTTGTCGATTCCTTCTTCATGGATGATTTCCACTGTCGCTTCAATGAAATACTTCCACATCCGGCTCTTCTGCAGTTGCTTGTTTGTCATACCGGACAGGCACCTCCGTCTTCAGATAAATATAGAAAGCGCTTTTGCAAACTACTTTATCATATGTTAGCATAATCAATGTTATAAAAATAATCATGATTACTTTATATATCATGATTGTAATTCTTTCTGATTGCAAGTGTGACTTCACATGCATATCGGCAATTGGATACCTAAAAACATTTGAGAGGTGATTGGGTGCAGAATGCACGGATAGATTCCTTTATCTTCTGGTTTGCGATTATTGTGGTCCTGTTGGCCACGGTGTCTCTGGTGATCTTCCGCGAAAGCGCAGAACCGGTACTTGATCAGATCATGACCGGCATCACATTTAAAATGGATTGGGCTTGGCAGTTTCTAACGATCGGCCTGTTTGTATTATTAATCTGGCTGGCATTCAGCCGTTTCGGCAAGATTCGGCTGGGTGAAGGAAAGCCGGAATTCTCGACATTCAGCTGGGGCACGATGCTGTTCACGGCGGGGATGGGGACAAGTATCATGTATTGGTCCATGGTAGAGCCGCTCTACTACTACTCGGGACCCCCATTCGGAATTGAACCCGGCAGCCAGGCGGCAGCGGAGTGGTCGCTGACATACGCGCTCTTCCATTGGGGAATTTCCGCATGGTCCTTGTACGCATTCCCGACAGTTGTCATTGCCTATTCCTATTTCATCAGGAAACAGCCTTCCCTCAAGATGAGTGTGGCGCTGCGCGGCGCGCTAGGAAAATACGCAGACGGTTGGCTGGGCAAGGTGATCGATATTCTCGTGATCTGGAGCCTGATCGGAGGACTGGGAACGACGCTGGGCCTAGGCGTGCCGATGGTCTCGCAGGTTGTCGCCCGTGTATTCGGGCTTGAGCCGTCACTGATGCTGGATGCCATCCTGGTCATTCTGATCACGGTTGTTTACTCGGCAAGTGCGTATGTCGGTCTTCACAAGGGGATTCGCCGGCTGAGTGACCTGAACGTCTATTTGGCACTGGCACTGGCGATTTTCGTGCTCATTGCCGGTCCCACGCTGTTCATCCTGACTTACTTCACGAACAGCTTCGGCATGATGATCCAGAACTTCGCCATGATGAGCTTTTACACGGACCCGATCGCGCAGGGCGGATTCCCGCAGGCGTGGACAGTCTTTTACTGGGCCTGGTTTGCGGCTACGGCGCCGTTCATGGGGCTGTTTGTTGCGCGGATATCCAGAGGCCGGACCATCCGCCAACTGATCATGCACATGCTCCTTTGGGGGTCGGTCGGAGCCTGGATTTACTTTATGGTGTTTGGCGGCTACTCGATGAATGCCGAATTGACCGGCAAGGTGAACCTGACCGAAATTCTTGCAGACAAGGGCGGCGACGCGGCGGTTGTAGAGATTCTGAGTTCATTGCCGCTTAGTGCCATCGTCCTGCCGTTCTTTATCGTCCTCGCCGTGATTTTCCTGTCGACATCATTGGACTCGGCAACGTATGTCCTTGCTGCCATCGCAACGAAAGAGATGCGACCTGGGCAGGAACCGGCCCGCTGGCACCGGATGATCTGGGGCGGCGTGCTTGCGGTAATGGGAATTTCTCTTCTTCTTGTCGGCGGCCTCAGGGTTGTCCAGACATCGGCCGTCATCGTGTCGATCCCGATCTTCCTGTTCTACCTTCTGCTGATTGTTTCGTTGATCAGATGGCTCAAGAAGGACTTCCCAAAAAAATCAGGGTTTGTAATCACTCAGGCTTCCAAGGAGGAATAACCGTTGGTATTTAACGTACGAGAAACAAACCGATCTGTTCGGGATGATTTTCCGCATAAAGTGAAAGAACTGAACAACATCTGGATTCCCATGTCGGACGGAACAAAGCTGTCCGCCAAGATCTGGCTTCCGGAAGACGCAAAGGAAAATCCGGTTCCGGCAATTCTTGAATATCTGCCGTACAGGAAAAACGAATTTACGGCACTGCGCGACTCACTCCGGCACCCGTATTTTGCCGGACACGGATACGCGAGCATCCGGGTCGACATCCGCGGGACCGGAGATTCGGACGGCATCCTGTATGACGAATATCTGAAGCAGGAGCAGGATGACGCACTGGAAGTCCTGGAATGGATCGAACAGCAGCCGTGGTCGACGGGAAGTGTCGGCATGATCGGCAAGTCATGGGGCGGCTTTAACGGGCTGCAGGTCGCAGCGCGCCGGCCAAAACAGCTAAAGACGATCATCACACTCTGCTCGACCGACGACCGTTACGCGGACGATGTCCATTACAAGGGAGGCGCCATGCTTGCATCAGATATGCTCTGGTGGTCTTCGACGATGTTCGCCTACAACGCGCGTCCCGCGGATCCGGAAGTGGTCGGCGACGCATGGCGGGAAATGTGGCTGAACCGAATGGAAAACACACCTCCTTACGTCGTGGAATGGGTCCGTCACCAGCGCCGCGACGCCTACTGGAAGCACGGCTCAGTCAATGAGGACTATAAGGCAATTGAAATCCCTGTCTTTGCAGTCGGCGGATGGGCGGACGGCTACCCGAATGCCATCCCGAGAATGCTGGAAAATCTGGACGTCCCGCGCAAGGGCCTCATCGGGCCATGGGCGCATGAGTATCCGGAAATGGCGGTGCCCGGCCCTCAGATCGGTTTCCTGCAGGAATGCCTGCGCTGGTGGAATCAGTGGCTGAAGGGGGAGGACACGGGCATCATGGAAGAGCCGATGCTCAGGGCTTACCTTCAGGACAGTGTGCCGCCTCAGACAAGCTACGACTACCGTCCGGGTCACTGGGTCGCAGAAAAACAATGGCCGCCGGCAGCGATCAAGGACCAGCGCCTTTACCTGGGTGAAAACAAGCTCGCAGCAAAGCCTGCGGGCGGCGATGCCATCCAGGTCGGAAGCGTCCAGCAGCACGGGCTGCACGCGGGTGTCTACTGTCCGTTCGGCCAGCCTGGAGATCTGCCGGCAGACCAGCGGAATGAAAACGGATATGCCGTCGTCTTTGAATCGGAACCGGTCGAACATGACACGCCGATTCTTGGGCACCCGACTTTCAGCGTGGAACTGTCTTCCGACAAAACGCATGCATTGATTGCGGTCCGCCTGAATGATGTCGCACCGGACGGTTCTTCCACCCGGGTGACTTGGGGGATGCTGAACCTGTCCCATCGTGACAGCGATGAATTCCCTGAAGCGCTCGAGCCGGGCAAGACATATACGGTTGACGTGAAGATGGATGTGATCGGCTATACACTGGCAGAAGGGCATCAGTGGCAGCTTGCCATTTCACCGAACTACTGGCCGCATGCATGGCCGGTGCCGGAAGAAGCGACACTCACCGTCTATCCTTCCGAGAACACATACCTATCTTTGCCGATTCGCGGAGAAAAGGAGATCGACGCGGAGCTGAAGCCATTCGCGCCTGCCGAAACCGCTCCTGTCCTGACGAAAGACATCCTCCGGGAGGCCGGTCGGACACGCGAGATCAAGCATGATGTGGTCACGGACATCTGGACGCTGGATGACTTCTCCGATGAAGGTGCCCGCCGCCTGCATGTCAACGGACTGGAATACGGTAGCACGAACCGTAACGTTTATACGATCAGAGGCGGAGACCCGCTTAGCGCCAGGGTCGAATGCGACTGGACGCTGGATGTCGGCCGGGGAGACTGGCAGACCCATCTGGTTACGAAAAGCGTTATGACCGCTGACGAGAAAAACTACTACCTGACGAACCGCCTGACTGCCTATGAAGGTGACAAGGAAGTATTCGACAAAACGTGGGAAGCAGAAATTCCACGTGACTTTACTTAAAAGAACACGAAGAAGCGCCCGATCCGGATTTTCCGGGTCGGGCGTATTTTGTTGTCTGATCCTGCACCTTGTCGTCGTTCCGTGAAGATTTATGCTGCACGATGGCAGGAAAAAGCCGGACGGGTCTGGAAGTGAAGAGGAGAAGAGAAAGAACCATAGTTACGGAAGAGAGCTGATCAAATGGGACAACTGGCTATAGAAGAGTACGGCCCGGCCATCCACCTGAATGAACGGATCATCCCGATCGATCCGCTCAACCCGCTGGAGCGCGTCAGAGTCACGGAAGGCCTGATCGATACACTGCTTGGTGAGCCCGAAATGCCGGAAGGGGCAGAAATTCCGGAATCCTACGATGAGAAACGGAAGCTTCTCCGTGGGCTTCTGAACATCCGTCCTCCGTATCCGATGGAGCCGGACTTCCTGAACAGTCTCGACGCTTTGCTGCAACTGGAGCTGAGGGAAAAGGGCGTGGTCGCGGAAACGGCGCTGGGGACAGCGGCGGAACAATTCCCGGGGACACCTGTCTCACATGCCGGACAGATGGCGCTGTGGCGGGGAGATATTACACGTATCGGCACCGATGCTATCGTCAACGCGGCGAATGAGCAGCTTTTGGGATGCTGGCAACCGCTCCATGAATGCATCGATAACGCGATTCATTCCGCGGCAGGGCCGGAACTGCGGGAGGATTGCAATACCATATTGGCAATGCAGCGGCAACCGGAGCAAACAGGAAGTGCCAAAGTGACGCGGGGTTATAATCTGCCTTCGAAATTTGTCCTTCATACAGTCGGGCCGATTATTGATGGCGGCAGGACACCGACTGGGGAAGAAAGGAACCGGCTTGCTTCCTGCTATGTATCCTGCCTGGAGGCAGCTGCCGAAGTGGAGGAGATCAAGACAATCACTTTCTGCGCGATTTCAACAGGCGAATTCGGCTACCCGAAAAAAGAAGCCGCGAATGTGGCAGTGGAGACGGTGAATGGATGGCTCGACGACCATCCGGATCGGTTCACCAAAATCGTTTTCAACGTTTTTGGTGATGAAGACGAGGCTGCATATAAAGATGTGTTCGGAGTAAAATAATAGCTGTGCGGCATTCATGCCGCACAGCTGCTTTATTTGGAGGACACTTTGTCGAGGTAGCGGCGGACCGCATCGATATCGCCTGCGACTTCCCGTTCGCGTGCCTCGTCTTTTTCCAATTTGGAGAGGGCTTTCTGCAAAACCTCCTGTTCCTGTTCACGCGGAACGACGGTCACACCGTCCGCGTCACCGATGATAAGGTCTCCGGGACGGACGGTCACGCCGCCGCATGAAATCGGAACATTCACTTCACCGGCACCTGTCTTGCTGCTTGCCGCAATGGTCGTTCCGCGTACAAAAACGGGGAAGCCAAGCGCCTTGATATCACGGACATCGCGGATGGCACCGTCGACGACAAGTCCCGCAAGGCCAAGTGTCTGCATCATCCCGACGACAAAATCCCCTGCCACAGCCTTCGTCAGGTCCCCTTTAGCATCCACTACAAGCACATCACCGGGGCTTGCCGTCCGCATCGCCCTTAGCATAGCAGGGTTGTCGCCTCCGGGCAGCTTCACCGTGACGGCGCGTCCCGCAATCCGGTATTCCTCCTGGAGCGGCTTGATCATAGAGTCCATATTGTTCAGCCCGCCGGTTGCATCCGAAACCGCTGTAGTCGGGACGCTTGCATAACGGGCAATCAGTTCTTCTGACATGGCATTCGCCTCCAAAACTAAGTTGATTTCATCCTATCAAACTCGATTGGTTTGTCAAAATAATTAAATATCGAAGAGAAAGATGGAATTCGAGGTAAAAAGTCTTGATTCCGAGATGAAACCAATGTATAGTTAGTAACGTAAAGTAACCACAACAAGGAGGCCAAACATCATGGCAGAAAAACTCAACATCGGTATCATTCTCGGATCGACACGTGAAGGCCGCGTAAGCCCGCAGGTCGGTCAATGGGTCAAAGGAATCGCGGACGGCCGCGGCGACGCTAACTACGAAATCGTGGACATCGCTGACTTCCAGCTTCCGTTCCTCGGCACAACTGACGGTTCGGAACCAGGAATCGCGCAATGGAACGAAAAGCTTGCAAGCCTCGACGGCTTCGTCTTCGTCGTTCAGGAATACAACCACAGCATCAGCGGCGCTCTGAAAAACGCAATCGACTTCGCACGCGAAGCTTGGTACGACAAAGCTGCAGGAATCGTGAGCTACGGTTCAACTGGCGGCGCGCGTGCAGCGGAACACCTCCGCGGCATCCTCGGCGAACTGAAAGTCGCTGACGTCCGTACGCACCCAACGCTTTCGCTCTTCACAGACTTCGAAAACTTCTCCGAGTTCAAGCCGGCTGAACTGCATCTCACAAACGTTACAGCGATGCTTGACGAAGTGAATGCTTGGGCAGGCGCTCTGAAAACAGTCCGTGAAAAACAAGCGGTCAATCAATAATTAAAATCAGCCCCTTCCTGCGGACAATAGTCTGCCGGGAAGGGGCTTTTGTGTGAATTCGTATCAGTTGATGGGACTGGAGGCTTTAGCAGTTTGGACAGCCTGTTTAAATGAGGAGAAAGCAATGAGCGTGTGCTCCGAAGCCGCTTCCGCAGCAATGTCCCGCGCCGCTTTGGGCGTAATGCCGGTGACGAGCAGCCGGCACCCCATCAGTCTCAGGACGTCCTGGATGTGGAGCAAGTTAAACACAGGTGTAGCCTCGTCCCAGTACAGGCCCGAGATATCGATGATTACCGTGTGGGATTGGTTTTGCTGCACGTATTCGCTGATTTTGACCGTCAGACGGCGATAGCGCTCGATATCCATTTCCCCGTTCAGGGAAATGGCAGCGATGCCGTCATCAATTTCAAGAACCGGAAGCGACAGACGTTCAATTTCACGCTCTTTTGCTTCCAGACATTTTCGCTGATTCACTTCGACGGTGACATCTGTTTGGGTACCGATGAAAAACAAGCGGCCTCCCGCCCTGACCGGTTCGATATTGACACGGTTCCAGAAGGGGGTGCCGTCTTTTTTATAGTTTTTCAAAGTGACGGTTACGGATGATTCCCGGCTGATCGCATCCCGCATTTTTTTTACATCTTTCGGGTCGGTATCTGCTCCCTGAAGGAATCGGCAGTTGTGGCCGATCGTTTCTTCAGGGGTATATCCGGTCAGTGTCTCGAATGTTTGGTTGGCGTAGATGACCGGATGATCTTCCTGTGATGGATCGGTAAAAAGTGCGGCAGTCCGGCTGCCGTCCAGCATCGCTTCAAGGAGAGTGATCTGGGTTTCCTGGTCCATTTTGTTGATGAGGCATCCCTCCTGAAAATCAGTCTATGTTCTGTGGCTAATCGTAGCATAGTTCGGCAGAGAACTCAGGTAATATTGAAATTCTCTGAAATTCATATTAATAAAACACCATGATATATTCGGGAAAGTTGAATTGAAGGTATCCATCCGACAGGAAAGAAGCATGCATCCGGACTCGGTACGCATGCTTCTTTTACTTATAATCTGAGCCCTGTCCAGTTCCAGTAGGTAAAGTAGAACAGGACCATAAGCGCAATATAGGCTGGTGCAAGAAGACAGCTGAGCTTGGCCAGGTCCTTGGCGCTGAATGACGCATCCCCTTCCTCATAGAACAACAGCAAAGCTTTGGAGCTGACTGGCATGGTCAGGCAATAGTTCATGCCCACAAGTCCCAGGAACACGGCCGCTGCCGGATCCGCGCCGATGCTGCGTGCAAACAGGATCAGCGTCGGCACCAGCACGACGGCCCGGGTCGTATGAGAGGTGATGTAAAGGTGGCTCGTCACCGATACTGCGGCGAGCACGAGGACCAGCAGCCACTCCGGGGCCACACCGGCTGCCATAAGCAGGCCGGAAAGCTTCTCTTCGGCGACATCGATGACTCCGGTGTCGATCAGAGCCGTTCCGAGCGCGGTTGCCGCGGCAACAAAAAGAATCAGGTTCCAGGAAACCGAACGGATGCCGTCTTTAAAAGACAGGATGCCAAACCGGGGCATCATCGCCACAGCGGCTCCCGCCATTGTCACAAACGCAATGCCGTAGCCATGGAAGCTGTCCGTCATCCAGCCGATCAGCATCAGGGAAATAAGCAGGAGCGTCCTTTTTTCCGGAATACTCATTTCTTGAGGAGTCGGTGCTGATTCCGGAGTATCTTCGCGGATAACGGTGTCCGATTCCCCTTTCGGCCACATCGTCAGCCGGATGGCCAGCACAGTGATCCATGTAGCCGCGACGGCGAACGGAATGCCCCAGACAAGCCAGCGGACAAATGAAATTGACTGGCCGGCCGTGGTCTCGAGCAGTCCGATTCCGATCAGGTGGGAGCCTGCTCCGAGGATGGTGGCCGAGGTGCTCATGAGAATCACGGCAGGGGCGAGAACCGAGAGCACCTGCTGTTCGCGGGATGAAAATCTGCTTCCCAGCTGTTGGAGTACGGGTTTGGCCAGCGCGGCCCTGCCGGATGTAGACGGGATAAAGAAGGCTGTCGTGAACAGCAGTGCGGCAATCGCATCAACGAGCCTTCCTTTTGTGCTGAAGCGGCTGAGGGCAAGTCCGGTCAGCCGGCCTGCAAGTCCGGACCGCGCAAAGGCCTCACCGAGGACGAATGCGCCGATCATCAGCCAGACGACGGGTTCGGCCATCGATCGGTAAAGGAGTTCTGGTTCTGCTGCCCGCATCAGAATGATGAACAGGATGAGGGCAAGTGCCACGTAGCCGGCGGGAAGCCGGGTGCCGGCCCACAGGGTCATCGCCGACAAAAAGGCGAAAAGTGCGATTTTGCCGTCATAACCGAGGCTGCCAGCAGGAAGAAGAAGCGCTGCATAAATGAAGTGGAGCCCGGCCACAGCGAGCACCGGCTTCGGAATCTTACCGAAAATCTGCAGAGCCCGTGGCCTGGTTCTGCCGTGGAATTCCGCTCGGGTTGTCATAGGGCAGCCGTCCCAGGTTCGATCCGGGTGCGTTCCGCGATTGCAAGGCCGATGAATATCTGGCGGAGCACACACTCGGTCGTATCCTCGATCCACATTGGGGCTTTCCGGATCGATTTCTCCAGGGTTGCCGGCTTTTGGATGATGCTCATATAAGCATCGATGCCTGCATGGTAGTTCTGGTCTGCTCCCTTGCCGATCGTACCGGCAATCGCCACAACCGGGATGTTATGCTGTTTCGCGATCCGGGCGACTTCTGCAGGAATCTTGCCGTCGGGCGTCTGGAAGTCAAGACTGCCTTCGGCGGTGATGACGACGTCCGCGCCGGCAATGACGTCTTCCATCCGAATATAATCACGGATGATGTCGAAGCGGGAATGCAGATGTGCACCGGTGAAGGCAGCAAGGCCGGCACCGAGTCCGCCTGAAGCACCGCTTCCCGGCTTGAAACGAACATCAGTGCCGAGTGCATCCATGATCATTGATGCATAGTGTTCGAGCGCCGCGGCCAGGTGCTCGACCTGATCGGGCGTAGCGCCTTTTTGCGGACCGAACACCCGGGCGACACCTCGGCCGCCGCAAAGGATGTTTTTATGGTTGCATGCCACGTCGATTGTGACGTGCTTCAGGCGGGGATCGAGGCCGGAGACATCGATCAGTTCTGCGCGGTGAAGTTCGCCGCCGCCGGTGACTTGCACCGGATGTCCCAGGCTGTCGATAAAACGTACTCCGAGCGCCTGTGCCATTCCGGCGCCTCCGTCAGATGTACCGGAATCTCCGCATCCGATCAGAATGCGATCCGCTCCTGCATCCAAAGCGGAGCGGATCAATTCCCCGACCCCGTAGGTTGTCGTATGCAACGGATTTCTCAGATCACGGGGAACAAGGGAAAGCCCGGCCACAGCTGCCATTTCAATGACTGCAGTCCGAACACCGTTTTCGGTGAAGAGTCCGAAATGGCTCATCACCGGCTCCCCGACAGGCCCGGTCACCTCCAGGTGTATGAGTTGCCCGTCTTTCAGTTTCGTGATGGCCTTCGCGAACCCTTCGCCGCCATCGATCATCGGCAGCATCTCCACCTGGATCTTATTACCGAGCCGGCCGGCACCTCTCGCCATCGCTTCCGCCACTTGTTCCGCGTCCAGGCATTCTTTGAATCCTGATGGCACCATAACTATTTTCATATTGATTTCCTCCCGGTTTGTTTTCGTATTATCGCTACTTTATCCACCGGAAGGGAAAATCTACTGAGAGAATCATGAGGAAATGATGAGAAGGATAAAAATGGGGCAAAAGCCCGGAGGGAAGGAGTTCATTTATTGTGGAATCCTTAGCATGAAGGGACGAAAGTGGTGGAGTGGCCGGATTCACCGCAGGGGGGGCGGGGCGGCTTGGTGTACTTTCGGGAAGCTTTGATGTACTTTCGAGGCTGTATTGTGTACTTTCGTGCCACTTACGTGTACTTTCGTGCCACTTACGTGTACTTTCGCGTGACTTTACTGTACTTTCGCCCGAAATCGCCCAACGCCCGCCGAATTGGGACGGTCAAGCCGTACGGAACATTCTAATATTTCCGGCGGGTTTCCCGGAATTCCGTTATAATGGGAAGTAGTTGAGAGGAGGCCGATCCCCATGATCCGCACGATTATTTTCGACTTGGACGATACTATCCTGTGGGACAAGAAAAGCATCCAGACGGCGTTCGATCGCACCTGCGAATTCGCCGGGGAAAGAGCCAAGGTCAATCCGAAGCAGTTGGAGGAAAAGGTGCGCGAAGCCGCACGCGAACTCTATGCCTCGTACGATACATATGAGTTCACGCAAATGATCGGCATCAATCCGTTCGAGGGCCTATGGGGTTCCTTCGAGGATGAGGGCGATGATTTCCGGCGCATGCGCGACATCATCCGCACATACCAGAAAGATACCTGGACGAAAGGGCTTAAAAAAGTAGGGGTCGAGGACTATGAGCTGGCGAACGAATTGGTCGCGAAGTTTATTTCGGAACGCCGCAAAGCCCCGTTCGTGTTCGATGAATCGTTCGAGGTACTGGAAGCGCTGAAAAAAGAGCATCGTCTCGTACTTCTGACAAATGGCGCGCCGAGCCTCCAGAACGAGAAACTTGCGATTACGCCGGAAATCTCGCCGTACTTCGACCTGATCGTCATTTCGGGCGACTTTGGACGAGGAAAGCCGGACGCTTCGATCTTCCATCATGTTCTCGAAAAAACGGATACGCGGGCTGAAGAGGCGCTCATGGTCGGCGACAACCTCATGACCGATATTCTCGGAGCCAGCCGCGCCGGAATCCGCTCCGTATGGCTGAACCGTGAAGGCAGCGCACCGCATCCGGAAGTGAAACCGACCTACGAAATCGATCACCTCGGCAAACTGGCCGATGTAATCACCGATGCAAACAGATAAACAATGAACGGGACCGAAGCCGGTCCCGTTCATTGTTTAGGGCAGAGAGTCATTTCGGCATTCGTGTGTTCAATCTCTTCATTCATCCTTCCAATCTCGTCATTCGCTTCCCGGAAAAGGACGAATGACGAAATCTGGGCGTCGAATGATGAAACTGAGCGCCGGAATGACGAAACCAAGCGGCCGAATGACGAAACCGAAAGAACGCCGGATTACGCAATCATTTGCCGTTGCCAGGCCAAGTCAGTTCGCAAATCATGAAAACAGCCGCCGCTCAAAAACCTGAGCGGCGGCTGTTCTATGGACTTTATCAACAGTTTCCGTTGACGGGAGCCTTCTTTACATTTCTGTATTAAAGGTCAATCGTCCGGACCGCGTGGATGTCTTCGATTTGGAGAAGGCGGTTGACTTCTTCCGGCTTCACTTCGTTATCGACAGTGATCATCATGATCGCGTCTCCGCCTGCCGCGGACCGGCCGACCTGCATGGTGGCGATGTTGATGTTTTCTTGGGCAAGAAGGGTGCCGACGCGGCCGATCGCACCCGGCTGGTCGCGGTGCTTGATCAGAAGCAGGTGGCCTGCAGGCACGACGTCGACGACATAGTCATCGACTTTGACGATGCGTTCCCCGAGTCCGTTGAGCAGGGTTCCCGACACGCTGTGGATTTCATCGCCGGTCTTCATTTCGACGGTGATCAGGTGCTGGAAGCCTTTAGCCTGGGTCGTCTTGTGTTCGGTGACCCCGATGCCGATCGAGTCGGCGAGGAACTTTGCGTTGACGTCGTTTACATGGGTGCCGAGGTTCCGTTTCAGGAGGCCCTTCAGCGCATTGCGCGTTAGCGGGCGGACGTCGAATTCAGCCAGGTCGCCGGCATAGCGTATGTTCACTTCAGTCAGAGGCTTGTCGGCCAGATGCGAGATGAAGGCGCCCAGATCTTCGGCCAGGTCAAAGAACGGCCCGATTTTTGCAAGAACTTCGCGCGACACGGACGGCATGTTGACCGGGTTGCGAACCGGGTTGCCTCCAAAGAAGCGGACCACGTCCCGGCCGACATCGATCGCGACGCTTTCCTGCGCCTCGACGGTGCTTGCACCAAGGTGAGGGGTGGCAATCACCTGCGGCAGATCGAGCAGGCGGTGTCCGGTAAACGGTTCGGTCTCGAAAACGTCGAGCGCGGCTCCCGCGACCTTGCCGGATTCAATCGCATCATAGAGTGCATCCTCGTCGATGATGCCACCCCGTGCGCAGTTGATGATCCGCACACCATCTTTCATCTGTGCAAATCGCTCCGCGTTGATGATATGACGGGTCTCCTTCATGAGCGGCGTGTGGACGGTGATGAAGTCGGCTGCAGCCACAACTTCGTCAAGTGTGCCCGCGGCGATACCCATTTCTTTCGCGCGTTCTTCCGTCAAAAATGGGTCATAGGCGATAACGGTCATGCGCTGGCCTTTTGCACGGCGGGCGACTTCCGCCCCGATCCGGCCAAGGCCGACGATGCCGAGGGTCTTTTCCTTCAGTTCGACACCGACGAACTTTTTCCGGTCCCATTTTCCTTCCTTCAGCGACATGAAGGCCTGGGGGATGTTCCGGGCGAGGGCGGTCATCATGGCAACGGTATGCTCGGCGGCGGAGTTGGTGTTGCCGTCCGGCGCATTCACGACGATGATCCCGCGCTCCGTGGCTGCTTCAAGGTCAATGTTGTCGACGCCGACACCGGCACGCCCGATGATCTTCAGGTTATCCGCCGCTTCAATCACTTCACGGGTAACCTGAGTCTGGCTGCGGACGAGTAGGGCATCGGCATCTTTTACGGCATGGAGCAATTCCTCGGGTGTCATACCGGTCCGGATATTGAGTTCGACGCCTTCCGCCTCGCGAAGCGGCTGGAGCCCTTCTTCGCTGAGCGGGTCGCTGATGAGGATGACGGCGTTTTTCACTGCGTTTTCCTTTTCGATCGTTGTGTTCATTATTGAGGATCCCCTTTCCCTAGATAAATCTGCTGTGCGGCGGCGACTCCCTTGCCAAGTTCAATGTCTTTGCCGGACTTGAGAATGCCGATTTCGATCAGTGCAAGTGTCTGGAGGATATCGCCCGGCGAGGCATAGCCCATATGTCCGATCCGGAAGATGGCGTCTTTCAGGTGCTCCTGGCCGCCTGCAACAATCAGGTTAAAGTCTTCCTTGAGCACTTTGCGCAGCGCAGCGGCTTCGAAGTCATCAGGCCGGACTGCGGTAACGGTCGGAGAAGCATCTTCATCACTCGCAAGCAGCGGGATGCCGTGTGCCTTGAATGCTGCGCGAGTCATGTCTTTCATCAGGCCATGGCGTGCGATGACCTGATCGAAGCCTTCTTCCTCGATCAGTTGGATCGTCTGTTCCAGGCCGTACAGAAGGGAGGTCGCCGGAGTAAACGGCGTTGAATCCTTTTTCAGGTTATCCCGGTATTTCGTGAAGTCGAGGTAAAAACCGCGGCGGGGATTCGCTTCGATCACTTTCCAGGCGCGCTCGCTGCATGCAGCGAACATGAGACCGCCGGGAAGCATCATTGCTTTCTGGGAGCCGGTGACGAGGATATCGATGCCCCATTGATCCATCTTCGATTCGACGCCGCCGATGCAGGAAACACCGTCGACGATAAACAGCGCATCTGATTCATCCCGCACTGCCTGTGCCAGTTCGGCGACCGGGTTCAGGACGCCCGTTGACGTCTCGCAGAATGTGGCGAAGACCGCTTTGGATTCCGGATTCTTCTTCAGGGCTTCACGGATCTCTTCAGGTTTGACCGAATGTCCCCATTCCGTTTCAATCTCATGGACGGTCACCCCGTAAGCATCGAGGATCTTGACGAACCGCCTGCCGAATGCCCCGGTAACGGCAACGATGACTTCATCACCTTCGCGGACCGTGTTGACCACCGCCGCTTCAAGGCCGGATGTGCCGCTTCCGGCGAAAATCATCACGTCCTGTTCTGTTCCGAACACCTTTTTCAGGCCCGGACGGATACGGCGGATCAGTTCGGCTGTCTCGCTGGCGCGGTGGCCGACCATTGGCTGCGCCATGGAGCGCTGCACACTCGGCGGTATCGGAGTAGGTCCTGGAATACGTAGATACTGTTGGTCTTTCAGCATGTCTGTTTCCTCCTCGGTCAAATCAAAATAAAAAAACCATTCGTCCCCTGCAGTCTGCAAGGGGCGAACGGCTTTTGGCCACGCGGTGCCACCCTTATTCGCCGCCGGAATCCGGCGGCCTTCGTTGACATGGATAACGGCCATGGCCGGACGGGCTTACTCGGTTCAGCCCGCCAACATCAGGAGTGGAACGTCGGGGGAGGGACTGCCGGTTTGCACCAACCACCGGCTCTCTGGGAATCCCGTATCCCTGACGTATGTCTCCTTCGAAATTGTTGGACGATTTCTTAAGTTGTGACTATCATAACACGGCAGAAATGGATGTCAACCCATCATTCGTCTTTGGAGATAATTTTTTTAAATGTGATTTTTTTTGAAAGGGTTTTCAACTTGAAAACCATGGTTTAAAGTATTTTTGGTTTCGAATGTTCGTGTTTTGGTGATTCTTTGATGATTCCCGAGAGTTACCATCATCGGATGTGTACGGATCTGCAACGCTAAATCCATTGGCTTGAATTCCCGTGAAGCGGGAATACCAAGAAAGATAAAAGGATTTTACAGGTGAAAGGAGTTTATCGCGTTGGAAAATGTCATTGTAGGTTATTTTAGTGAAGAACAGGCTGCGCTGGATGCACTGGCTGATTTGGAAAACATGCAGAAATCGGGCGGCGAAACGCAGATCGCACAGGTGGGCATCTTCAAGAAAGACCAGGGGATGATCAGCCTTCGCCGTTCCTTCGGTTCCGGAGCGGAAGCGGACGAGTCGATCATCGGCGGCGTTATCGGAGGAATCACAGGGGTCATCGCAGGACCGATCGGTACGCTGCTCAGTGTCGGGGTCGGGGGTTCGGTAGGCATAGAAGAAAACGCGCCTCACATGATGCCTGATGCCAATCTTTTCTGGTCCATGACACTGCGGATGAAGGACGAGCATATCGCCATCGTCGCGGTTGTTCAGGAATTGGACCAGGCGTCGCTCGATCAGCTGCTTGGGCGTTATACAACTATAACCGAACGCTTCGGGGCGGCGGAAGTCCAGGAAGAGATCGAACATGCGAGAAACCTTCAGGACCGGCTAGAAAAAACGGTCCGTGAAGAATTAACTGCAGATCGATCCGCCCAGCGGGACAAAAGGGTCCAGGATCTGAAAGTGGCCGCAAAAACCGATTTTGCAAACCTGATGGCTGAACGGCAAGGGTGACCGATCAAAATGAAAAATCCGGCGCGCGCCCTGTAAGGCAGCGTGCCGGATTTTCTTAATCCAGATCATTCATTTCCCAGATGGAGGCATTCAGCGCGAGGGCATACAGCACCCAACCCATGTAAGGAACCATGAGCAGTCCGGCAGTGCGGTCTTCCTTGTAAAACTGCTGCGCTGACAGGGCGATGGCGCCAAGAAGGATCGTCATCTCAATCAGTGCTGTCCCGCGGAGCCTCCATTTGAAGAAAAGGAAAGACCAGAGGAAGTTCAGACCAAGCTGGAGGTTATACGAGGGGAAGTCATCCTCCATCCCTTTGTTGGTGCGGCGCATTCCTGCGCGATATCGGGCAATGCCCATTGTCGTGTAAAGAATGTTCCAGGCAACGGGGAAAGTGGCAGGCGGCGGGGCAAATCCGGGTTTATCAAGCTGCTTGAATTTCTTCTGGGCATTCCGGTTGGCCAGCCATCCCGCTGCTGCTCCGCCAAGAACCGGTACGGCGATAGACACCGCCAATCTCTTTCCGTCCATCTTTCCGTCTACTTGAAAAAGTTCCATCAGACCCCTTCTTTCTCGTTTCCTTTACCTCTACCCGACACCGCTTTGCAATATTCGGGAGGAAAATACGATTATCAACCTTTTCTGAAAACAAATGAATTAAATGGTAAACTGAAAGGAACGGGAAGGGGATACGAGTGGAAAAGGGGGAGACTGTTCTGATATGAAGACGGTAAACGATAGGCTCTATGACTATCTGCTGGAAAACGCGGAAAACATGACCGACGAATGGCTGTCAAAACGGGATTTTAAAATTGGGTCCGTTTACTCAGCCGCAGCCGATGATCAAGAGGTCGAGACACTCCGCAAACAGAACCGGCTGACGATCCGTTCCATTGCCACCCGACTGTCCGGTCAGGCGGGCCACTTCGAGGTACTGAAAAAGAAGTGGGCGGAATTGGTGGCGGAAAGCCGCATCCGAAGCAATACGCCCATCCATGAAGTGTTCGATGCGGTCATGAGGTTCCGGACCATCTACTGGACGTATATCGAACGGTTTATCCGCGGGAATAACGATGAGGTCATTCGTGCGGATGTCCTTCGGTGGGGAAGCGGGATGAACGAGGCTTTCGATGAATTGTTCCATGAATTTTCCAGGGCCTATCACGAAATGACAGAAGAGAGACTGATGGCCCAGCAGGCATTGATTAAGGAAATTGGAACACCTGTGATTAAAATTGACAGGGAGCGGGGAATCCTCCCGGTGATCGGTGACATCGACACTGACCGGGCTATGGTACTTAAAACGGCCGTGCCGGAGCGGTGTTCGGAGCTGGACATCATCCACCTGTTCATCGACCTGTCCGGGGTCACCGTCATCGACACGATGGTGGCCCAACAGATGTACGAGCTGACCCAGATTCTCAGCCTGCTCGGCATCCGTTCCACCGTCACCGGTATTCGTCCGGAGATTGCCCAAACTTCCGTCCACTTGGGAATCGACTTTAGCCGGATCCGGACATATGGTTCACTTCGGCAAGCACTGTTGGAAGCAGCGGTGACTGAAGAGTAGGATCCATACATGAAAACGCCGTCGCCAAGGGG
>NZ_JCAXEU010000014.1:0-76777 GCF_059758705.1 Bhargavaea sp. GQ12
CTTGTTATGCGGAGACCGTGAACGGCTCCAGGATATCGTCTTTCTGGCTGTCTTCTTCATGGAAGTCGAATACTTCGTCGGTGTGTTCGTAGGATTCGCCGTAGAAGTCCTCGTCTTTGTAAGTGTGGATCTCTTCATATGTTTTGCGCATATGATCGTAAATGGCCTGTTCGACCGTATCTTCACCCTCATGGTTCGGAGCCCAGTAGAGGATTTCAAGAGAGGTCTTCTCGCCGGTCGCAAGCGAACGGCGGCTGTAGCCGATGCGCCGGGCATGGGCAAACCCGCTGCGGGCGTAGAACTTAAGCCGCTTTGCCGTGTCGGTGTCTTCATAGTCGACCGGCTCGACTTCCAGGATGATCGGCTTGTTTTTGGACTGCAGCTTTTCGATCAGCTTGCCGCCGAGCCCCTGGCCGCGGGATGCAGACGATACGTACAGATAGTCGACAAAGAGGAACTCGTCAAATTCGGCGTACATGAGCACGTGGTGCGGTCCTTCATCTTTGCCATAGACGCCAACCTTCTCTTTAAGAAGCGTCTCCATATGGTCCTTGGATTTCATTTCTTCCACGGGAAAATACTCATTGAGCTTGTCGTACCAGTTCAAATAAATCGCCTCCGGTATGTTTTGGTTTCATCCGGGGGTTTTTTGTTTGTGGGGAGATCGGATGAGGAAAAAAACAGATGAGAAAAAAATCCTCCAACGTTCCGGCGGGGCCGGCAATCATGCGGTCGTAAGTTGAAAACGCATTGCACATCCCTTTCTTTACCCGCTCGGAAATCGTATAAACCTCTTTTTAATAATAAATCTTTTTCGTCCCGGAAAAAAGGGCCCATGCCCGCGCAAAATCTTTGCGAATGCATGTATGGCGTCGTATAATTAAGTCAAAGATAGTCAAAGTCAACTGGGATCAATCGCTGTGAAAAGAGGTGAAACCATGCGGAACATCTCCGATATCATTGAAGGATATCTGAAGTCGATTCTCGAACAAGAACAGGACGGGATGGCGGAGATCAAGCGGAGCGAAGTCGCTGAGAAATTCCAGTGCGTCCCTTCGCAGATCAACTACGTCATCAAGACCCGATTTACGACGGAGCGCGGTTACATGGTCGAAAGCAAACGCGGGGGCGGGGGGTATATCCGCATCGTCCGCATCCGGCCCAACAGCCGGATCGAACTGCTCGACCAGGTCGTCAGGGGGCTGGACGGCGGATCAACCCAATCGATGGCAGAGGATGTGATCCGGCGCCTTATCGATGAGGATGTCCTGACGGAGCGCGAGGCAAACCTGATCCACGCCGCCGTACACCGGCAGACGCTCATGTCACAGCTTCCGGAACGCGACCTGCTCCGCTCCAGGATTTTACAGGCGATGCTCAGAACATTGAAATATGAGGCGGCAGGCGGCCCTTCCGATAAACAGGGCGGCTCAGCCAAGGGTGGAAAAGACAACTGATCCCGGCCGGCGCTGTGCCGGCCATGGAAAGAGGTGTGTTCCTTGATTTGTGATAACTGCCATGAACGGCCGGCTTCGGTCGTCGTGACCCAGAGCAAAAATGGAAAAACCGAAGAGCGCCATCTGTGTGATGTCTGCGCAGCACATTTCCAGCCGTTCCAGGGGGACTTCGGAGGAGATCCCCTCGGCATCCAGCAATTCCTGCAGAACTGGTTTGCCGGACCGGGCGTGTTCCAGAATGCACAGCCCCAGGTCGAAAGCGGGCCGGAATGTCAGAACTGCGGACTGACGTTCAGGCGGTTCATCGAGCGCGGGAAGTTCGGCTGCCCGGAATGCTACAGCGCATTCCGCAAGGAGTTGCCCGAAGTGTTCAACAAAGTCCAGGGCGGCCACACGAAGCATGAAGGCAAAGTGCCCGCTTCATACAGCGGACGCATCGCCGCCGAACGCAAGATCAAAGATTTGAGGAGACAGATGAAGGAAGCGATCAACCAGGAGGATTTCGAACATGCGGCACAGCTCCGGGACGAGGTCCGGGAACTGGAGCGCAGCCTGGAGGAAGGGGGCGGACACGATGTCGTCGATTGAAAACTTCCTTAAAAATGCGGTCACTCCATGGATGGGGCCAAAGGGCGAGTACTCGAATATCGTCATGTCGACACGCGTCCGGCTTGCGCGGAACATGAAAGGCTTCCGTTTCCCGCTCGATTTCAGCCGGGAAGAGGCGGAAGAGGTCGAACAAAAAGTCGCTGCGGCACTCGAGGGAATGGATGACTTTTCCTATATCCCGATGGAGAGCGTGCCTGCAATCCAGCGCCAGGCGCTCGTCGAGAAGCATCTGATCAGCCCCCAGCTTGCTGATCCGGAGCGGCCAGGGTCGGTGGCGCTTTCCGGAGATGAATCGGTTTCCATCATGGTGAACGAGGAAGACCATATCCGGATTCAGGTCATCTATCCCGGCCTCCACCTCATGGAAGCATATGACAGGGCGGATGAAATCGACAACCGTCTTGAAGAAGCCCTGCCGTACGCATTCGACGGGGATTTCGGCTACATCACGAGCTGCCCGACCAATACGGGCACTGGGCTTCGCGCATCGGTCATGCTGCACCTGCCGGCACTTTCCATCACGAGTAACATGGCCCGCATCGCCCAGGCGGTCGCCCGCCTCGGCATGACGGTCCGCGGCAGCTACGGCGAGGGGTCCGACGCGCTCGGAAATGTGTACCAGGTGTCCAACCAGATGACGCTCGGGAAGTCGGAGCGCGACATCCTGATGGACCTGCGCGACCTGACCGAGCGGCTCATCGAGCAGGAGGAGCGGGCACGCCGCGCGCTCCGGGAACATTCCCCGATGAAGCTCGAGGACCGGGTCTGGAGATCGTACGGCATCCTGACGAATGCGCGCGTTCTCGCGACCGACGAAGCGGCGAACCGGCTGTCCGACGTCCGCCTCGGCATCGATATGGGCATCATTCCGGATGTCGACCTGTCCGTCCTGAACGAGCTTATGATCTTTATGCAGCCGGCATTTCTTCAGCAATATGCGGGAGAGACGCTCCAGCCCGGTGAAAGAGACGTGTTCCGGGCGAAGCTGATCCGCGAGCGGATCGGCATGGAACGCAAGTCTGACGGCGTTGAGGACTGAGCTTCCGGATGGAAAACGTTCCGCGAGCATATATTTTGAACAGAGGGGCCTCTCCGGTTTACAATAGTCAAAGAAGGTCAAACAACCTTTCGATCTTAGTTATCCGCAGTTCTCTCTTTTCCGGTTTGATGCCGGACAGTTTAGGGGAACCTTTTATCTATAACCAGAATTTGAGTTCATCAGGATCTGCATAAAATCATGATCATTAGAGAAGAGAGGGATTTTGCATGATGTTCAACCGCTTTACGCAACGCTCACAGAAAGTTCTCCAGCTTGCGCAAGAAGAAGCCATCCGGATGCGCCATGATGCCATCGGGACCGAACATATTCTTCTGGGTCTCATCCGTGAAGGCGGCGGCATCGCCGCGAAAGCGCTCGAAGCGATCGGGATAAACTTCGAAACGATCGAAGAAGGCGTCGAAAAGCTTGTCGGCACCGGCGACCGCGAAGTCGGCCCGATCATCCATTACACGCCGCGCGCGAAAAAAGTCATCGAGCTGTCGCTTGATGAATCCCGCAAGCTCGGCCACTCGTATGTCGGCACCGAACACCTCCTCCTCGCGCTGATCCGTGAAGGGGAAGGGGTTGCGGCGCGCGTCCTCGCCAACGCAGGGGTCTCCCTGAACAAGGCACGCCAGCAGGTGCTCCAGCTGCTCGGTTCAAACGAAAACGGACAGGGCGCACAGGCAGGCGGCGGCAATCCGTCCGCCAGCACGCCGACGCTCGACGGCCTGGCGCGCGACCTCACCGAGATCGCCCGCGAAGGCACGCTTGACCCGGTCATCGGCCGCTCCAAGGAAATCACCCGCGTGATCGAAGTACTGTCACGCCGGACGAAAAACAACCCGGTCCTCATCGGGGAGCCGGGTGTCGGCAAGACGGCGATCGCAGAGGGCCTCGCACAGCAGATCGTCAACAATGAAGTTCCGGAAACGCTCCGCGACAAGCGCGTCATGACGCTCGACATGGGTACGGTCGTTGCCGGCACCAAATACCGCGGTGAGTTCGAGGACCGCCTGAAAAAAGTGATGGAGGAGATCCGCCAGGCAGGCAACATCATCCTCTTCATCGACGAGCTCCATACACTGATCGGTGCGGGTGGCGCAGAAGGCGCGATCGACGCGTCCAACATCCTGAAGCCGGCCCTTGCACGCGGCGAGCTCCAGTGCATCGGCGCTACGACGCTGGATGAGTACCGCAAGTACATTGAGAAGGATGCTGCGCTCGAGCGCCGCTTCCAGCCGATCCAGGTTGACGAGCCGAATGTTGAAGACACGATCAAGATCATTTACGGCCTGCGCGACCGCTACGAGGCGCACCACCGCGTGAAGATCACGGATGAAGCCGTCGAGGCGGCAGCAAAGCTGTCCGACCGCTACATCTCCGACCGCTTCCTCCCGGACAAGGCGATCGACCTGATCGACGAGGCCGGCTCCAAAGTCCGCCTGCGTTCGTTCACGACGCCGCCTGATCTGAAAGAACTCGAACAGCAGCTTGAAAGCGTCCGCTCCGAGAAGAACGCGGCCGTCCAGAGCCAGGAGTTCGAGAAGGCAGCCTCGTTCCGCGACAAAGAGCAGAAACTCAAAGATGAGCTGGAGCGGACGAAGGAAGAGTGGAAAGAAAAGCAGGGCAAGAAAGAATCTGAAGTGACTGTCGAAGACGTCGCGCAGGTTGTCGCCATGTGGACCGGCGTTCCTGTCTCCAAGATTGCCGAAACCGAGACGGCGAAGCTTCTCAATATGGAAGAAGAACTGCACAAGCGCGTCATCGGACAGAACGAAGCGGTCGACGCGATCTCCCGGGCCATCCGCCGCGCGCGTGCCGGCCTGAAAGATCCGAAGCGCCCGATCGGCTCGTTCATCTTCCTCGGACCGACAGGTGTCGGTAAGACGGAACTCGCCCGGGCGCTTGCAGAAGTCATGTTCGGTGACGAAGATGCGATGATCCGCATCGATATGTCGGAGTACATGGAGAAGCACTCCACGTCCCGTCTCGTCGGCTCGCCTCCGGGCTACGTCGGCTTCGATGAAGGCGGCCAGCTTACCGAGAAGGTCCGCCGCAAGCCGTACTCGGTCATCCTTCTGGATGAGATCGAAAAAGCCCACCCGGACGTCTTCAACATCCTCCTGCAGGTACTCGAGGACGGACGCCTCACCGACTCCAAGGGCCGCACGGTCGACTTCCGCAACACGGTCGTCATCATGACGTCGAACGTCGGTGCCGAGACGCTCAAGCAGAACAAGTATGTCGGATTTAATCTGCAGGACGGCAAACGCGACCACAAGGATATGAAGGACACGATGCTCAGCGAGCTGAAAAAAGCTTTCCGTCCGGAATTCCTGAACCGTGTGGACGAAATGATCGTCTTCCACTCGCTCGGCAAAGAAGAGCTCGGCCAGATCGTCAACCTCATGGCCGATCAGCTTACAAAGCGCCTGTCCGAGCAGGACATCGAGCTCCTCATCACGGAAGCTGCGAAGGAACGGATCGCCGCAGATGGGTACGACCCTGAATATGGTGCCCGCCCGCTCCGCCGCGCTCTCCAGAAGAACGTCGAGGACCGGCTGTCCGAAGAGCTTCTCAGAGGCGAAGTGCTCGCCGGCCACAAAGTTGTCTTTGACGTCGATGAGGACGGAAAATACACTGTCCGCACAGAAGAGCCGGCAACTGCAGGAACAGCGAAAAAGTGATATAATCAAAGCATCAAATAAATGGTTCAGACATCCCGCCCGCAGCCTGCGGCGGGATGTCTTTTCCGTGCCTGGAGGTACAAATGGCGAAGAAAAAAACGAAGTTCATGTGCCGGGATTGCGGATATGAGTCACCAAAGTGGATGGGGCGATGCCCGGGCTGCGGCGAATGGAATACGATGGACGAGGAAGTCTCAATCGTAGGCAAGGCAGCTCGCGGCGGGGCTTTCCGGACTGAAGCCGGCCCGGCCGGCAAGGCCGCACCGATCACGTCGGTCGAGACCCAGGAAGAGCCGCGCGTCGAAACGGCGTTCGGCGAACTGAACCGGGTGCTCGGCGGCGGCGTCGTGCCGGGCTCGCTCGTCCTGATCGGCGGCGATCCGGGAATCGGGAAGTCGACGCTCCTTCTCCAAGTGTCATCGCTGCTCGCCGAGAAGGGCCGCCGGGTCCTTTACGTCTCGGGCGAAGAATCTGTCCGCCAGACCAAACTCCGCGCGGAGCGGATCGGCGTCACTTCTCCCGAACTTTATATTTATTCCGAGACCGATATGGAGCATATCCGGCTGTCGATCGAGGAGCTGAAGCCGCAGTTCGTCATTGTCGACTCGATCCAGACGGTGCACCATCCGGACGTCACGTCGGCACCGGGGAGTGTATCACAGGTGCGCGAGTGCACCGCCGATCTTATGAGGATTGCGAAAACGACAGGGACCGCGATTTTCCTCGTCGGGCACGTTACGAAGGAAGGCCAGATCGCCGGGCCCCGCCTTCTCGAGCACATGGTCGACACAGTGCTTTACTTTGAAGGCGAGCGCCATCATACGTACCGGATTCTCCGGAGCGTGAAGAACCGCTTTGGCTCGACAAATGAGATGGCGATCTTCGAGATGATCCAGGCGGGGCTGAAAGAAGTGCTGAACCCGTCGGAACTGTTTCTCGAGGAGCGTTCCCAGGGAGCGGCGGGCTCCGTCGTCGTCGCTTCGATGGAAGGGACGCGTCCGATCCTCGTCGAAATCCAGGCGCTTGTCACACAATCCAGCTTCAACTATCCGAAGCGGATGGCGACCGGTTTGGACCAGAGCCGTGTGTCCCTGCTTATGGCGGTGCTTGAGAAGCGGATGAACATGCTGCTGCAGACCCATGACGCCTATATCAAGGTGGCCGGAGGCGTGAAACTCGACGAGCCGGCGATTGACCTCGCCGTCCTCACGAGCATCGTCTCGAGCTTCAAGGACACCGCAGTCAGCCCGTATGACGTCTTTGTCGGGGAAGTCGGCCTGACCGGCGAGATCCGCCGCGTGTCCCGCATCGAGCAGCGCGTCCAGGAAGCGAAGAAGCTCGGATTCAAGCGTGCCATCGTCCCCGCCTCGAACCTCGGCGGATGGGATTACCCGGAAGGCATCCAGGTCGTCGGCGTCAGCACCGTCGCCGAAGCGCTCGGGGAAGCGTTCAAGTAAACGGCTGGATTGATGGGGACATTGACGGTTTATGTTGAACGCTGATGATCTTTGGTGAGACGTTGACGTTTCTCTTAACTGAATGCCGTCACACCGTAAATCCTGCGACATAGATTAAAACAAGGCGGTCCCGTTGCATATACATGCGGCGGGGCCGTTTTTTGGTTTTAGTCGGAGCGGAATGGGGAAGTTAGTGAGGATCAGGATTGTAAGCATCACGGATCCTCTTTCCCGAAAGGAACTTCCTCCCTTTTTCTCCGTCCTAATATTTATGGAAATCATAGGATTTCCCCCCCCTCCGGAAGGAAGTCGGGGGGCCTAACGTGTATACTTTAGTAAAGGAGGTGAAAATCAATGCTGAACTTTTTTGTAAGGGTCGCCTATGCGCTCATCGGAGCCACGCTTGGTGTTATTTTTCTTCCGTCATTATTCGAACTTTTATCCGTTAACCAGCCATGGCTCACCAATGCATATGCGTCAGCCCTGATCGGTGCCGCCCTGTTCTACCTTCTCAGCCTCGCGCTGACCGAGCCGACCGTGCGATCGATCAAATGGCTCGAGGAAAAGCTCATGAAAGCCCCGGTGCTCGACCTGCTGTTCGGGACCGTCGGCATGATCATCGGACTGATTGTCGCTTTTCTGCTGTCATTCGCAATTGGGGCGATCCAGTTCCCTCCGGTCACGGACATTCTGCCGATCATCCTATCGGTCCTTCTCGGCTACCTAGGTTTCCAGTTCGGCTTCCAGAAGAGGGAAGAGCTGATCCAGACGTTCACGAGAAGCGGGGAAAAGAAAAAGGATGGCGCGCCGTCATCCGCCGAAGCGGCCGCAAGCCAGAAAATCCTCGACACGAGCGTCATCATCGACGGCCGGATCGCGGACATTTCCGAGACCGGGTTTCTCGAGGGCGAGCTTGTCATTCCTCAATTTGTCCTGACCGAGCTGCAGCATATCGCAGACTCGTCCGATTCACTCAAGCGCACAAAGGGGCGCAGGGGTCTTGATATCCTCAAGCGCATCCAGAACGACCGCCAGACCGTCATTACCGATGAGGACTTTGACGATGTGAACGAGGTCGATATGAAACTCGTCCGCCTGGCAAAGAAAAACGGCGGGGTCGTCGTGACGAATGACTTTAACCTGAATAAAGTCTGCGATCTGCACAATGTCCGGGTGCTCAACATCAATGATCTTGCAAATGCGGTAAAACCGGTCGTCATCCCGGGCGAGGAAATGCGTGTCACAGTCATCAAGGAAGGCAAGGAGTCCAACCAGGGTGTTGCCTATCTGGACGACGGCACGATGATCGTCATTGAGAATGGCAAACATCAGATCGGCAAAACGCTTACCGTCGCGGTGACAAGTGTCCTGCAGACATCCGCGGGGCGGATGATCTTTGCGCGGCCGCGTGACATGAAAGCGAAAAACTGACGGAAGGCAGGGCCCCGTGCCCTGTCCTTTCACTTGATGGAGTGAAATCGGATGGAATATACAGTTATGCTTCCGGCGGCGGGGAGCGGCCGGCGGATGGGAGCCGGGGAAAACAAGCTCTTCCTGCCGCTTGCGGAAAAGCCGATCCTGGTCCGGACGCTTTCCGTGTTCCAGCAGGATCCGGACTGCGCGGGCATCATCCTTGCCGTGCGCCCGGACGAACGGGACCGGATCCGCGGCATGCTCGCGGAGCACGGCATCACCAAAGTCACGGCGATGCCGGACGGCGGGGGCGAGCGGCAGGACAGCGTCCGCGCATGTGTCCGTGCATTCGGAGCGGCCGGCGGAACGGATGATGCGGTCGTCATGGTACATGATGCCGCGCGGCCGTTTCTTTCGCGCCGGGTGATCAGGGAGCTCGCGGAGACCGCGGCCGGCCACGGCGCCGCGATTGCTGCGGTCCCGTCCAAGGACACCGTGAAGCAGGTAACCGACGGAGTCGTTGAAGCCACCCCGGACCGCAGCACGGTCTGGCTTGTCCAGACCCCGCAGGCGTTCCGCGCGGGCCTGCTGGCGGAGGCGGAGGAAAAGGCATTTGCCGACGGGTTCCTCGGAACCGACGAATCAATGCTTGTCGAGCGGCTCGGACATCCCGTCCGTGTCGTCGAGAGCACTTATGATAATCTGAAGATGACGACCAAAGTGGACCTCGCGATCGGCGAGGCGCTGCTGAAACGGCAGGAGGAGACGGAATGATCAGGATCGGACAAGGATTTGACGTGCATGAATTTGCGGAAGGGCGTCCGCTCATCATCGGCGGCGTGACCATCCCGCACGAGCGCGGCCTCATCGGCCACTCGGATGCGGATGTGCTGCTCCACACGGTGACCGACGCGGCGCTTGGCGCGATCGGCGAAGGGGACATCGGGCGCCACTTCCCGGACACCGACGAAGCGTTCAAGGACGCCGACTCCGCAGTATTGCTGGAGAAGGTCTGGGAGGATGTCGAGGCCCGGGGCTGGAAACTCGGCAATGTCGACTGCACAATCATGGCGCAGCGCCCGAAAATGGCGCCGCATATCGACAAGATCCGCGCCCGCATCGCAGAGCTGCTTCACGCCGACGTATCGCAGGTGAACGTCAAGGCGACCACGACCGAAAAGCTGGGCTTTGTCGGCCGCGAAGAAGGCATTGCCGCACTCGCGGTGATTTTGTTGGAAAAAGCGTAATGACAGGACCGCCCGGGATTGCCGGGCGGTCTTTTGCATGCCGGAAGAATGCCCGGGGTGTTTGCGCACGAATCACGCAAGTTCACGTACGAAAATCCCTCCGGTTCCAGAGTTTGCGTACGAATCGCGCAAGTTTGCGCACGAAAATCCTTGCGCACCCCGGATTCGCGCACGAATCTCCAAAGTTCACGCACGAAAATGCCCCCGCCCCCAAGATTCGCGCACAAACACCCAAAGTCCGCGCACGAAAACCCCGCGAGCCGATGCCTTTTCCGGAAATCAGGCCGGCGCAACACCCGGCGCTTTAAAACCTCACGTGCTGTGGTAAAATGGACGGAGCAAACATGTTCGAACGAACAGGAGGAACCATCTATGACACAGGAAGTCCGTGTACGCTATGCACCGAGTCCGACGGGGCACCTGCATATCGGGAACGCCAGGACGGCGCTCTTCAACTATCTCTACGCACGCCACAACGGCGGAAAGTTCATCATCCGCATCGAGGACACTGACGCGAAGCGGAACATCGAGGGCGGCGAGGAATCGCAGCTCCGATATCTGAAATGGCTCGGCATCGACTGGGATGAGAGCATCGACGTCGGCGGCGAGTACGGCCCGTACCGCCAGTCGGAGCGGAATGACCTCTATAAGCAACTGTATGACGGGCTCCTGGAAAAAGGCTTGGCCTACAAGTGCTACTGCACCGAAGAAGAGCTGGAAGCGGAGCGCGAGGCCCAGCAGGCACGCGGAGAAATGCCGCGCTACAGCGGCAAGTGCCGTCATCTGACAGACGATGACCGCGCGAAGCTCGAGGCGGAAGGCCGCCAGCCAAGCATCCGCATCGCCGTGCCGGAAGGCCGCACGTACAAATTCCAGGACATGGTCAAGGATGAAGTATCGTTTGAATCCGGCGATTTCGGCGACTGGGTCATCGTGAAAAAGGACGGCGTGCCGACCTATAACTTCGCGGTGGCAATCGACGACCACTACATGAAGATCACGCATGTCCTCCGCGGGGATGACCACATCTCCAACACGCCGAAGCAAATGATGATCTACGAGGCGTTCGGCTGGGAGCCGCCGACATTCGGCCACATGACACTCATCGTCAACGAAAGCCGCAAGAAATTGTCGAAGCGTGACGAATCGATCATCCAGTTTATCGAGCAGTACGAGGAGCTCGGCTATCTGCCGGAGGCGCTCTTCAACTTCATCGCCCTTCTCGGCTGGTCGCCGAAGGGTGAGGACGAAATCTTCTCGAAGGACGAGTTCATCGAGATGTTCGAAGCCGACCGCCTGTCGAAGTCGCCTGCGCTCTTCGACAAGCAGAAGCTGACCTGGATGAACAACCAGTATGTGAAGCAGCTTCCTTCCGAGGAAGTCGTGAAGCTGGCGCTGCCGCATCTCCAGAAGGCGGGCCGCCTGTCGGAAGAGCTATCCGCGGAAAAACGCGAATGGGCCGAACGGCTGATCGCGCTTTATCAGGAGCAGATGAGCTTCGGTGCGGAAATTGTCGAATTGTCCGCCCAGTTCTTTAACGAAGACATCGAATACGATGAGGAAGCAAAGGCCGTCCTTTCCGGCGAGCAGGTTCCGGAAGTGATGACGGCATTCAAAGCGAAGCTTGAGGAACTTGAATCGTTCGACCCGGCCTCGATCAAAGGCGCAATCAAGGCTGTGCAGAAAGAAACCGGCCACAAGGGCAAGAACCTCTTCATGCCGATCCGTGTCGTGACGACGGGCCAGACGCATGGTCCGGAGCTCCAGGAATCGATCTCGCTCCTCGGACGCGACAAGGTTATCCGGCGCGTCTCCGCTTACGCAGGCTGAATATTTATTGCCTCTGCCGCGTACGGTTTAATCAATTGACATTCCGCGTTCCCCAAGTACAATAGAGGTCAACAAGGAATCAACATACCGAAAGCGACGAAGAGGAGAAGTACGTTGCGCAAGCTCGACAGAGAGGGCCGCCGCCGGCTGAAAGCGGCCCGGGCCGCTGCGCGCGGAAATGCACCTCGGAGCGCCGAGTCGAAACAAGTAGGCCGGCCGCTTTGCCCACGTTACGGGCACCGAGGGGGGAGGAGCGCTTTTTGTTCCTCCCAAACCAGAGTGGAACCGCGCATACCGGCGTCTCTGTCAACTGACAGGGGCGCTTTTTGTTTTGGCCGCGTGCCGCCGGATAGCTCCCGCCCGCCTTAGTTTTCGGATTTTGGAGGAATGCTCAACCATGTTCAAGAGGATGAAAGAAGATATTGCGACAATTTTCGACCAGGACCCCGCAGCAAGGAGTTCCTTCGAGATTGTGCTGACTTATTCAGGGCTTCACGCGCTCTGGGGCTACCGGGTCGCCCATGCTTTCCACAAAAGGGGCATGCGCTTCCTTGCCCGGTTCGTGTCCCAGTTTGTCCGGTTCCTGACCGGGATCGAGATCCACCCGGGCGCTGTTATCGGACGCCGGTTCTTTATCGACCACGGTTCCGGTGTCGTCATCGGAGAAACTTGTGTGATCGGCAATGACGTCACGCTCTATCAGGGCGTCACGCTCGGCGGGACCGGCAAGGAAAAAGGCAAGCGCCACCCGACACTCGGCAATAATGTGCTCGTGGCATCAGGCGCGAAAGTGCTTGGTTCGATCACGCTCGGCGACAATGTCAAAGTCGGCGCAGGATCCGTCGTGCTCAAAGACGTGCCGCCGAATTCCACAGTCGTCGGGATTCCGGGGACTGTCGTTGTCCAGAATGGTGTTAAAGTGACGAAAAAACTGGACCACCAGGACATCCCGGATCCGGTTGCAGACAAATGCGATATGCTGGAAGAGAAAATCGCCCGGCTCAACAATGAATTGGAAAAGCTGCAGGAGCAGCTGAAGGAGGCAAGACGATGACCATCCAGATGTTCAATACACTCAGCAGAAAGAAAGAACCGTTTGTCCCGATCGAAGAGGGGAAAGTGAAGATGTATGTTTGCGGCCCGACCGTCTACAACTACATCCACATCGGCAATGCGCGCCCGGTCATCGTTTATGACACGGTCCGCAATTACCTGGAGTATAAAGGCTATGACGTCCATTTCGTTTCGAACTTCACAGACGTCGATGACAAGATCATCAAAGCGGCAAACGAGATCGGTGAAGAAGTCGGCGAACTGACGGAGCGGTTCATTGCTGCGTATTTCGCAGACATAGAGGCGCTCGGATGCCGCCATGCGGATGACCACCCGCGCGTTACGGACCATATCCGGGACATCATCGATTTTATCGGTGTGCTGGTCGACAAGGGCTACGCTTACGAGTCAGGCGGCGACGTCTACTACCGGACACGCAAATTCGGCGGCTACGGCAAGCTTTCCCAGCAGTCGATCGATGAGCTTAAGGTCGGTGCGCGCATCCAGCCCGGCGAGAAAAAGGAAGACGCACTCGACTTCGCCCTCTGGAAGGGTGTGAAGCCCGGCGAAATCTCTTGGGAAAGCCCCTGGGGTGCAGGCCGTCCGGGCTGGCACATCGAGTGCTCGGTTATGGCGCGCGAAGTGCTCGGCGACACGATCGACATCCACGCGGGCGGCCAGGACCTGACGTTCCCGCACCATGAAAATGAAATCGCCCAGAGCGAGGCGCACAACGACAAGACATTCGCGAATTACTGGATGCATAACGGCTACGTCAACATCGACAACGAGAAAATGTCGAAATCCCTGGGGAACTTCATTACCGTCCACGATATCCGCCAGAAAATCGACCCGCAGGTGCTGCGCTACTTTATGCTGACGGTCCACTACCGGAACCCGATCAACTTCTCTTCTGAAGTGATTACGGATGCGGAAAATGCCCTTGAGCGGCTTCGTACGGCGTACCGCAACCTCATGTTCCGCCTTGAGCAGACGGCGGACAACGGTGACCAGGGGGACATATGGCTCCATAAGATCAAGGAGGTACAGAAGTCGTTTGAAGACGCGATGGATGATGACTTCAACACCGCCAATGCGATTGCGGCACTGTTCGACCTGGCCCGCCTGTCGAATACTTACCTGAATGAAAAAAACACCCAGAAAGACGTGCTGCAGGCGTTCATCGGCACGTTCAGCAAGCTTGCAGGCGTACTCGGGATCACTCTGGAGGCGGCGGAAGAACTGCCTGGCGAAGAGGTCGATGCACTGATCGCGGAGCGCGAAGAGGCAAGGAAAAGCCGTGACTTCAAGCGCGCCGACGAAATCAGGGATCATCTGCTGAGCCAGGGCATCGTCCTCGAGGATACCCGGCAGGGCGTCCGCTGGAAGAGGGGCTGATCGGATGGCAGGAATCAGTGACGGCGACATCCGCCAGCTGAACGGGCTGGCGCTCGCCTACATGGGCGACGCAATCTACGAAGTGGCGGTTCGCGAACACCTCATCCGCTCCGGACGGGCGAAGCCCAACACACTCCACCGGCTGGCGACCGGATATGTATCAGCCAAGTCCCAGGCGGCGATCGTCCTCTCCATGATGGAGGAAAAAGGCTTTCTTGACGAAGGGGAAGCCGCCGTCGTCCGCCGGGGACGGAACGCCAAATCGGGACATGCCCCGAAAAACACGGATATACAGACGTACAACTACAGCACGGCATTCGAAGCACTTGTCGGATATCTGTACCTGCTCGGCAGGAAAGAGCGGCTGGACGAAGTGGTCCGGTACGCGATCGGCTTTGCCGAATCGGAAGGAGGGGAAGTACGGTGACGAACCGGGAAGAAGAAATCATTGCGGGACGCAACCCCGTGCTTGAAGCTTTGCGTTCGGGGCGCCAGCTGAATAAGATCTGGATTGCAGAAGGCATGCAGAAAGCATCCGCCTCGGACATTCGCGCGCTCGCCAAAGAATCCGGCGTGATCGTCCAACAGGTACCCAAGAAAAAGCTGGACCTGCTGACCGATCTGACCCATCAGGGAATTGCGGCATCCGTCGCGGCATACGACTATGCGGAGCTGGACGACCTGTTCCGGCGTGCGGAAGAACGCGGGCAAGACCCGTTTTTCCTGATCCTGGACGAGCTGGAGGATCCGCATAATCTGGGCTCGATCCTCCGTACGGCGGATGCGTCGGGCGTACACGGGATCATCATCCCGAAGCGGCGCTCCGTCGGCCTGACGGGTGTGGTCGCCAAGGCATCCACCGGAGCGATCGAACACGTTCCGGTTGTGCGGGTCGGCAACATGGCGCGTACCGTGGATGATCTGAAGGGCCGCGGTGTCTGGATTGCCGGCACCGATGCCAAAGGCAGTGCCGACTATCGCAATATGGACGCGGGCCTGCCGCTCGCCGTCATCATCGGCAGCGAGGGCCGCGGTATGAGCCGGCTGCTGCGGGACAAGTGCGACTTCCTGTACAGCTTGCCGATGGTCGGGCATGTCAACTCCCTCAACGCCTCCGTCGCGGCGGCGCTCCTCATGTACGAGGTGTTCCGAAAACGCGAGACGGAAGGCGGTCAGTGATGGATGTCCTGATCGTCGACGGCTACAATATCATCGGCGCCTGGCCGGAGCTGAAAAATCTCCGGGATGCCCGGCTTGAAGATGCCCGCGATCTGCTTGTCGAAATGATGGCGGAATACCGGGCATATACGGGCTGGCGGGTGATTGTCGTCTTCGATGCTCAGTATGTGCCGGGCATCCCGAAACCTGAACGGCGCAGGGACGTCGAGGTCGTCTTTACAAGGGAGAACGAGACGGCCGATGAACGCATTGAGCGACTTGCCTCCGAACTCGGCAGCCGGCGCACCCAGGTGCACGTCGCGACATCAGACTATACTGAGCAGCGCATCATTTTCGCCCAGGGCGCCCTCCGCAAGTCCGCAAGGGAGCTCCGGCTGGAGATGGGCGATGTCCGGGATGGCATTTCAAAGCGGGTCCGGGAAATCCGTGATAACCGTCCATTCTCCAAAATCCCGCTCAGTGACGAAGTGGCTGAAATTTTCGAAAAATGGCGCCGGGGACACAAATGAACGGTTGACGACAATATTTTCCTTCCTGTAGACTTGTCTTTAAAACACTCGAGGGGGACCGGAGGTGATCGGAATGATGATTGACAGCCGGAAAGAGGTTTTGGGGGAAACGTTCGAAAACCACAGCGATGAGTCACTGATCGAGCTGGTGCATGCCGGAAGATCGGATGCGCTCGATTACCTGATCCGGAAGTATCATTATTTCGTCCGGATGAAAGCGCGCTCATACTTCCTGGTCGGCGCGGATCGGGAAGATATCATACAAGAGGGAATGATCGGCCTGTACAAGGCGATCCGGGATTTCCGGGCGGACAAGCTCAGTTCTTTCCGGGCGTTCGCGGAGCTTTGCATCACGCGGCAGATCATCACGGCGATCAAGACTGCAACGCGCCAGAAGCACATCCCGCTGAATTCGTCGGTCTCACTCGACAAGCCTGTCTATGAGGACGAGTCCGAGCGGACACTGCTCGACATGCTGACGGGACCTGAGCTGGACGATCCGGCAGATCTCATGGTCCACCGGGAGGATTTCCACCGGCTGGAGGAGGAGGTCAACAATGTCCTGAGCACGCTTGAGCGGCAGGTGCTCGCCCTTTATCTGGAAGGCCGCAGCTATCAGGAGATTTCCGACAAGCTGGACCGGCAGGTGAAGTCGATCGACAATGCCCTGCAGCGGATCAAGCGGAAACTTGAGCAGCACCTTGCTGCGGGAGCGCGCCGGTAGGCATTCCGGGGCGCGTTGACAGCGTGACAGGCAGGTGGTAGGCTGTAAACGGACCGGTCCGCGGATCGGCAGCCAGGCCGGCACTCGCCGGCCGGCGGATAATCGTAATGCGACGCCGGAACTTCCGGTGATTCTGCTTCACTCGACACAGATTCTATAATCCGGAGGTTTAACGATAAAATGGGTAAGATTCGTGAGTTTTTCAGCGGCGTCGTCTCCGAGATGCGGAAAGTAAGCTGGCCGAAGCGCAAAGAACTGACAAAGTATACGGTTGTCGTCCTTTCGACAGTCGTCTTCATGGCTTTGTACTTCGTGGTCATCGATCTTGGCATCTCGGAACTGTTCCGCTGGTTCCTGAGCATCTGACTCAGGCTGTCTGAATACATGGCCACAAATAGCCCGTCTGAGGACCATACGGGCTTTTTCATTTTGCTGAAGTTTCCGGGAAACGGGTTCCGGCCGGCGGATGCGGGTACACTCCAGTATAGAGCCGCGTCCGGGCCGCCGCCCCGGTGCTCAGCCGTTATATGCAAGTGAAAGGGAGGGACGGACGGCCAGTCCGATCGAATGGAGAAAAATTGGTACGTGGTACACACCTATTCCGGATATGAGAACAAGGTGAAGGCTAACCTGGAAAAACGGGTCGAAACGATGGGGATGCTCGATAAGATCTTCCGTGTCATCGTCCCGGAAGAACAGGAAACAGAGCTGAAGGACGGCAAGAAAAAGACCGTCATGCGCAAGACATTCCCCGGATACGTCCTTGTCGAAATGATCATGACGGACGATTCCTGGTATGTCGTCCGCAATACGCCGGGCGTAACCGGATTTATCGGCTCGTCCGGCGGCGGTGCGAAACCGACGCCGCTCATGCCGGATGAGGTGGACTTCATCCTCCGCCAGATGGGCATGAAGGAAGCGAAGTTCGAGATGGACATCGAAGCGGGCGAACTCGTCGAAGTGCTGGAAGGGCCATTCGCGAATTTCCAGGGCACAGTCGAGGAAGTCGATCCGTCCAAGGGCAAGGTCAAGGTCGCGGTCGAGATGTTCGGGCGCGAAACAAAGATGGAACTCGATTTCGTCCAGATCAGGAAAATTTGACATTCCCGCTTGCAAGCGGGCACTTTTGGTGGTATCATTCCATAGGTCAGGCCGAAAATAGGCCTGCCGCGGATCAACCGTATTCTACCGGCATCGCCGGCAGACACATATCGAGTGGGAGGGGCAACCCTATTACCACATCACGGACTTTAAGGAGGTGCGTCTCGTGGCTAAAAAAGTAAGCAAAATCGTCAAACTGCAAATCCCTGCAGGTAAAGCAAACCCGGCACCACCGGTCGGACCGGCACTCGGTCAGGCAGGTGTGAACATCATGGGCTTCTGTAAGGAATTCAACGCACGGACATCTGACCAGGCAGGTCTCATCATTCCGGTTGAGATCACTGTTTTTGAAGACCGCTCGTTCACATTCATTACAAAAACTCCGCCGGCTGCCGTTCTTCTGAAGAAAGCAGCAGGCATCGATAAGGCGTCCGGCGAACCGAACAAAAACAAGGTCGCTGTCGTCAAGCGTGACAAAGTCCGCGAAATCGCGGAAACAAAAATGCCAGACCTCAACGCCGCTTCGGTCGAAGCAGCGATGCAGATGGTCGAAGGCACTGCCCGCAGCATGGGCATCACGATCGAAGACTGATTCTTTCACTTGATGTTGTTCTGTTACAGAGGGTTGCGCCCGTTCCACGCGAACGCCGCAATCCTTTTTCGTGGGAGGGTTAATCCGCTATAACCACAATCAAGGAGGAAACAAACATGGCTAAAAAAGGCAAGAAGCTTGTAGAAGCGGCTAAGAAAGTAAACCGCGAACAACTCTACAGCGCAGAAGAAGCAATCGCGCTCGCTAAAGAAACGAGCACAACGAAATTCGACGCGACAGTCGAAGTCGCTTTCCGTCTCGGAATCGACACACGTAAAAACGACCAGCAGATCCGTGGTGCAGTCGTCCTTCCTAACGGAACGGGCAAGACACAGCGCGTTCTCGTCTTCGCAAAAGGCGAAAAGCTCAAAGAAGCTGAAGCTGCAGGCGCAGACTACGCGGGCGACGCTGAGTTCGTCACTAAGATCCAGCAAGGCTGGTTCGACTTTGACGTAATCGTTGCAACTCCTGACATGATGGGTGAAGTCGGTAAACTCGGCCGCGTCCTCGGACCAAAAGGTCTCATGCCGAACCCTAAGACAGGCACAGTTACGTTCGACGTGACAAAAGCTGTCCAGGACATCAAAGCTGGTAAGGTTGAATACCGCGCTGACAAAGCCGGCATCATCCACGCGCCAATCGGAAAAGTTTCGTTCGACAACGAGAAGCTCATCGAGAACTTCAACACGATCTTCGAAACCATCCAGAAGGCAAAACCTGCAGCTGCAAAAGGCACTTACATGAAGTCCGTCAACGTGACGACTACAATGGGCCCTGCAGTGAAAATTGATGCGGCTAACGTTACTGTCGCAAAATAATCATTGACAACGTTTCGGTGGTCTGGTAAGATTGCCGATGTTGTGAATATCGTTTGTACCGTAGACAGCAGGGGCGGCATGCCGCTTAAAATTTCCCTGCCGAGGACAAAGACGTGCTTGATCGAATGAAGCCGACTTTAATGCCCTGTGTCTGCGTACGCGGATACAGGGCTTTTCCATTGATATGCGGTATAAATGAGCCACTCTAACAGGAGGTGTTGACATGAGCAAAATTCTCGAACAGAAACAGGCGCTCGTCGATGAAATCAGCGGCAAGCTGAAAGAAGCGGCATCCGTTGTCGTCGTGGACTACCGCGGCCTCAGCGTGGCGCAAGTGACTGAGCTCCGTAAGCAGCTTCGCGAAGAAGGCATCGAGTTCAAGGTTTACAAGAACACGATGACTCGCCGCGCTGCTGAAGCGGCAGGCCTCGAAGGACTCAATGAGTACATGACAGGCCCGAACGCAATCGCGTTCTCGAACGAAGATGTTGTTGCTCCTGCGCGGGTCATCAATAACTTCGCAAAGGAAAACGATGCGCTTGAGATCAAAGCAGGCGTCATCGAAGGCAACGTGGCAACGCTTGAAGAAGTCAAGGCACTGGCAGAACTCCCATCCCGGGAAGGTCTCCTCTCCATGGTTCTCAGCGTTCTCCAGGCGCCGATCCGCAACTTCGCACTCGCTTCGAAGGCAGTTGCAGACCAGAAGGAAGAACAGGGCGCTTAATCCGGCATCCTGAGCCAACGGACCGCGGCATCGCCGCATAAAATAAAATCGATCCATTTAGGAGGAAACATCAATGAGCAAAGAGCAAATCATTGAAGCGATCAAAGAAATGACGGTCCTCGAACTGAACGACCTCGTCAAAGCAATCGAAGAAGAATTCGGCGTAACAGCAGCAGCTCCTGTTGCAGTAGCAGGCGGCGCAGCAGGCCCTGCAGCAGAAGAAAAAACTGACTTCGACGTTGTCCTTGCTTCCGCAGGCGACCAGAAGATCAAAGTCATCAAAGTTGTTCGCGAAATCACTGGCCTTGGCCTGAAAGAAGCTAAAGCGCTCGTAGACGAAGCGCCTAAAGCTATCAAAGAAGGCGTAGCGAAAGAAGAAGCAGAAGAAATGAAGTCGAAGCTCGAAGAAGTCGGCGCAGGCGTCGAACTCAAGTAATTCTTGCTTCCTATATGAAAAGCCCGTCTCAACTCGACGGGCTTTTTTATTCATGTCCAAAGGGTATGATAGGGAGGAAGGACTCCCGGCCCTTGCCGGGCACCACCAACATAAACGGAGGCGACGGGCATGGCGGATCATTACTATTCGAAAAATCCCGGAACCGGAAGCGCACCAAAGACGTGGTCAGCAACATTGCGGGGCATTCCGTTCCAATTCAAGACGGATGCCGGTGTGTTCAGCAAGGAAAGCGTCGATTTCGGCTCCAGGCTCCTGGTCGATACTTTCAGGGAACCTGGAATGCCGGGCGATCTCCTGGACATCGGCTGCGGCTACGGGCCGATCGGGCTCACTGCAGCGAGGCTGCTGCCGGACCGGACCGTACACATGGTCGATGTGAACAGCCGGGCGCTTGCGCTTGCACAAGAAAATGCCGGCGCGAACGGCGCCGGCAATACGGAGATTTATGAAAGTGACGCTGGGGCAGACGTGCGCGGGAGCGGATTTGCGGCCGTTCTGACGAACCCGCCGATCCGCGCGGGCAAAGAGACGGTGTTCAGGATCTACGAAGATGCTTTCCGCCTTCTTGCCGAAGGCGGCGAGCTCTGGGTCGTCATCCAGAAAAAACAGGGTGCCGCATCCACCGAGAAAAAGCTTCAGGAGCTGTTCGGCAACGTCACGGCCGAAGCGAAAAACAAGGGCTACCTGATTTTCCGGTCGGTCAAAAAATGACTTGACAAACATTGACTTGACAAATATTCAATGATAGTATAATAAAATGCACAAATAAAATTGAGGTCGTGTGCCCTTTTGACTGAAGTGCCTCCGGATGCCCTGGCGGTTTCCGGGGCCGGACAATCACACCGTATAGTCCGGCTCTTCAATTGGGAATACTGGCCCGGAATGGAATAAGCCTGGTGAAACCGAAAATGAGCTTCTGTACCGGACTCGTTTTCTTTTTGTCTTTTCGGATATCATACATCAATTTGCCGGCATCCGCAAAGACCCATTATCGTTTTAAATTGAGGGGTGAATCAGTTGACAGGTCAACTAGTTCAGTACGGTCAACATCGTCAGCGCAGGAGTTTTGCGCGGATCAGTGAGGTGCTCGAGCTCCCGAATCTGATCGAGATCCAGACGAAGTCCTATGAATGGTTCCTTGAGGAAGGGCTGCGGGATATGTTCCGCGACATTTCTCCAATCGAGGACTTCACGGGCAATCTTTCGCTCGATTTCGTCGACTACAGCCTCGGCGAACCGAAGTACTCCGTCGGTGAGTCGAAAGAACGCGATGCGACGTACGCGGCACCGCTCCGCGTCAAGGTCCGCCTCCATAATAAAGAAACTGAGGAAGTAAAGGAGCAGGACGTCTTCATGGGTGATTTCCCGCTCATGACGGACAACGGGACGTTCATCATCAACGGTGCGGAACGCGTCATCGTCTCCCAGCTCGTGCGTTCGCCGAGCGTTTACTTCCACGACAAGATCGACAAGAACGGCAAGCGCGGCTTCGGGGCAACTGTGATTCCGAACCGCGGTGCGTGGCTTGAATATGAGACCGATGCGAAGGATGTCGTTCACGTCCGCATCGACCGCACCCGGAAATTGCCGGTTACGGTCCTCCTGCGGGCGCTCGGTTTCGGCTCCGACCAGGAGATCATCGATCTGATCGGGGATAACGAATATCTCCAGAACACTCTGGAGAAGGACAGCACCGAAAGCACCGAAAAAGCACTCCTGGAAATTTACGAGCGCCTCCGCCCGGGCGAACCGCCAACGGTCGAAAGCGCGAAGAACCTTCTTTATACCCGCTTCTTCGATCCGAAGCGGTATGACCTGGCCAACGTCGGCCGCTACAAGATGAACAAAAAACTCAGCATCAAGAACCGCCTCCTCAACCAGACGCTTGCCGAAACCATCGCAGATCCGGAAACAGGCGAAATCATTGCGGAAAAAGGGACTTACCTTGACCGCAGGGAACTCGATCGCCTCATTCCTTACCTCGAATCCGGTGCCGGCTACGAAACGGTTGAACCGACCGGCGGTGTGCTTGATGAGGAGATCACGATCTCTTCCGTGAAAATCTACGCCCCTAACAGCGAAGATGAGAAAGTCATCAACATTATCGGCAACGCCGACATCGAAGAAGAAGTAAAGCATGTCACACCGGCGGATATCGTCGCGTCGATCAGCTACTTCTTCAACCTGCTCTACCAGGTCGGTACGACTGATGACATCGACCACCTCGGAAACCGCCGCCTCCGCTCGGTCGGGGAACTGCTGCAGAACCAGTTCCGCATCGGCCTCTCCCGGATGGAGCGCGTGGTCCGCGAACGGATGTCGATCAACGATACACAATCTATTGTGCCTCAGCAGCTGATCAATATCCGCCCGGTCATCGCATCGATCAAGGAATTCTTCGGAAGCTCCCAGCTGTCCCAGTTCATGGACCAGACGAACCCGCTGGCAGAACTTACGCACAAGCGCCGTCTCTCCGCACTCGGACCGGGCGGGCTTACGCGTGAGCGCGCGGGCATGGAAGTCCGTGACGTCCACTACTCGCACTACGGCCGCATGTGTCCAATCGAGACGCCGGAAGGCCCGAACATCGGCCTCATCAACTCCCTTTCGACGTATGCGAAAGTGAACAAGTTCGGCTTCATTGAAACACCTTACCGCCGTGTTGATCCGGAAACCGGCCTCGTTACCGACCGGATCGACTACCTGACCGCCGATGAAGAAGACAACTACATCGTCGCCCAGGCAAACGCGATCCTCGATGAGGACGGCCGCTTCGTGAACGAAGAGATCTACGGCCGTTTCCGTGGCGACAACTCCGTGTTTAAGCGCGAAACGGTCGACTATATGGACGTTTCGCCGAAGCAGGTTGTCTCTGCGGCGACCGCATGTATCCCGTTCCTTGAGAACGATGACTCCAACCGTGCCCTCATGGGTGCGAACATGCAGCGTCAGGCCGTTCCTCTCCTCAACCCGGAAGCGCCGTTTGTCGGCACAGGCATGGAATATGTCTCGGCACGCGACTCGGGTGCTGCGATCGTCTCCAGGCACCACGGTATCGTGGAGCATGTCGAGGCGAAAGAGGTCCGTGTCCGCCGCATCGAGATGGTGGACGGCAAGGAAGTCAAGGGCGACCTGGACATCTACCGTTTCGAGAAATTTGTCCGCTCCAACCAGGGGACATGCTATAACCAGCGCCCGATCGTCAGCGTAGGCGACCGTGTCGAGCCGCTTACCGTCCTTGGTGACGGCCCGTCAATGGAAGTGGGCGAGCTTGCGCTCGGCCGAAACGTCCTCGTCGCATTCATGACTTGGGATGGCTTCAACTATGAGGATGCGGTCATCATGAGCGAGCGCCTGGTGAAGGACGATGTCTATACGTCGATCCACATCGAAGAATACGAATCAGACTCCCGAGATACAAAACTCGGACCTGAAGAGATTACCCGCGACATTCCGAACGTCGGTGAAGACGCGCTCCGCAACCTTGATGAGCGCGGCATCATCCGCGTCGGCGCGGAAGTCCGCGACGGCGATATCCTCGTCGGCAAGGTCACGCCGAAGGGCGTCACCGAGCTGACTGCGGAAGAACGTCTCCTCCACGCCATCTTCGGCGAAAAGGCGCGCGAAGTCCGCGACACCTCGCTCCGTGTCCCTCACGGCGCAGGCGGGATCGTCCTCGACGTCAAGGTGTTCAACCGTGAAGACGGCGATGAACTTGCACCGGGTGTCAACCAGCTCGTGCGTGTCTACATCGTCCAGAAGCGGAAGATCTCCGTTGGCGATAAGATGGCCGGCCGTCACGGCAACAAGGGTGTCATCTCCCGGATCCTGCCGGAAGAGGACATGCCGTTCATGCCGGACGGCACACCGGTCGACATCATGCTTAACCCGCTCGGCGTACCTTCCCGGATGAACATCGGGCAGGTTCTCGAGCTGCACTTGGGCATGGCCGCGCGGCAGCTCGGCCTCCATATGGCAAGCCCGGTCTTCGACGGCGCGAACGAAGAAGATGTCTGGGAGACCATGGAAGAAGCCGGCATGGACCGTTCGGGTAAGACCACCCTTTACGATGGCCGCTCCGGCGAGCCGTTCGACAACAAGGTGTCGGTCGGCGTCATGTACATGATCAAGCTCGCCCACATGGTCGACGATAAGCTCCACGCCCGTTCGACCGGACCGTACTCCCTCGTCACACAGCAGCCGCTCGGCGGTAAGGCGCAGTTCGGCGGCCAGCGTTTCGGGGAGATGGAAGTTTGGGCGCTTGAAGCGTACGGCGCAGCCTACACGCTCCAGGAAATCCTGACAGTCAAATCCGACGACGTCGTCGGCCGCGTGAAGACCTATGAAGCGATCGTCAAAGGGGAGAACATCCCGCAGCCGGGCCTCCCTGAGTCGTTCAAGGTCCTCATCAAGGAGCTCCAGTCCCTTGGCCTCGATGTCAAGATGCTGACGGAGGATTACGAGGAGATCGAGCTCCGCGACCTCGACGAAGACGAAGACCTGCAGCCGACGGATGCACTGAACATCCTGCCGGCCAACGAGCAGGAGACAATCGGAGCCGAATAATACGCGGATAAAGTTGCAGCGGGGCGGCCAGGCCGCCCGGCACGCTGCATTGCCATGAACGGTGAGCCTGTTCAGATTGAGACTAAAGGGAGGTAGGCTCCTTGATAGATGTTAATAATTTTGAGTATATGAAAATCGGCCTCGCATCTCCGGACAAAATCCGGTCGTGGTCCTACGGCGAAGTCAAAAAGCCGGAAACGATCAACTACCGGACACTGAAGCCGGAAAAAGACGGCCTGTTCTGCGAACGGATCTTCGGACCGACGAAGGACTGGGAGTGTCACTGCGGCAAGTATAAACGCGTCCGCTACAAAGGCGTTGTCTGCGACCGCTGCGGCGTCGAAGTGACGCGCGCAAAAGTCCGCCGTGAACGCATGGGCCATATCGAGCTTGCCGCTCCGGTATCCCATATCTGGTACTTCAAAGGCATTCCGAGCCGGATGGGGCTTCTTTTGGACATGTCCCCGCGCTCGCTTGAGGAAGTCATTTACTTCGCTTCCTATGTCGTGACCGAACCTGCTGATACCGGCCTCGACCGCAAACAGCTTCTGTCCGAGCGCGAATACCGCGCGTACCGTGAAAAGTACGGCAGCAAGTTCTCCGCGCTCATGGGCGCGGAAGCGATCGAAAAGCTTCTCAAGCAGATCGACCTCGACAAAGAGGCCGATGCGCTGAAGGAAGAGCTCAAGACCGCACAGGGCCAGCGCCGCACACGTGCCATCAAGCGGCTTGAAGTTGTCGAGTCGTTCCGCCATTCGGGCAACCGTCCGGAATGGATGGTCCTCGAAGTGCTTCCGGTCATCCCGCCTGAGCTTCGGCCAATGGTCCAGCTTGACGGAGGCCGCTTCGCGACGTCGGACCTGAACGACCTGTACCGCCGTGTGATCAACCGGAACAACCGTCTCAAGCGGCTGCTTGATCTCGGCGCGCCGGGAATCATCGTCCAGAACGAGAAGCGGATGCTGCAGGAAGCCGTCGACGCCCTGATCGACAACGGCCGCCGCGGCCGTCCGGTGACTGGACCGGGTAACCGCCCGCTCAAGTCCCTTTCGCATATGCTGAAGGGTAAGCAGGGCCGTTTCCGCCAGAACCTTCTCGGGAAGCGGGTCGACTATTCCGGCCGTTCCGTTATCGTTGTCGGGCCGAACCTGAAAATGTACCAGTGCGGCCTGCCGCGTGAAATGGCGATCGAGCTGTTCAAGCCTTTCGTCATGAAGGAGCTTGTCGAACGCGGCCTCGCCCACAACATCAAGAGTGCGAAACGCAAAATCGAGCGTCTCCACTCGGACGTCTGGGATGTCCTTGAGGAAGTCATCAAGGAACACCCGGTCCTGCTTAACCGCGCACCGACGCTTCACCGTCTCGGTATCCAGGCATTCGAGCCGACGCTCGTAGAAGGCCGCGCGATCCGCCTCCACCCGCTCGTATGTACGGCTTACAACGCCGACTTCGACGGTGACCAGATGGCGGTACACGTGCCGCTTTCCGCTGAAGCCCAGGCTGAGGCCCGTCTTCTTATGCTGGCGGCCCAGAACATCCTGAACCCGAAAGACGGAAAGCCGGTCGTTACGCCTTCCCAGGATATGGTCCTCGGGAACTACTACCTGACACTCGAGCGCAAGGGCGCTGCGGGAGAGGGAATGATCTTCAGCAATGCGAATGAAGTGATGGTGGCCTACCAGAACGGCTTCGTGCATCTGCACAGCCGGATCGCCATCCATGCGGCATCGCTGAACAACCCGACATTCACAGAAGAGCAGAACCGCCAGCTCCTGATGACGACGGTCGGCAAGGTGATCTTCAACGAGATCCTTCCAAAGTCGTTCCCGTATATCAACGAGCCGACGAACTACAACCTTCAGACCGAAACGCCTGAAAAGTACTTTATCGACCCGACCGATGACGTCAAGGCGAAGATCGGCGAAGCGGAGCTTGTCCAGCCGTTCAAAAAGAAAATCCTGGGGAACATCATCGCTGAGATCTTCAAGCGATTCCATATCACGGAAACGTCGAAGATGCTTGACCGCATGAAGGACCTCGGATTCAAATATTCGACGCGTGCCGGTATCACAATCGGTATTTCCGACATCGTCGTCCTTCCGAACAAGGGGGATATCCTCCAGGAAGCACAGGACAAGGTCGACAAGGTCACCAAGCAGTTCCGCCGAGGTCTCATCACCGAAGAGGAACGCTACGATCGCGTCATTTCGTACTGGTCGACAGCAAAGGACACCATCCAGTCCAAACTGATGGAGTCCCTCGAGAACACGAACCCGATCTTCATGATGTCCGACTCCGGTGCCCGTGGTAACGCGTCGAACTTCACTCAGCTTGCCGGTATGCGCGGACTCATGGCCAACCCGGCCGGACGCATCATCGAACTCCCGATCAAGTCTTCGTTCCGGGAAGGCCTCACCGTCCTCGAGTACTTTATCTCGACACACGGTGCTCGTAAGGGTCTTGCCGATACGGCACTGAAGACGGCCGACTCCGGTTACCTGACGCGCCGCCTTGTTGATGTCGCGCAGGATGTCATCGTCCGCGAAGACGACTGCGGCACCGACCGCGGCCTCGAAGTGAGCGCGCTCACCGAAGGCACCGAGATCATCGAAACACTCGATGAGCGGATTGTCGGCCGCCACGCCAAAAAGTCGGTACGCCATCCGGAGACGGGTGATGTGCTCGTCGAACGCGACGGTCTCATCACTGAAGACATCGCGCGTGCAATCTTGGATGCGGGCGTCGAAACGGTTACCATCCGCTCGGCGTTCACATGCAACACGAAGCATGGTATCTGCAAGAAGTGCTACGGCATGAACCTGGCGACAGGCGAAGCGGTTGAAGTCGGCGAAGCAGTCGGCATCATCGCTGCCCAGTCGATCGGGGAGCCGGGCACGCAGCTGACGATGCGTACGTTCCACACAGGCGGTGTTGCCGGAGACGACATCACCCAGGGTCTACCGCGTATCCAGGAAATCTTCGAATCGCGAAATCCGAAAGGCCAGGCGGTCATTTCCGAGATCGATGGTGTCATCACCGAGATCGACGAGATCCGCGAAGGCCAGAAGGAAATCACCGTCACCGGCGAAGTCGAGACGCGCAAGTATACGCCACCGTATAATGCACGCCTCCGCTTTGAACTGAACGACACCGTCAAGCGCGGCGAAGCGCTGACTGAAGGGTCCATCGATCCGAAGCAGCTCATCGTCGTCAAAGACGTCAAGACCGTACAGGAATACCTGCTGAAGGAAGTCCAGAAGGTCTATCGGATGCAGGGCGTTGAGATCAGCGATAAGCACGTCGAGGTCATGGTCCGTCAGATGATGCGCAAAGTCCGTGTCATCGAAGCCGGCGAAACCGACCTTCTGCCGGGCACGCTGCTCGACATCCACCAGTTCACGGAAGCCAACTCCGAAGCCATCCTTGATGGCCGTGCTCCGGCGACAAGCCGTCCGGTCATCCTCGGGATCACGAAGGCGTCGCTTGAGACGGAATCTTTCCTCTCGGCCGCTTCGTTCCAGGAAACGACCCGTGTCCTCACCGATGCCGCGATCAAAGGCAAGATGGACGAACTCCTTGGCCTCAAGGAGAACGTCATCATCGGGAAGCTCGTGCCTGCCGGAACCGGCATGCAGCGCTACCGCCAGATCGAAATGGCCTACGAAGGCATGGAAGAAGAGCAGGAAATCGCAGCAACCGAATAAGCAGCATGACCCCCGGGAAGCCCATGGCTCCCGGGGGGTTTTTCTTGGCAAAGGAACCGGCAATGCCCGCGGGTTAGCGGAAACCGTTACGAAAAGGGTTTATTTCATTCATGGGTTGGGAGCGAGAAATCATGAATGATTAATAGCGGTTGCTTGGAGTGGAAGCACGGGACTCCTGTGGGAATAGCATAAGCCGAAGACCCCGGATGCCGCGCAAAGCTACGCTTTTGCACGCAGATGCCAATCTGCGTGTTGGCATCGGCTAAGGCCATGCCCGCGGAAAGCGAGTGCTGGTACGGAAAGCAACAACACTCTATAACAGAGCCTTAATTTAAAGAGGACGGGAATAGGGCGGGCATGCGGAAATGGCAATCGAAATCCTACGAAAGAAAGCCGGATCTCAAGCGCTATTTCGAAAGCGTGACGCTCTTTACCATCACCGGAAGAAATGATATGTTTTTTATTGACATCCCGTTGCAGGGATGATAATATGTTCAAGGTTGAGAGTTGACTTTTGGTTCCTTGGAGGAAATGGCATGTCTCATGGACAAGCGAATCAGAACCAGACGATCATCGGTATAAAGCAGGCAGTAAAGGCGCTCCGGAAAGGCCGGGTGCGGGAAGTGATTCTCGCTTCGGATGCTGACGGGCGGCTGATCGGCGACGTTCTTTCCCTTGCGGAAGAGAACGGGATTCCTGTACGCTATGAAGGCACGAGGAAAGACCTCGGCCGGGCATACGGAATCGATGTCGGCGCATCGGTCATCGCCATTACTGAGTAGGTTTTTGCGTCATGCTGCGCAAAGACTTTGTTTTTACCCCTAAAATGAACCACCTGGATGTGTGGTATTAAAAAGAACTGAAGGGAGGACCCTATCGATGCCTACAATTAACCAACTGGTCCGCAACCCGCGTAAGTCGAAAGCGACCAAGTCGAAGTCTCCGGCACTCGGGAAAGGTTACAACAGCTTCAAGAAATCTCTTACAGATGTGAACTCGCCTCAAAAGCGCGGTGTCTGCACACGTGTCGGCACAATGACGCCTAAGAAGCCGAACTCCGCGCTTCGTAAATACGCTCGTGTCCGCCTGACGAACACGATCGAAGTCAACGCGTATATCCCGGGTGAAGGCCACAACCTGCAAGAGCACAGCGTTGTCCTGATCCGCGGCGGCCGTGTTAAAGACCTTCCGGGTGTCCGCTACCACATCGTGCGCGGCGCCCTCGATACAGCCGGCGTTCAAGGCCGTATGCAGAGCCGTTCCCAATACGGCGCGAAGAAGCCAAAAGAGAAAAAATAATACACCTGCCAAAGGTGTCGTAAAGTTTGAAAGGAGGAACACACATGCCTCGTAAAGGTCCAGTAGCAAAACGTGACGTGTTGCCTGATCCGCTGTATAACTCGAAGCTCGTGACACGTCTTGTAAACAAAATCATGGTAGACGGCAAGAAGGGTACTGCCCAGAAAGCCCTCTACGGCGCATTCGAAATCGTCCGTGAGCGTTCCGGTAAGGATCCTCTGGAAGTATTCGAAGCAGCACTCGAAAACATCATGCCAGTCCTTGAAGTACGTGCCCGCCGTGTCGGTGGCGCGAACTACCAGGTACCGGTTGAAGTTCGCCCGGACCGCCGTGTAACACTCGGCCTCCGCTACCTCGTCAACTACTCCCGCCTGCGCGGTGAGAAGACGATGGAAGAGCGCCTGGCAAACGAGATCCTCGATGCATCCAACAACACTGGTGCATCCGTGAAGCGTCGTGAAGACCTTCACAAAATGGCGGAAGCGAACAAAGCATTCGCTCACTACCGCTGGTAAGTTCAAGCCGAAGTCCACTCTATTCCGACATAACAGGAGGAGAAACACATTATGGCTAGAGAATTCTCCTTGGAGAACACTCGTAACATCGGGATCATGGCCCACATTGATGCCGGTAAGACTACGACAACTGAGCGTATCCTTTATTACACAGGTAGGATCCACAAACTCGGCGAAACGCACGAAGGTGCTTCGCAGATGGACTGGATGGAGCAGGAGCAGGAGCGCGGGATCACAATCACTTCCGCTGCGACAACTGCTGCATGGAAAGGCCACCGCGTAAACATCATCGACACGCCAGGACACGTCGACTTCACAGTTGAAGTTGAACGTTCCCTCCGTGTACTCGATGGTGCGGTAACAGTACTTGACGCCCAATCCGGCGTTGAGCCGCAGACAGAGACTGTATGGCGCCAGGCAACAACTTACGGCGTTCCGCGTCTCGTATTCGTCAACAAGATGGACAAGACTGGCGCAGACTTCCTCTACGCAGTCAAAACGCTGCACGACCGTCTCGAAGCCAATGCGCATCCGATTCAGCTTCCAATTGGTGCTGAAGACGAATTCCGCGGCATCATCGACCTCGTCGAGCAACGTGCCATCCTGTACGGCAACGACCTCGGCACGGATACTGAAGTAACAGAAATCCCTGACGAGTACAAAGACCAGGCTGACGAATACCGCGAAAAGCTTATCGAAGCACTCGCGGAATTCGACGAAGAGCTCATGGAGAAATACCTGGCCGGCGAAGAACTCTCTGTTGAAGAGATCAAAGCTGCCATCCGTAAAGCGACACTCGCGGTAGAATTCTACCCTGTTGTCCTTGGTACGGCATTCAAAAACAAAGGTGTCCAGCTCGTCCTTGACGCAGTTGTCGACTACCTCCCGTCCCCGCTGGATATCCCGGCAATCGACGGTACAGACCCTGACACAGGCGAAGCAATGGAACGCCATGCAGACGACAGCGAGCCGTTCTCGGCACTCGCGTTCAAGGTCATGACTGACCCGTTCGTCGGTAAGCTGACATTCTTCCGTGTCTACTCCGGTGTCCTTCAGTCCGGTTCTTATGTTCAGAACTCGACAAAAGGCAAGCGTGAGCGCGTCGGCCGTATCCTGCAGATGCACGCGAACTCCCGTGAGGAGATCTCCGAAGTGCACGCAGGTGAAATCGCCGCTGCCGTCGGCCTGAAAGACACAGGCACAGGCGACACGCTCTGCGACGAGAAAGCACTCGTCATCCTTGAGTCGATGGAATTCCCTGAGCCGGTTATCTCGGTTGCAATCGAGCCGAAGACCAAAGGCGACCAGGACAAGATGGGGATTGCCCTCGGCAAGCTCCAGGAAGAAGACCCTACATTCCGCGCGCATACTGACCAGGAAACTGGTGAAGTCATCATCGCGGGTATGGGAGAACTCCACCTCGACATCATCGTTGACCGCCTCAAGCGCGAGTTCAAGGTTGAAGCTAACGTCGGCGCACCTCAGGTATCCTACCGTGAGACGTTCCGCCAAACTGCAAATGTCGAAGGTAAATTCGTACGCCAGTCCGGCGGCCGCGGTCAGTTCGGCCACGTCTGGATCGAATTCTCGCCAAACGAAGAAGGCGCCGGCTTCGAGTTCACGAACGGCATCGTCGGCGGTGTTGTTCCGCGTGAATACGTTCCTGCTGTTGAAGCGGGCGTTAAAGACGCACTCGAAAACGGTGTCGTGGCAGGATTCCCTGTCATCGACGTCAAAGCCAAGCTCTTCGATGGTTCTTACCACGATGTTGACTCCAGCGAAATGGCGTTCAAGATCGCCGCTTCCATGGCAGTCAAGAACGCAGTATCGAAGGTCAACGCTGTACTTCTTGAGCCGATGATGAAAGTTGAAGTCGTCATCCCTGAAGAGTACATGGGCGACATCATGGGCGACATCACTTCCCGTCGCGGACGCGTAGAAGGTATGGAAGCCCGCGGTAACGCTCAAGTCGTTCGCGCGATGGTTCCACTTTCCGAAATGTTCGGCTATGCGACATCGCTCCGCTCGAACACTCAGGGCCGCGGTACATTCTCGATGGTGTTCGATCACTACGAGGAAGTTCCAAAGTCCATAAGAGAAGAAATCGTTAAAAAAGTTAAAGGTGAATAATTGAAATTCCCCTTTGTTTCAAGTATAACTAACGTATAAGATATGGAAGGTGGGGAAGTATGGCTTCCCCGCGGACCATACCAACTATCTCTTACATTTAAGGAGGATTTTCCTAATGGGTAAAGAAAAATTCGACCGCTCCAAAACGCATGCTAACATCGGTACAATCGGTCACGTTGACCATGGTAAAACAACACTGACTGCTGCAATCGCAACAGTTCTCGCTAAAAAAGGCGGCGGTGAAGCACGTTCGTATGCTGACGTTGACAACGCTCCTGAAGAAAAAGAGCGCGGGATCACAATCAACACTTCCCACATCGAATACGAAACAGACAAGCGTCACTACGCGCACGTTGACTGCCCAGGTCACGCTGACTACGTCAAGAACATGATCACTGGTGCAGCACAGATGGACGGCGGAATCCTCGTCGTATCCGCAGCTGACGGCCCAATGCCACAAACTCGTGAGCACATCCTCCTGTCCCGTCAGGTAGGCGTTCCTTACCTCGTCGTATTCCTCAACAAGTGCGACATGGTAGACGACGAAGAACTCCTCGAGCTCGTTGAAATGGAAGTCCGTGACCTCCTTTCCGAGTACGACTTCCCTGGCGACGACCTTCCGGTCATCAAAGGTTCCGCTCTGAAAGCCCTCGAAGGCGAAGCAGAGTGGGAAGAGAAAATCGTTGAGCTCATGGATGCAGTTGACGAGTACATCCCAACTCCTGAGCGCGACACTGAAAAGCCATTCATGATGCCTGTCGAGGACGTATTCTCGATCACAGGCCGTGGTACAGTTGCAACTGGCCGTGTAGAACGTGGCCAAGTTAAAGTCGGCGACACTGTTGACATCATCGGTCTTGCTGAAGAAGCTAAATCGACAACTGTTACAGGCGTTGAAATGTTCCGTAAGCTCCTTGACTATGCTGAAGCAGGCGACAACATCGGTGCGCTTCTCCGTGGTGTTGCACGTGAAGACATCCAGCGTGGCCAAGTTCTTGCAAAGCCAGGCTCGATCACTCCACACACTAACTTCAAATCTGAAGTTTACGTTCTGTCCAAAGAAGAAGGTGGCCGTCACACGCCATTCTTCTCCAACTACCGCCCGCAGTTCTACTTCCGTACAACTGACGTAACCGGCATCATCACGCTTCCAGAAGGCGTTGAAATGGTTATGCCTGGCGACAACGTTGAAATGACAGTAGAACTCATCTCCCCAATCGCGATCGAAGAAGGTACTAAATTCTCGATCCGTGAAGGCGGCCGCACAGTTGGTGCAGGCGTCGTAGCTTCTATCCAGAAGTAATCTGCTTCTCTCTTGTAACGAATAAACGGAAATGGAACGGCCTGATCAGCCGCTCCGCTTCCTATGTCCAGACGTGGACATGGATCTCCGCCCAGACGTGGGCGGAGGTCTTTTTTTTTATGTCCTGATTTCATGCAGGCATGCAGAGGCTGTTGGGTTTTACCAGCAACCAGCCTGCTAACGCCAATTCTCCCGGCCGGTACGGGCCCTCCACCTCCCTTGATTCTATGTTGCTTCTCGACATGAAACCTTTTCATAAAAAAACTCAAAAAAACTTTTCCGCAGATGCAGAATGCGATATATCAACGTTTGCAAACGGTTACACCCCGAAACTAATTCTAAATTGCACAAAAACTTGGAAAAAGCGACTTGACGCAATATTTCAACCGAGTTATGATGTGTTCAATTCATTTTAAGAGACGGCAAAAGAGCATGGCCAGACGCCGCTCGGCCTCCATCCAGAGGAGAGATCATCGTATGCGAAGTGACATGATTAAAAAAGGAATCGACAGGGCACCGCACCGTAGCTTGCTGTACGCAGCGGGCGTCAAGGCGAAGGATATGGGCAAGCCGTTCATCGGCGTATGTAACTCCTACGTCGACATCATCCCGGGTCATATGCACCTGAACAAGTTCGCGGAAGTCGTCAAGGAAGCGATCCGTGAAGCGGGAGGTATTCCGTTCGAGTTCAATACGATCGGAGTCGATGACGGAATCGCGATGGGCCACATCGGGATGCGCTACTCGCTCCCGAGCCGGGAGATCATCGCTGATTCGGCTGAGACGGTCATCAACGCGCACTGGTTCGACGGTGTGTTCTATATCCCGAACTGTGACAAGATCACGCCGGGAATGCTCATGGCGGCAGTCCGGACGAACGTCCCGTCGGTCTTCGTATCGGGCGGTCCCATGGAAGCCGGCGTCGGTTCCGACGGCAGGCAGCTTTCCCTTACCTCGGTATTCGAGGGTGTAGGCGCCTACAAACAGGGATCGATGTCCGAGACCCAGCTTCTCGAAATCGAGCAGAGCGCTTGTCCGACATGCGGTTCCTGCTCAGGGATGTTCACCGCCAACTCGATGAACACCCTTATGGAGATGATGGGAGTCGCACTTCCGCAGAACGGAACAATCGTCGCAACCTCGGACAAACGCAAGGAGCTTATCTATGAGGCGGCCAAGCAGCTGATGCGCATGGTCGAGGAAGACGTGAAGCCCCGTGATCTCATTACGGAAGAGACTATCGATGACGCGTTTGCGCTTGACATGGCGATGGGCGGCTCGACAAATACGGTCCTTCACACACTCGCCATTGCGCATGAAGCCGGCATTGACTATGACCTGAAAAAGGTTAATGAAATCGCAGAGCGCGTTCCATATTTGTCCAAGCTCATGCCTGCTTCGGATTATTCGATGCATGATGTGCACCTTGCCGGCGGCGTCAATGCGATCATCCGCGAACTGTGCGACATCCCGGGTGCTATTCACCCGGACCGGATGACGGTCACCGGCAAAACACTTTATGAAAATGTGCAAGACAGCAAGATTTTGAATGAGCAGGTCATCCGGCCAAAAGAAAACCCGTATAGCCCGGTGGGCGGCCTATCCGTCTTATATGGGAATCTGGCACCGGATGGCGGCGTCATCAAAGTCGGCGCGGTCGATCCTTCCATCAAGGTGTTCGAAGGCGATGCCATCGTCTTTGAATCACAGGAAGAAGCCCAAAAAGGTATCGATGACGGCACGGTCCAGGAAGGTCATGTGGTCGTCATCCGATACGAGGGTCCGAAAGGCGGCCCAGGCATGCCGGAAATGCTCGCCCCGACATCGGCAATTGTCGGACGCGGACTCGGCACAAAAGTGGCACTCATCACGGACGGACGATTCTCGGGCGCATCCCGGGGCATCGCAGTCGGGCATATTTCGCCGGAAGCGGCGGAAGGCGGTCCGATCGGTCTGGTCGAGAATGGTGACATTATCGAAATCGACCTCGTCAGCCGAAAGATCGAACTCAAGGTTCCGGAAGACGTGCTTGAACAGCGGCGAAAGAATCTCAAGCCGTTTGAACCGAAGATCAAGACGGGCTATCTTGCCCGCTACTCCAAACTGGTCACTTCCGCCAATACAGGCGGCGTCATGAAAATCTGACGATCATCAGCAGACTTAAATGAACCAAAGCGCAGAAGAGGCAAAAGGGAAGGACCCCTGCATTTACCAGAGAGCCGGAACAGCTGGAACCCGGCAGTGCAGCCCCGACCGACATCACCTCCGAGCGGAACACTGAACGGATCATTCCCAAGGTGTTCCCGGGGCTGGCATCGAGCCGCCCCGTTACCAACCGGCCGGGCACCCAGCCCGGCCACCGAGGCGGCGTAGCCGCGAACAAGGGTGGTACCATGAAAGGCTCTTTCATCCCTTGCAACGGAAGACATCTGTGTTCCGTGCAGGGGGTGGAAGGGTCTTTTGTTTTTTTATATCAAAACTCACGAGTGAAGGAGGAAGGCGCAGATGGAAGCGAGCGTCAAGGTAAGGGAAACAAAACAAGCCGTCATGCCGGAAACTGCCGGCAACGGAGCCGACCTGCTGGTCCGGTCTTTGAAGAATGAGGGCGTGGACATTATTTTCGGCTATCCGGGCGGTGCGGTGCTCCCGATCTACGATGCACTGTACAAAAACCCGATCCGCCATATCCTGGCCCGGCACGAGCAAGGTGCCATCCATGCGGCTGAAGGATATGCGCGCACGACAGGAAGGACCGGCGTGGTCATCGCCACGTCCGGGCCGGGGGCGACCAACCTTGTTACCGGCATCGCGGACGCCATGCTTGACTCCCTCCCGCTCGTCGTCCTGACCGGTCAGGTTGCCCAGCAGGTAATCGGCACGGATGCCTTCCAGGAGGCGGACGTGATCGGCATCACGCAGCCGATCACGAAGCACAACTACCAGGTGAAGGATGCAAAAGACATCCCGCGCATCATCAAGGAGGCTTTCCATATCGCTTCCACGGGACGCAAGGGCCCGGTCGTCGTCGATATCCCGAAAGACGTATCGGTAACAGCACTTGCGGAGGATATCCGACATCCGGAAGGGGTTCACCTCCCGGGCTACCAGCCGACATTCAAGCCGAACTTCCTACAGATCCAGAAAGCGGCGCAGGCCCTTTCGGAAGCGAAGCGGCCGCTGATCCTTGCCGGGGCCGGCATCCTCGCAGCGGAGGCCACCGGAGAACTTCGGAGCTTCATCGAAACGAACCGCATCCCGGTGACGACGACTCTTCTCGGCATCGGCACCGTCCCGGGCGGACATGAACTCGGGTTCGGGATGGCGGGCATGCACGGCTCGTACGCGGCCAACATGGCCATCCAGGAGTGCGATGTGCTCCTTAACATCGGCGCCCGTTTTGACGACCGGCTGACCGGAAAGCTCGATGGGTTCGCGCCGAACGCGAAAGTCATCCACATCGACATCGATCCGGCCGAGATCGGAAAGAACGTCCCGACGGAAATCCCGATTGTCGCGGATGCCAAAGTGGCTCTGACGGAGCTGAACGGAAAGGGCTTTGAAGCGCCGGATACGGAAGACTGGCTTGCCCGGCTCAGCGAATACCGGGAGACACGCCCGTTCGGATATGAGGCGGCGCCTGAAGGGCAGATCATGCCCCAGGACGCGGTGCGCCTCATCCACAAGTACACGGGGGGCGATGCAATCGTCACGACGGATGTCGGACAGCACCAGATGTTCGCCGCCCAGTACTACGAGCCGAACCACCCGCATCATTGGGTGACATCGGGTGGCCTCGGGACGATGGGCTTCGGATTCCCAGCTGCCATCGGCGCACAGCTCGCCTTCCCGCACGAGAAGGTCGTTGCGGTTGTCGGTGACGCCGGCTTCCAGATGACCTTGCAGGAGCTTTCAATCCTCCAGGAGTTCAAACTCCCGGTGAAGATCATCATCATGAACAACGCCTCGCTAGGTATGGTGCGACAGTGGCAGGAGACTTTCCATGGTGAGCGCTATTCCTCATCACTGGTTCCTGTCCAGCCGGACTTCGTGAAGCTGGCGGAAGCCTATGAGGTCAAAGGCTACAAAGTCGAAACACTTGCAGATGCCGAGCGGGTGATCCGTGAGGCGATCGAATCGGATGGTCCGGCGCTTGTCGACTGCCGGGTGCTTGCAACAGAGAACGTCTACCCGATGGTCGCGCCGGGCGCGACTCTCAGTGAAATGATCGGAGTGATGAAACGGTGAAACGGATCATAACGACAACAGTCCTCAACCAGAGCGGCGTCCTGAACCGGGTAACGGGACTCCTCATGAAGCGGCAGTTCAACATCGAGAGCATCACCGTCGGCCACACCGAGACCCCGGGCATGTCAAAGATGACATTCGTCGTCCATGTCGAGGATCCGGGCAAGGTCGAGCAGCTCGTCAAACAGCTGTCCAAGCAAATCGACGTCATCAAGGTCAATGACATCTCCGACAAGGCGATGGTCATGAGGGAGCTGGCGCTCGTCAAGGTCGTCACCCCGCCGCAGCTCCGTCAGGAAGTCCGGAGCATCGTCGAGCCGTTCCGTGCACAGGTCATCGACATGAGCAAGAACGTCACGACGTTCCAGGTGACGGGCGACCCCGAGAAGATTGAAGCATTTATCGATCTTCTCCGGCCATACGGCATCAAAGAGATTTCCCGCACAGGCGTCACTGCCTTCACCCGCGAAACGCAGCGGGCTGAAACAGCACCTGACCTGATTCTTCATTAACAGGCACTACCATTCCAAAGTGATTTCCGCGACAGGCCGGCCCGCTTCCAAGATCCGGCCCAACCAAAAAAACAGAACCCACAGGGAGGAAAATGAAAATGGCAAAAATGTATTATAACCAGGATGTTAACGAGGCAGTTCTCCAAGGCAGAAAAATCGCAGTCATCGGCTACGGCTCACAGGGCCATGCCCACGCACAGAACCTGAAAGAATCCGGCTTTGACGTGATCGTCGGCGTACGTCCCGGCAAATCGTTTGCTATGGCGCAGGAAGACGGCCTTCAGGTTTATCCGGTCGCGGAAGCTGCCGCAGCAGCGGATGTCATCATGGTTCTCCTCCCGGACGAGCGCCAGACGCAGGTCTACAACGAAGAGATCAAGCCGGCCCTCACTGCAGGCAAGGCACTCGTCTTCGCACACGGGTTCAACATCCACTTCGGCCAGATCGTTCCTCCGGCTGATGTCGATGTATTCATGGTTGCACCGAAGGGCCCTGGCCACCTTGTCCGCCGTACCTACGAAAGCGGCGCGGGCGTACCGGCACTGATCGCGATCCACCAGGACGCAACCGGACAGGCGAAGGATCTTGCGCTTGCTTACGCCAAAGGAGTCGGCGCAGCGCGCGCAGGGGTTCTTGAGACAACATTCCAGGAAGAGACCGAGACAGATCTCTTCGGCGAACAGGCTGTACTTTGCGGCGGCACGACGGCGCTCGTGAAGGCAGGATTCGAAACATTGGTCGAAGCTGGCTACCAGCCGGAAGTTGCTTACTTCGAGGTTCTCCACGAACTCAAGCTGATCGTCGACCTCATGTACGAAGGCGGCATCGAAAACATGCGCTACTCCATCTCCGACACAGCTCAGTGGGGCGACTTCGTTTCCGGCCCGCGTGTAATCACGGACGATACAAAAGCCCGCATGAAGGAAGTGCTCGAAGACATCCAGAACGGCAAGTTCGCAAAAGGCTGGCTGCTTGAGAACCAGCTTGGCCGTCCTGAATACAACGCCATCAACCGCCGTGAATCCGAGCACCAGATCGAGTCGGTCGGCCGTGAGCTGCGCGCTATGATGCCATTTGTCAACGAAGGGAAGAAAATCAAGAAGGAAGTGGTCGCCAGTGCGCAAAATTGATATCTTCGACACGACCCTGAGGGACGGGGAGCAGTCGGCGGGAATCAACCTGAACACCGCCGAAAAGCTCGAGATCGCGCGCCAGCTGGAACGGCTCGGTGTGACGGTCATGGAGGCCGGCTTCCCGGCAGCCTCACCCGGTGACCAGGACGCCGTCCGGAAGATTGCGGGAACGGTCAAGAACTCGATTGTGACTGGCCTTGCCCGCTGCAACAAAAGTGATATCGATGCTGCATGGGAGGCCCTCCGCGTCGCGGAGCAGCCTCACATCCACATCTTCCTTGCCACATCCCCGATCCATATGGCGTACAAGCTGAAAAAGACGCCGGAAGAAGTGATCGAGGCATCGGTCGAAGCGGTCAAGTACGCGAAGAAGTTCTTCCCGCTCGTCCAGTGGTCGGCGGAAGACGGTTCCCGCACGGAGCCTGACTTCCTCGCTCGCATAGTGGCTGAAGTCGTCAAGGCAGGCGCCACGACGGTCAATATCCCGGATACGGTCGGCTATGCAACGCCCCATGAATACGGTTCGATCTTCAAGTTCCTCAAGGAGAATGTCCCGAACATCGACCGCGTGAAGCTGTCGGCACACTGCCATGACGACCTCGGGATGGCAACGGCGAACACGCTCGCCGCCATCGAGAACGGCGCCGATCAGGTCGAGGGCACGATCAATGCGATCGGAGAGCGCGCCGGCAACGTCGGGCTCGAGGAAGTCGCTGTCGCGCTCCATATCCGCAAGGATCACTACAATGTGGAAACCGGCATCAACCTGAAGGAGATCAAGCGCACGAGCCAGCTGGTCAGCCAGCTGACCGGCGTCGCGATCCAGCCGAACAAGGCAGTGACCGGCAAGAACGCCTTTGCCCACGAGTCCGGCATCCATCAGGACGGCATGCTGAAAAACCCGAACACTTATGAAATTATCACGCCGGAACTGATCGGCGATGCCCATACCGAATTGGTCCTCGGCAAGCATTCCGGCCGCCACGCGTTCAAGTCCCGCGCGGAAGAAATGGGCTTCACGCTCGAGCCGGAGCGTCTGAACGAAGCATTCGCCGAATTCAAGAAGCTTGCTGACCGAAAGAAAGTCATCACCGAAGCCGATCTTCTTGTCATCCTCACAGACCAGCAGATCCAGGAAGCGGACGCTCCGATCTACGAACTTTCGGGCGTGCAGCTGTCCAGCGGCACGGCGAACATCCCGACGGCGACGATCACCGTCGTCCGGCCTGACGGGGAGACGATCACCGAGGCGGCGACCGGCACCGGTTCCGTTGAATCGATCTTCAACGCGCTTGAGCGCATTGTAAGCGAAAAGGTCCACATCCTCGACTACCGGGTTTCGTCCGTCGGCAAGGGCCGCGACGCACTCGGCGAGGCAGTCGTCAAAGTCCTGATCGGGGAAGAGGAGATCACCGGACGAGACGCTGCACAGGACGTACTTGAAGCAACGGCCAATGCCTACCTGAACGCGATCAATCGGAAACTTGTCAAAAACGCACAACAGCCATCAGAAACGGTGTCCATCACGTAACCATACACGGCCTGCACAGCGGGCCGGCCACCAAAAAGGAGGAAATGAACATGGAAAAGACAATTGCCGTATTGCCCGGAGACGGAATCGGCCCTGAAGTGACACGGGCTGCCGTCAAGGTCCTGAAACTTATTGCACGCCGCTACCAGCACGAATTCAATTTTTCCTACGGCCTGATCGGCGGAGCGGCAATTGACGCCCTCGACAACCCGTTCCCGAAAGAGACGGCCGACGCCTGCGAGGCGTCTGATGCCGTCCTGCTGGGTGCCGTCGGGGGACCGAAATGGGACAGCAACCCGTCCGAGCTCCGTCCTGAGAAGGGGCTGCTTGCCATCCGCAAACATTTCGGCCTGTTCGCAAACCTCCGTCCCGTCAAGGCGGTCCCGGCACTTCTGTCCGCATCCCCTCTGAAGGAAGAGAAAGCGGCAGGGGTGGACCTCATGATCGTACGCGAGCTGACAGGAGGCCTCTACTTTGGAGAAAAAGACCGTACCGCAAATGATGCGTATGACACGCTCGTGTACTCGAGGGAGGAAATCTCCCGTATCGTCGAGAAGGCGTTTGAACTTGCCCGGGTCCGCAGGGGCAAAGTGACTTCCGTCGACAAAGCAAACGTACTCGAATCCAGCCGGCTCTGGCGGGAAGTGGTTGAAGAGAAAAAGGCGGCCTATCCGGACGTCACGGTCGAACACCAGCTGGTCGACTCCTGCGCGATGAAACTGATTACGGATCCGTCCGCATTCGATGTCGTGGTGACGGAGAATATGTTCGGCGACATTCTGAGCGACGAGGCTTCTGTCATCACCGGTTCTCTCGGCATGCTGCCATCAGCGAGCATCCGTACCGATGGGTTCGGTCTGTATGAGCCCGTGCACGGTTCCGGCCCGGACATTGCAGGCAAAGGCATCGCAAACCCTGCGGCGGCAATTTTGTCCGCAGCGATGATGCTCCGCTACTCGTTCGGTATGGAAACCGAGGCCGCAGCAATCGAGGAAGCAGTCCAGACTGTGCTGGAAGACGGGTGCCGTACGGCGGATGTCGCACAGGCGGGAAGCCGCAGCCTCACGACAGAGGAATGGACGGACAAAGTCATGGAACAGCTCGACGCGGAAGCCGTGTCGGACGATATTATGTTTTCGTATATGTAAAACAGGAGGCGGAACGCAATGGCAAAGACAATCATCGATAAAATCTGGGACCGGCATATCGTTGTCGGGGAACCGGGCAAGCCGGACCTCCTCTACATCGACCTCCATCTCCTTCACGAAGTCACGTCTCCTCAGGCGTTTGAAGGACTCCGCCTGAACGGGCGCAAAGTCCGCCGCCCGGATCTCTGCTTCGCGACGATGGACCATAACGTGCCGACGGTCAACCGCAAAGTGATCAATGACCCGATCGCGCGCAAGCAGATCCGGACACTGGCGGAAAACTGCGAGGAGTTCGGCGTGCCGCTCGCGGACGTCGATCACCCGGATCAGGGGATCGTCCATGTCATCGGGCCTGAGCTCGGGCTTACCCAGCCGGGTAAAACGATCGTCTGCGGAGACTCCCACACCTCCACGCACGGCGCATTCGGCGCACTTGCTTTCGGAATCGGAACGAGCGAGGTCGAGCACGTGCTGTCCACACAGACACTCTGGCAGTCCCGCCCGAAGACCATGGAGATCCGCATCGATGGCGAGATTTCCCCGGGCGTTGCCGCCAAGGATATTATTCTGGCGATCATTGCGAAGTTCGGTACAGACATGGGCACGGGCCACATCGTGGAATACACGGGCGAAGCGATCCGCAAGCTCACGATGGAAGAGCGCATGACGATCTGCAACATGTCGATTGAAGCGGGCGCCCGTGCAGGACTGATCAGCCCGGACGAGACGACTGTCGAATACCTGCGCGGCCGAAAGTATGTACCGGAGGGTGACGGTTTCGAGCAGGCAGCAGCCGACTGGCTTTCGCTTGCTTCGGACGAAGGTGCAGAGTACGACAAGTCGGTTTCGATTCACTCCGACGAGATCGAGCCGTTCATCACATGGGGAACCAACCCGGGCATGGGGGCCGGCATCAACGGCCACGTCCCGTATGCCTCAGACTTCGAAAATGAGCTTGAGCGCGATTCCTTCCTGCGCGCCATCGAATATATGGGTCTTGAAGAAGGTCAGAAATTCACCGACATCGAAATTCAGCACGTCTTCATCGGATCTTGCACGAATGCCCGCCTGAGTGACCTCCGCGAAGCGGCACGCGTCATCGAAGGCAAGAAAGTCCGCGACGGCGTCAGAGCCATGGTCGTGCCGGGATCCCGCACAGTCAAGAAGCAGGCGGAGGAAGAAGGCCTCGATAAGGTCTTTACCGCTGCAGGCTTTGAATGGCGCGAATCCGGATGCAGCATGTGCCTCGCCATGAACGACGATGTCGTCCCGGCAGGCGAGCGTTGCGCGTCCACTTCCAACCGGAACTTCGAAGGACGGCAGGGGACGGGGGCGCGCACGCACCTCATGAGTCCGGCAATGGCCGCTGCAGCTGCCGTTACCGGCCGCTTCACAGACGTCCGCGAACAAATTGCCGTCCACGCCTGACCGCGAAACGATGAAAGGAGGCCGCATCCATGAAACCGATCAATGAAGTCACCAGCATCCTGACTCCGCTCGACCGGAGCAACGTCGACACCGACCAGATCATCTCCAAGGAATTCCTGAAGCGCATCGAACGTACCGGCTTCGGCAAGTACCTGTTCCATCACTGGCGCTTTGATGCCGAGGGCAACAAGAGGGACGGCTTCGTCCTGAACGATTCCCGCTTCGACGGGTCCGAGATCCTCGTCGCACGTGAGAACTTCGGCTGTGGCTCGTCCCGCGAACATGCGCCGTGGGCCATCCTGGACTACGGATTCCGTGTTGTCATCGCGCCGAGCTACGCCGATATCTTCTACAATAACTGCATGAAAAACGGCATCCTGCCGATCAGGCTGCCTGAAGAGGAAGTGGAAGAACTCCTCGCCAAGGGCAAGGCAGATCCGATGCAGCTTGCAGTCAACCTGGCAGAGCAGACCGTCACACAGCCGGACGGCACCGTCCACCGGTTCGATATCGACCCATACTGGAAGGAAATGCTCCTGAACGGCTGGGACGAAATTGCCCTGACCTTCAAATACGAAGACCAGATTGCCAAATACGAAGAAGTCATGCAGCGCGCATGATAGAAAACCGGCAGGCCTCTTTTGGGGGCCTGCCGGTTTTTCTTATGAGATGCCGATGTCGTGAGCGCTCATGCCCATAAAGATGCTAAAGTTGCCGTTTCGTGTATGAAGGGTTGACAGCAATCAGCCGCCATGATAATCTAATAACATTCATTTTAACGCTTTATCACGGTAAAGTGATGAAGCGCAAAGGAGCACTTGTTATGAATGCAGTCATTATTGCGGTCGCGGTCATGCTGGTCCTGAGTCTTCTCCGGGTCAACGTAGTGCTGGCGCTGGCTGTCGGAGCAATTGCCGGCGGTCTGACAGGCGGCCTTTCCATAAATGAAACAATAGAAGCCTTCACCGGGGGCCTCGGAGGCGGGGCAACCATCGCACTCAGTTATGCGCTTCTCGGAGGGTTTGCAGTCGCCATCTCCCGGACCGGCATTCCGGAAGTGCTCGTCAAACTGATTCTGAAGGTTGTCGGCAATGAAGGGGAAGGGGAGCGCAAAGGGCTCGCCAAGGCACTGATTATTCTTATCCTGCTTCTTGTCGCCATCTCGTCCCAGAACCTGATTCCGATCCATATCGCTTTTGTTCCGCTGCTCGTGCCGCCGATTCTCCACATCCTCGACATGCTGAAAATCGACCGCCGGCTCATCGCCTGTGTGCTCGCATTTGGTCTGATCGCTCCTTACGTCCTGTTGCCTTACGGATTCGGCCTCCTCTTCCACGAGGTCATCGCCAATCAGATGGCACTTGCAGGACTCGAGATCGATATGGCGGATATCCCGACGGCCATGGCCCTCCCGGTTGCCGGCATGGCCCTTGGTCTCATCATCGCCATTTTCATTTCGTACCGTAAACCGCGTGATTACGGCGACAGCCAAGCCATCGCTTCCGGCCCGGACCGTGAAGTCCGAACACGCAATATCGTTTTCACGATCATCGCGCTTGCGGCAGCACTTGCCGGGCAGATCACAACCGACTCGATGATCATCGGTGCCATCTCAGGTATTGCAGTTCTGTATGCAACAGGCGCTGTCCGCTGGAAAGATGCGGACGAGCTTCTGAACGACGGCATGAAAATGATGGCTTTCGTCGGCTTCGTCATGATCGCGGCAAATGGTTTTGCTGGTGTCATCCAGGCGACAGGTCACGTTGAGTCTCTCGTAGAATCCGCCAGCGGCATGCTCGGCGACAACAAGAGCATCGCGGCCATCATCATGCTTCTCGTCGGCCTGCTCGTCACAATGGGGATCGGCTCCTCGTTTGCGACCGTTCCGATCATCGCCGCCATCTTCGTTCCGCTCAGCGTCGAGTTCGGCTTCAGCACACTGGCGATCATTTCACTGATCGGCACGGCCGGAGCGTTGGGTGACGCCGGCTCCCCGGCATCCGACTCCACACTCGGACCGACCGCCGGTCTCAACGCCGACGGAAAGCACAACCACATCTGGGACACCTGCGTCCCGACCTTCATCCACTATAATATTCCCCTCATCATCTTCGGTTGGATCGCGTCCGTGATTCTTTGAGGGAACTGTAAAAGCTCCGGGCTGCCGGAGCTCGGACTGCAGACAAAGTGAGTGCGTATAGCTCCTTTGTCTGCAGTTTTTATATATTTTGTACGTGGAAATTCTTCAGAGCTTATTTTGGAGTGGGCATGGATCAATTTCCGGGGTTTCGTCATTCGCTCCCGAAGTTTCTTCATTGGATCGGTTGATCTCGTCATTCAGCCGGCTAATTTCGTCATTCGCTGAGATGCCGGCGGTGAATGACGAAACTGGAGGCATGAATGACGAAATTGATCACGCGAATGACGAAACTGAACCCATGAATGACGAAACTGCCGTTTGGAACTTGAGTTTTCAGCAGCACCGCATTCTTGAAGCTTTTGTATACATCAAAGAAGCGAAAAACAATTACCTTCTATATAAGTATCCATTCAATCTCCTGAATGAAATCCGTATCAAAGATCAGCTACTCCGTATTGAAACCTAGCTTAAATCGACTTCCTTCCATATAACAAACGCGCTCCCGGCAACCTAATATTCCGACTCTTTTCTTACTGATTGCATCCTGAGCCAAACCGTTATATAATTCTAGGGTCCAGCAAAGAATCTCGCGCGTAATGCTTGCGAGGCTCTTCCGTTTTGTGTATAATACGGAATGTTGGTCATTTGACTGCGATGAAGCGGGAGGTTGCTGACACACCCGGCCGCTTTGCCATGGCGGTGTGCAGGAGATTTCCGTGGAGAATTGTCTTGGAAAAAGGCGAAAGGGAGGGAAAGTAATGGCAAAACAAAAAATCCGTATCCGTTTGAAAGCGTACGACCACCGTATCCTCGATCAATCAGCTGAGAAGATTGTTGAAACGGCAAAACGTTCTGGTGCAAGTGTTTCGGGTCCGATCCCGCTTCCGACAGAGCGTTCGGTTTACACGGTTCTTCGTGCGGTCCACAAATACAAGGACTCACGCGAACAGTTCGAGATGCGCACGCACAAGCGTCTGATCGACATCGTCAACCCGACACCAAAAACGGTTGATGCGCTCATGAAGCTTGATCTGCCATCCGGCGTAGACATCGAAATCAAACTTTAATCAACACCAAAATAAAAAACAAAAAGAATGCAGGAGGTGTGACGAATGACCAAAGGAATCTTGGGTAGAAAAGTCGGCATGACACAAGTGTTCGCTGAAAACGGCGATCTTATCCCGGTAACTGTCATCGAAGCGGCACCAAACGTTGTCCTTCAAAAGAAGACAGCAGAAACGGACGGCTATGCAGCAGTCCAGCTCGGCTTCGATGATAAGCGCGAAAAGCTCGCGAACAAACCGGAAAAAGGCCGCGCAGCCAAAGCAGAAACTGCGCCTAAGCGCTTCGTTCGCGAATTCCGCGGAGAGGACACGGCCGATTATGAAGTTGGTCAGGAAGTCAACGTAGAAATTTTCGCAGCTGGAGATTTCGTCGATATCACAGGTGTAACAAAAGGTAAAGGATTCCAGGGTGTTATCAAGCGCCACGGGCACTCCCGCGGGCCGATGAGCCACGGATCCCACTTCCACCGCGCACCTGGTTCGCTCGGTCCGGTTGACCCGGCACGCGTCTTCAAGGGTATGAAATCCCCAGGACGTATGGGCAGCGACACCGTAACGATCCAAAACCTCGAAATTGTAAAAGTTGACGCAGAGCGTAACCTGCTCCTCGTCAAAGGGAATGTGCCGGGCGCACGCAAGTCGCTCGTAAAAGTACGCGCATCCCTCAAGAAATAAGGAAAGGAGGACAACACAATGCCAAAAGTATCCGTACTTAATCAAACAGGCGCTTCCGTCGGCGAAGTTGAACTGAACGAATCCGTATTCGGAATCGAGCCGAACGAAGCTGTTCTTTTTGAAGCGATCATCTCCCAGCGCGCATCGCTGCGCCAGGGTAACCACAAAACGAAGCAGCGCGGAGAAGTAGCAGGCGGAGGCCGCAAGCCATGGCGCCAAAAAGGCACAGGCCGTGCGCGTCAAGGCTCCACCCGTTCCCCGCAATGGCGCGGAGGCGGTACCGTATTCGGTCCGGTCCCACGCAGCTACAGCTACAAGCTTCCTAGGAAAGTCCGCCGTCTGGCACTCCGTTCGGCACTTTCTGCGAAAGTTCGCGAAGAAAGCCTCGTCGTACTCGACGCACTTACTTTCGACGCACCTAAGACGAAAGCATTCATTCAGGTCCTGAAAGATCTTTCCGTCGACAAGAAAGCATTGTTCGTCACTGCAGAGCTCGATGAAAACGTGGCACTGTCCGCACGCAACATCCCGGGCGTCACAGTCGTCTCCGCAAACGGCATCAACGTCCTCGACCTGGTTGGCCATGACAAGCTCGTCATGACTAAATCCGCGGTCGAAAAAGTAGAGGAGGTGCTTGGTTAATGGATGCACGTGATGTATTGAAGCGTCCGGTCATTACCGAGCGTTCCGCACAGGCTATGGAAGACAAAAAGTACACATTCGACGTTGACGTCCGCGCCAACAAGACACAGGTCAAACAGGCCGTCGAAGAAGTCTTCGGTGTCAAAGTTGAGAAGGTCAACATCATGAACGTCAAAGGCAAGTTCAAGCGTATGGGCCGTTTCGGCGGATACACGAACAAACGCCGCAAAGCCATCGTCAAACTGACGGCTGATTCTAAAGACATCGAACTCTTCGAAGCGTAAGTTTTACGCTTCGGACCCATAAAACAATGAGGAGGGAAAACAATGGCGATCAAGAAGTACAAACCGACTTCCAACGGCCGACGCAACATGACGGCTTCCGACTTCGCAGAGATCACAACTGACAAGCCGGAAAAATCGCTCCTCGCGCCTAAACACCGCAAGGGCGGCCGTAACAATCAAGGCCGTACAACAGTCCGCCATCAAGGTGGCGGCCACAAGCGCCAATACCGTGTCATCGACTTCCAACGCCGGAAAGATGGCATTCCAGGACGCGTTGCTACGATCGAATACGATCCGAACCGTTCTGCAAACATCGCATTGATCAACTATGTGGACGGGGAAAAGCGTTACATCCTCGCGCCTAAAGGCCTCAAGGTCGGCATGGAAATCATGTCCGGTCCTGAAGCAGACATCAAAGTGGGGAACGCACTTCCACTCCAGAACATTCCGATGGGTGCGACAATCCACAACATCGAACTGAAGCCTGGCAAAGGCGGACAGCTTGTCCGTTCCGCGGGTACATCCGCTCAGGTCCTCGGTAAAGAAGACAAGTACGTCATCGTCCGTCTCCAATCCGGCGAAGTCCGCATGATCCTCGGCACATGCCGCGCGACAATCGGCCAAGTCGGCAACGAGCAGCACGAACTGATCAACATCGGTAAAGCAGGACGTTCCCGCTGGATGGGCAAGCGCCCGACAGTACGCGGTTCCGTCATGAACCCGAACGATCACCCGCACGGTGGTGGTGAAGGTCGTACACCAATCGGCCGTAAAGCACCGGTTACACCATGGGGCAAGCCGGCACTTGGTCTCAAAACCCGCAAGAAGAAAAACAAATCGGACGACTACATCATTCGTCGCCGCAAAAAATAATGTGGTTTCTCAGCGGTTCACGGGGTGGGCCGCCGGGCAATCACGGAGGGAGGTACCAAAATGGGTCGCAGCTTGAAAAAAGGACCTTTTGTGGATGATCATCTCATGAAAAAGGTCGAAACACAGAACGCTAACGAGAAAAAGCAGGTCATTAAAACATGGTCCCGCCGCTCTACAATCTTCCCTAACTTCATCGGCAACACGATTGCAGTCTATGACGGACGCAAACACGTACCGGTCTACGTAACGGAAGACATGGTTGGCCATAAACTGGGTGAATTCGCACCTACACGCACTTACCGCGGTCATGGAGCCGACGATAAGAAAACGAAACGCTAATTGAGAGGAGGTACTCCTGATGCAACAAGCTAAAGCCGTAGCCCGTACAATCCGGATTGCTCCTCGCAAAGTCCGTTTGGTCGTCGACCTGATCCGGGGCAAGCAAGTGGGCGAAGCGGTCGCAATCCTGCGACACACACCTAAAGCGGCATCGCCGGTTGTCGAGAAAGTCTTGAAATCCGCGATTGCCAATGCAGAACACAACTACGACCTGGATGTAAACAACCTCGTCGTAAGTGAAGTCTTCGTAGACGAAGGCCCGACGCTCAAGCGTTTCCGCCCTCGTGCGCAAGGCCGTGCTACTTCAATACTCAAACGCACTAGCCACATCACACTAGTGGTATCCGAGAAAAAGGAGGGATAATTCGTGGGTCAAAAAGTACATCCAAACGGTATGCGACTCGGAGTCATCCGTGACTGGGAGTCGAAATGGTATGCAGAAAAAGACTATGCAACTCTTCTTCATGAAGACCTCAAGATTCGCGAGTACATCGACGGACGCCTGAAAGACGCTTCCCTGTCTCAGGTCGAGATCGAGCGTGCTGCGAACCGTGTGAACATTACGATCCATACAGCAAAGCCCGGCATGGTGATCGGGAAGGGCGGTTCTGAAGTTGAAGCGCTCCGCAAAGAACTCAACGCAATTTCCGGCAAGCGTGTGCACATCAACATCGTTGAAGTGAAGCGTGCAGATCTTGATGCGAAACTCGTCGCAGAAAACATCGCCCGCCAGCTTGAACAGCGTGCATCGTTCCGCCGCGCACAAAAGCAAGCGATCCAGCGCACAATGCGTGCAGGCGCTAAAGGGATCCGCACAATGGTATCGGGACGCCTCGGCGGCGCCGACATCGCCCGTGCTGAACACTACAGCGAAGGTACTGTACCGCTCCATACACTCCGTGCCGACATTGGCTACGCTCACGCGGAAGCTGATACAACATACGGCAAACTCGGCGTAAAAGTATGGATCTACCGCGGTGAAGTCCTTCCTGAGAAGAAGAAATCCGAGGAAGGAGGCAACTGATCATGTTGATGCCTAAACGTGTGAAACACCGTCGTGTACACCGCGGCAAAATGCGCGGAGAAACAAAAGGCGGCGGCACAGTTAATTTCGGTGAGTATGGCCTCCAGGCTATTGAAGCCGGCTGGATCACCAACCGTCAGATCGAATCTGCCCGTATCGCCATGACCCGTTACATGAAGCGTGGCGGTAAGGTCTGGATCAAGATCTTCCCTCATAAGCCATATACGAAAAAGCCTCTTGAAGTCCGGATGGGTTCCGGTAAAGGTGCCGTTGAAGGATGGGTGGCTGTCGTGAAGCCAGGCCGTGTTATGTTTGAAATCGCAGGCGTCTCCGAAGAGGTTGCCCGTGAAGCGTTGCGTCTCGCATCGCACAAACTGCCGGTTAAGAGCAAGTTTGTAAAACGCGAAGAAATTGGTGGTGAATCGAATGAAGGCTAATGATATCCGTGAATTGACCACTGCTGAAATCGAACAAAAAGTGAAGTCGCTGAAAGAAGAGCTCTTCAACCTGCGTTTCCAGCTTGCTACCGGCCAACTCGAGAACACAGCTCGCATTCGTGAGGTGCGCAAGTCGATCGCGCGCATGAAGACAGTCATTCGCCAACGCGAACTCAGCGCCAACAACTGATAAAAGGAGGCTGCAAGCATGTCTGAGCGTAACCAACGCAAAGTTTACACAGGCCGCGTCGTTTCCGACAAAATGGACAAGACGATCACGGTTGTTGTCGAGACTTACAAGAAGCACCCCGTCATCGGCAAACGTGTAAAATACTCGAAGAAATATAAAGCACATGATGAAAACAATGTTGCAAAAACAGGCGACGTCGTCCGCATCATGGAAACTCGCCCGCTTTCCGCTACGAAGCGTTTCCGCCTTGTAGAGGTCGTTGAAAAAGCGATTATCATCTGATCGGAATTTAACTTGAGAGGAGGTACCCTCGATGATCCAACAAGAGAGTCGTATGAAAGTCGCTGACAACTCCGGCGCACGTGAAGTCCTCACGATCAAAGTGCTCGGCGGTTCCGGCCGTAAGACTGCGAATATCGGCGACATCGTCGTCTGCACCGTCAAGAAAGCAACACCAGGTGGCGTTGTTAAGAAGGGTGACGTCGTCAAGGCGGTTGTCGTCCGCACGAAGAGCGGTGTCCGCCGCAAAGACGGTACGTACATCAAGTTCGACGAGAACGCATGCGTCATCATCCGTGATGACAAAGGCCCGCGCGGTACGCGGATCTTCGGACCTGTCGCACGTGAGCTGCGCGACAACAACTTCATGAAAATCATTTCCCTCGCTCCGGAAGTACTTTAATCCATAGGGTAGTGCCAACCAAGGAGGTGCAAGAGAATGCACGTTAAAAAAGGTGATAAAGTCCAGGTGATCACAGGAAAAGACAAAGGGAAAACCGGCGTCATCCTTGCTGCATTCCCTAAGAAAGACCGTGTGATCGTGGAAGGCGTCAACATCATCAAGAAGCACACGAAGCCGAACCAGGAAAGCCCACAGGGCGGCATCGTGAGCAAAGAAGCCCCAATCCACGTTTCCAACGTAATGCTGCTTGATCCGAAATCGGGCGAACCGACTCGTATCGGCTACAAAGAAGTAGAAGAAAAAGGCAAGATGGTCACAGTCCGCGTTTCCAAGAAATCCGGCGAGATCATTGCTGACCCATACAAGAAATAAGCGACATAGAGGAAGGAGGTACTCCTGATGAACCGCCTAAAAGAGAAATTTAAAACAGACATCACACCTGCTCTCATGAGCAAGTTTGAATACAGCTCGGTTATGCAAGTGCCGAAAGTTGAAAAGATCGTCATCAACATGGGTGTCGGCGACGCTGTGCAGAACAGCAAGTCCCTCGACTCCGCTGTGGAAGACCTCGAAATCATCTCCGGCCAAAAACCGGTCGTCACAAAAGCGAAGAAATCCATCGCCGGCTTCCGCCTCCGTGAAGGAATGCCGATCGGTACGAAAGTAACGCTCCGTGGCGAGCGCATGTATGATTTCCTCGACAAGCTGGTTTCGATCGCACTTCCGCGTGTCCGCGACTTCCGCGGTGTATCGAAGAACGCGTTCGACGGCCGCGGCAACTACACGCTCGGCGTTAAAGAACAGCTGATCTTCCCGGAAATCGATTACGATAAAGTATCCAAAGTCCGTGGCATGGACATCGTCATCGTCACGACTGCTAACACGGACGAAGAAGCCCGTGAGCTCCTGACGCAGCTCGGCATGCCATTCCAAAAGTAAACGAAAGGGAGGCGAAATTGTGGCTAAGAAATCGATGATCGCGAAACAAAAGCGCACACCGAAACACAAAGTGCAGGAATACACACGCTGCGAGCGTTGCGGACGTCCTCACTCCGTGTACCGTAAATTTAAGCTTTGCCGTATTTGTTTCCGTGAACTTGCATACAAAGGGCAACTGCCTGGCGTCAAGAAGGCCAGCTGGTAATCCCTATACCTGGGAAGGAGGTACAACACAATGACTATGAGTGATCCGATCGCAGATATGCTTACGCGTATCCGTAACGCTAACATGGTACGCCATGAAAAGCTGGAAGTTCCTGCTTCCAACATGAAAAAAGAGATCGCCGAAATCCTGAAACGCGAAGGATTTGTCCGCGACGTTGAATACATCGAAGATGATAAGCAGGGGATCATCCGGATCTTCCTCAAATACGGCCAGGACAACGAACGTGTTATCACGGGCCTGAAGCGTATTTCGAAGCCGGGTCTCCGCGTCTACGCGAAGACAAATGAAATCCCGAAAGTCCTGAACGGTCTGGGCATCGCCCTCGTCTCGACTTCTCACGGTGTCGTAACAGACAAAGAAGCACGTGCGAAAAAAGTTGGCGGCGAAGTCGTCGCATACGTCTGGTAATCCGCTACAAACGAATGGAGGTGCACACACATGTCCCGTATTGGCAATAAGCTGATCGAAGTGCCTGAAAACGTGACAGTCACCCTTGCGGATGACAACACGGTCACAGTCAAAGGCCCGAAAGGCGAACTCACTCGCAAACTGAGCAGTGAAATCACGATCAATCAGGACGGCAACGTCATCACCCTGACACGCCCGTCCGACAACAAAGAACACCGCGCGATCCACGGAACGACCCGTTCGCTCCTGAACAACATGGTCGAAGGCGTCTCGAAAGGCTTCGAAAAGTCCCTCGAGCTCGTCGGTGTCGGTTACCGTGCGCAAAAACAGGGCAACAAACTCGTCCTGAACGTCGGTTACTCCCACCCGGTCGAATTCACTCCTGAAGAAGGCGTGGAAGTCGAAGTTCCTTCGAACACGAAGATCACTGTCCGCGGTTACAACAAAGAGCACGTCGGTGCGCTCGCATCCAACATCCGCGCCGTACGCCCGCCTGAGCCGTACAAAGGCAAAGGGATCCGCTACGAAGGCGAGAAAGTCCGCCGCAAAGAAGGTAAGACAGGTAAATAATGCCGCATAGGCATCGAAAGGAGTGACCACGATGATTACGAAACAGGACAAGAACCAGGTCCGCAAAAAGCGCCATGCACGTGTGCGTTCCAAGATCAGTGGTACTGCCGAGCGTCCGCGCCTGAACGTCTTCCGGTCGAACAAGCATATCTATGCTCAACTGATCGATGATGCAAACGGTGTGACAGTCGCAAGTGCGTCCACAATGGACAAAGGTTTCGAAGGTTCCACTTCGAACACTGAAGCAGCAGTGAAAATCGGCGAAACAATCGCCAAAGCAGCTGTTGAAAAGAACGTAAAATCTGTCGTCTTCGACCGTGGGGGTTACCTCTACCACGGCCGCATTAAGGCTCTGGCAGATGCAGCCCGTGAAAACGGACTTGAATTCTAATTAAAAGGAGGGACCCATACACATGCGTCGCAATGAAGTGAAAAGTGAGTTCGAAGAACGCGTAGTAACGATCAACCGCGTAGCGAAAGTCGTAAAAGGCGGACGCCGTTTCCGCTTCACGGCACTTGTCGTCGTCGGCGATAAGAACGGCCGTGTCGGTTTTGGTACTGGTAAAGCACAAGAAGTTCCGGATGCGATCCGCAAAGCAGTCGAGGATGCCAAGAAGAAACTGGTCACAGTTCCTATGGTGAACGGCACAATTCCTCACGAAGTGACAGGCCGTTTCGGTGCTGGCTCCGTCTTCATCAAACCTGCTGCTCCTGGTACCGGTGTTATCGCAGGCGGCCCTGTCCGTGCGGTACTTGAGCTCGCAGGCATCACGGACATCCTTTCGAAATCCCTGGGATCCAACACGCCGATCAACGTCATCCGTGCTACGATGACTGGTCTTCAGGAACTCAAGCGTGCTGAGGATGTCGCAAAACTCCGTGGCAAATCTGTAGAAGAATTGCTGGGCTGAGGGGGGAAAACTAATGGCTAAGCTCGAAATTACCCTTAAGAAGAGCGTGATCGGGACGAAACCGGATCAACGCAAAACGGTTGAAGCTCTCGGTCTGCGCAAGACGAACCAAACGGTCGAACACGAAGACAATGCTGCAATCCGCGGCATGCTGAACAAAGTCGGCCACCTCGTCGAAGTTAAAGAAAACTAATCATTCATCAAATCATAAGGAGGTGCCAGTCAAATGAAACTGCATGAACTGAAACCTGCAAAAGGATCCCGCAAAGAACGCAATCGCGTAGGCCGCGGACCTGGTTCCGGCAACGGTAAAACATCCGGCCGCGGTGCAAACGGTCAAAACTCGCGTTCCGGCGGCGGTGTACGCCTCGGCTTCGAGGGTGGCCAGATGCCGCTCTTCCAAAGCCTGCCTAAGCGTGGCTTCACGAACATCAACCGCAAGGAATATGCCATCGTGAACCTCGAAACGCTTAACCGCTTCGAGGAAGGCACAGAAGTTACTCCTGCGCTCCTGCTCGAAACAGGCATCGTGAGCAAGGAAAAATCCGGCATCAAGATCCTCGGCAACGGTCAGCTTGAGAAAAAGCTCACTGTACAGGCTCACAAATTCTCTGCTTCCGCTAAAGAGGCCATCGAGAACGCAGGCGGCTCCGTCGAGGTGATCTGATGTTTGAGACCATCTCGAACTTTATGCGCGTCCGGGATATCCGGAAAAAAATCCTATTTACGCTGGCGCTGCTCATCGTCTTCAGGCTCGGGACCTTTATCCCGGTGCCGAATGTTGACGCGTCAGCACTCCAGGCAGCCGATCAATTCAGCCTGATCGGCTTTCTGAACACGTTCGGGGGCGGCGCGCTCGCGAACTTCTCCATTCTGGCGATGGGGATCATGCCGTACATCACGGCTTCGATCATCGTCCAGCTCCTTCAGATGGATGTCGTCCCGAAATTCGCCGAATGGGCGAAGCAGGGCGAGGTCGGCCGGAGGAAACTGGCCCAGTTCACCAGATACTTCACGATCGTCCTGGCATTTATCCAGTCGATCGCCATGTCGTACGGCTTTAACCGCATGTACGGCGGCACGCTGATCCAGAATGACAGCATTGCGACTTACCTCGTCATTGCAGTCGTCCTGACAGCAGGCACGGCGTTCCTTCTCTGGCTCGGTGAACAAATCACCGAGAACGGCGTAGGGAACGGGATCTCGATCATCATCTTTGCAGGTATCGTTGCGGCGATTCCGAATGCGGTGAATCAGATCTATGCGCAGCAGATCCAGGATGCAGGGGACCAGCTGTTCCTGAATATCCTCGTTCTGGTTCTCCTTGCTCTTGCGGTTGTCGCCATCACGGTCGGCGTCGTATATGTCCAGGAGGCTCTCCGGAAAATTCCGGTGCAGTATGCCAAGCGTGTCACGGGCCGCGGCAGCCAGCAGGCTGGCCAGCAGACCCACTTGCCATTGAAAGTAAACGCGGCGGGCGTCATTCCCGTAATCTTCGCAGTCGCGTTCATCATAACCCCTCAGTCGCTCGCTTCGTTCTTCGGCCAAAACCGCTGGACAGCGGCGATCATCGAGATCTTCGATTATACGAAGCCTGTGGGGATGATCATTTATGTAGCGCTCATCATTGCCTTCACGTATTTCTACGCGTTCATCCAGGTCAACCCTGAGAATGTGTCGGACAATCTGAAAAAGCAGGGCGCCTACATCCCGGGCATCCGTCCGGGGCAGGACACCCAGAACTATCTGACCCGTGTCCTAAACCGCCTGACCTTCGTCGGAGCCATCTTCCTTGCGGTCATCTCGATCCTGCCTATCTTCTTTATCAGCCTGGCAGGACTCCCGCAGTCCGTGCAGATCGGCGGCACCAGCCTCCTGATCGTTGCAGGGGTCGCGCTCCAGACGATGAAGCAGCTGGAATCCCAGCTCGTCAAGCGGCACTACAAAGGCTTTATGAAATGATTCCGCGGCCGGTTCCGGCCGCGAAAACACTGTAGGAGGGCACGACGTATGAACATCGTATTGATGGGCCTGCCGGGTGCCGGCAAAGGCACCCAGGCGGACAGGATTGTCGAGAAGTACGAAATCCCTCATATCTCTACAGGCGACATGTTCCGTTCCGCTATCCAAGAAGGTACGGAGCTCGGTCTCAAGGCCAAGCAGTTCATGGATGAAGGGGCGCTCGTCCCTGATGAAGTGACCGTCGGCATCGTCCGTGAACGCCTGTCTAAACAGGACTGCGAGCAAGGCGTCCTTCTGGACGGCTTCCCGCGCACTGTTGCCCAGGCGGAAGCACTGGATGAGATCATGTCCGGGCTTGGCCGCAAGATCGACCATGTCATCAACATCCGGGTGGAGCATGACGAACTCGTCAAACGGCTGACCGGCCGCCGCATCTGCAAAGAATGCGGATCTTCCTACCACCTTGTCTTCAACCCTCCCAAACAGGATGGCGTCTGTGACAAGGATGGCGGGGAGCTCTACCAGCGCGCCGATGACAACCCGGAGACCGTCAACAACCGCCTGGAAGTGAATATGAAACAGAGTGAACCGCTCCTCGCCTACTACGGCGACAAAGGCGTTCTGACCCACATCGACGGGCAGCAGGACATCGAGGTTGTATTCAAGGACATCGACCGGCTGCTCCGGGGCAACTGAGCCCGTGCCGGGGAGGCGAGACGATCCTGTTTTATGGCATGTGACGGCAGACCATGCCCGCCGGCCGCTGCGATCGGCAGGCATGGCGCGGAAATGCAGGCATGGCGGGACTTCGGTCATGCAATGCAGTCCGGAACAAGGTATAATGGGGACCGTGGATCTTTCCGTTTTATCGGATAGGGAAGCGGAAACCGTTGGTAGTCTTTCGGACATCTCTCATGCAGACCGTTCATATGTTTGAAGGTAGGGCGCAGCGGGACGAAGAGAGACCTGATTCTAACATGAAGGGATGATGATGGATGGCGAAAGATGATTTAATTGAAGTGGAAGGCAAGGTCGTCGAGACTCTGCCAGGAGCCAATTTCCAAGTGGAACTCGAAAACGGCCATACGATCCTTGCGCACGTTTCCGGAAAAATGCGGATGCACTATATCCGGATTCTGCCGGGTGACCGTGTGACAGTGGAACTTTCCCCCTACGATCTGACCCGTGGCCGTATCACATACCGTTACAAATGATCTAAGCACTCCGGACGATAAGGAGGTTCTATGCGATGAAAGTAAGACCATCTGTTAAGCCGATCTGCGAAAAGTGCAAAGTCATCCGCCGTCGCGGTCGGGTCATGGTAATCTGTGAAAACCCGAAACATAAACAACGCCAAGGCTAAACCCTAAGGAGGTGCACGAATATATGGCACGTATTGCTGGTGTAGACGTACCGCGCGAGAAGCGCGTAGTCATCGCTCTCACTTACATCTTCGGAATCGGTAAAACGACTTCCCAAAAGGTTCTCGCCGATGCAGGCGTTTCAGAAGAGACTCGCGTACGCGACCTCACTGACGCTGAACTCGACAAGATCCGTGAACAAATCGACAGCCTGAAAGTTGAAGGTGACCTTCGCCGTGAAACGAACCTCAACATCAAGCGTCTGATGGAAATCGGCAGCAACCGTGGAATCCGCCACCGCCGTGGCCTTCCAGTACGCGGTCAGCACACGAAGAACAACGCACGTACCCGTAAGGGCCCGCGTAAGACAGTCGCTAACAAGAAGAAATAATCTGCAAAGGAGGTAACTTCCCACTATGGCACGTAGACAACAAACGCGTAAACGCCGCGTCAAAAAGAATATTGAGTCCGGCATCGCACACATCCGTTCCACTTTCAACAACACAATCGTCACGATCACGGACACACAAGGTAACGCTGTATCCTGGTCGAGCGCAGGTGCACTTGGTTTCAAGGGCTCCCGTAAGTCCACTCCGTTCGCTGCCCAGATGGCTGCAGAAACAGCTGCACGCACATCGATGGAGCACGGCATGAAGACTCTCGAAGTGACGGTTAAAGGTCCTGGTGCAGGCCGTGAAGCGGCTATCCGCGCACTGCAGGCTGCAGGTCTTGAAGTCACTGCGATCCGCGACGTAACTCCAGTTCCTCACAACGGTTGCCGTCCTCCAAAACGCCGCCGTGTATAATGGCTGTCCGTCCATTGATTGAGAAACACGATTTACGGATAAACTGGTTTGTGAGAGTGCAATAGTTGTCTTGTATATCGATTTCCAATAGGAACTGCCATTCATGGACGTTTTGAGGGAGGGTGAATTTGAATGATCGAAATAGAAAAACCGAGGATTGAAGCTGTACAGACTGTGGAGAGCACCTATGGAAAGTTCATCGTGGAGCCGCTTGAGCGGGGCTACGGAACCACCTTGGGGAATTCCCTGCGGCGCATTCTTCTTTCTTCTCTGCCGGGTGCCGCTGTAACATCCATTCAGATCGACGGAGTCCTCCACGAGTTTTCGACGGTGGACGGTGTGGTCGAGGATGTCGCTTCGATCATCCTGAACGTGAAGAAACTGGCCCTGAAAATCTACTCGGACGACGAGAAGGTCATCGAAATCGATGTAAAGGGCGAGAACAAAGTAACGGCTGCGGATATCACGCATGACAGCGACGTTGAAATCCTCAACCCGGATCTCCACATTGCGACTGTCGGCAAGAACGGCCACCTCCGCATGCGCATGTATGCACAGCGCGGGCGCGGTTATGTACCGGCCGACAAAAACAAGCGTGAAGACCTGCCAATCGGCGTGATCCCGATCGACTCCATTTACACCCCAGTCTCCCGCGTCAATTTCCAGGTGGAAAACACACGTGTCGGACAATCATCCGATTACGATAAATTGACCCTCGACGTCTGGACCGATGGCAGCATCGGGCCGCAAGAGGCAATCTCGCTCGGATCCAGGATCCTGACCGAGCACCTCAACATCTTCGTAGGCCTCACGGATGAAGCACATTCCGTTGAGATCATGGTGGAGAAAGAAGAAGACCAGAAGGAAAAGGTTCTCGAGATGACTATCGAGGAACTCGACCTGAGCGTCCGATCTTACAACTGCCTGAAGCGCGCCGGCATCAACACGGTGCTTGAGCTCGCGAACAAATCCGAAGATGAAATGATGAAAGTGCGCAACCTGGGCCGCAAGTCCCTCGAAGAGGTCAAGGCGAAGCTGACAGACCTCGGACTCGGCCTGCGTACGGAAGAATAATCGTCCATAGCGGACCATCCAATTTACCCAAAAGGAGGGAAACTCGATGGGCTACAGAAAGTTAGGTCGTACAAGCTCCCAGCGTAAGGCGATGCTTCGTGACCTCGCAACCGATCTCATCATCAACGAACGCCTGCAGACGACTGAAACGCGTGCGAAAGAGCTCCGTTCCGTCGTTGAGAAAATGATCACTCTCGGAAAACGCGGTGATCTCCATGCACGCCGTCAGGCTGCCGAATTCATCCGTCGCGAACTCGTTACGACGACTGACGAAGAAGGCAATGAGCAAACGGTCTATGCACTGCAGAAACTGTTCGACGATGTGGCACCTCGCTACGCTGAGCGTCAGGGCGGCTACACCCGCATCATGAAAGTCGGCCCTCGCCGCGGAGACGGCGCACCGGTCGTCATCATCGAACTCGTTTAATTTGCGTTAACGAAAAGGGTGTGCGGTTACCTGAGTATGGACGGCACCCTTTTCTTTCTATAATGATTTATACGGCAAATGAAAAAGCTGAGCGTTACGATGGGCGGAGCCAATGCTTGCGTCCCGTCTAGCTCTCCGCACCCCATCATGGTCCCGGAGGTGTGAGCAGCCGCCGGGTCATGCCATACGACAAAAGCGCAGTCACCAGTTGGGGTGCGCGCTTTTTTTTTACATACGGACGGAAACGGGAAGGCATCGGAGTGGGGTAGGCGTTGAGACGTTGACATACTGGAGTGAAACGTTGCTATACCGGAGTGAGACGCTAACATACCGGAGTGAAACGTTGCTATACCGGAGTAAGATGTTCACACACTCTTCCGGCTCCGGGCCCGGACGACACGGCCACCGGATTCCGTTACAATAGACAGCAGAGTTGAGTGAAGCAGAGGAGGAATGACTATGGAACGGATCCTGTCCCTTCAGGACGTCCGTTTTACCTATACACCGGACGATGCGGACGGCCGCCATGCGGTCGACGGCGTTTCGTTCGATATGCAGGCGGGCGAGTGGATTGCCGTCGTCGGGCATAACGGTTCCGGCAAATCGACGCTTGCGCGGCTCATGATCGGACTCCTTTTCCCTCAGGAGGGGACTGTGGGCCTGTTCGGCGACACGCTCACAGAGGACAACCTTTGGGAAAAGCGTTCGCAGATGGGCATGGTGTTCCAGAACCCGGACAACCAGTTTGTCGGAGCGACCGTGCAGGATGATGTCGCTTTCGCCCTGGAAAACAACGGCATCCCATTCGAGGAGATGACACTCCGCGTGCGCGATGCGCTCAGGCAGGTCAAGATGGATACGTTCCTTGACCACGAGCCGCAGCACCTGTCGGGCGGCCAGAAGCAGCGCGTGGCCATTGCGGGTGCACTGGCCCTCAGGCCGAGGCTGCTGATTCTGGACGAAGCGACTTCGATGCTCGATCCCCAGGGACGGGAAGAAGTGATCCGGGTCATCCTGGAGTTGAGGGAAAAGACGGGACTGTCCGTTATTTCGATCACCCATGACCTCGAGGAAGCGCTATTGGCTGACCGGGTGGTGGTCATGAACGGCGGCCGCAAGTTCGCGGAAGGAACGCCGCAGGAAGTCTTTCTCAAAGGAGAGTCGCTGACTGCGCTCGGGCTCGATCTGCCGTTCGCCATGAGGCTGTCCGCACTTCTCGGGGAGCAGGGCATCGGAACAGAACCCGGAACGATGACGGAACGGAAGTTGGTGGAGCAGTTATGGACATTGCGCTCGAACAGGTAGGCTACACATATGCGGCGGGCACGCCGTTCCAGAAGCAGGCACTCCACGATGTGAACGTCCGTATCCCTTCGAGTTCGTATACGGCCATCATCGGCCATACGGGCTCCGGCAAGTCGACGCTTCTTCAGCATCTGAACGGTCTTCTGAAGCCTACGTCCGGAGTTGTCCGAATCGGAGAGACCCAAGTCACCAAGGATACGAAAGGCAAGCAGCTGAAGCCGATCCGACGCAAAGTCGGCATCGTCTTCCAGTTTCCCGAGCATCAGCTGTTCGAGGAGAATGTGCTGAAGGATGTCATGTTCGGCCCGCTGAACTTCGGTGTTGAGGAAGAAGAGGCAAAGGCACGCGCGCTCAGATGGCTGGAGCGCGTCGGTCTTCCCGAGGGAACGGCGGAAAAGTCTCCGTTCGATCTGTCGGGCGGCCAGATGCGGCGAGTGGCGATTGCCGGGGTACTGGCCATGGAACCTGATGTGCTCGTCCTGGACGAGCCGACCGCCGGGCTGGATCCCGCTGGCCGCAAGGAGATCATGGACTTGTTCTATGAGCTCCATGGACAGCAGAATCTGACGACGATCCTCGTCACCCACAGCATGGAAGATGCAGCGCGCTATGCAGATCATATGATCGTCATGCATGACGGCACGGACGTCCTGCAGGGACCGCCGGAAGAAGTATTCTCGGATTCGGATCGGCTCCTGGGGTGGCGCCTCGGCGTCCCGCGCACCGTGAGCTTCCAGCGGCTATACGAGGAAGGTGCAGGCCTGCCGGCGGGCCCTCCGGCACTGACTGAAGAGCAGCTTGCGGCCTATCTCGCGGCGGATCTCGGGAAAGGGGGCGGCGCATCATGATGGAGAAAATGGTGTTCGGCCGCTACATCCCGGGTGATTCGTTCGTCCACCGGCTCGACCCGCGTTCGAAGCTGATCTTTGTCTTCATCTTCATCGCGGCGGTGTTCCTTGCGAACAGCACCGTGAGCTACGCGCTCCTGCTGGCTTTTACATTAATGTCGATCTTCGCATCCAAGGTGCGCATCGGTTTCCTCATCGGTGGGCTGAAGCCGGTCATGTTCCTGATCGCCTTCACGTTCCTCCTCCATATCTTCTTCACGAAGGAAGGCGACCTGCTGTTCGAGCTCGGCTTCCTGAAGATCTATGAAGAAGGGTTGCGGCAGGGGATTTACATCTCGGTCCGTTTCCTCGTGCTCGTGCTCATGACGTCGCTGCTCACGCTCACGACATCACCGATCTCGATCACGGACGGGCTTGAGGTGCTTCTGAACCCGCTGAAGAAAGTGAAATTCCCGGTCCACGAGCTTGCGCTTATGATGTCGATCTCGCTCCGTTTTATTCCGACCCTGATGGACGAGACTGACAAAATCCTGAAGGCCCAGCTGGCACGGGGCTCCGACATCTCGTCGGGCACGATGAAAGAACGCATCCAGGCGGTTGTCCCGCTCCTCGTCCCGCTTTTCGTCAGCGCCTTCAAGCGCGCCGAGGACCTGGCCGTAGCGATGGAAGTCCGCGGTTACCGCGGGGGAGAAGGAAGGACACGCTACCGCCAGCTAAAGTGGGACTGGCGGGATACGACGGCACTTCTGATCTTGCTCGCTGTCATTGTGGCCCTCTGGTTCCTGAGGGGCTAGGGCGGCGGGATTTCGGACTTATCGGACCGGGTTCGGACTTAGTTGGCCGATATCGGACTTACCGCTTCGTAATCGGACTTGGCGCACCAATATCGGACTTACAGCTGCAAAATCGGACTTAGCCGTTCCGTTTCGGACTTACACGCCAGGAACTGGCCCCAACACCCAAAAGGAGAGATTTCCATGCCACGCATCAAACTGATCATCGCCTATGACGGGAGCGGCTTCGAGGGCTATCAGATCCAGCCGAAGGGGCGCACGGTGCAGGGCGAGCTGGAGCAGGCACTCTCCGTGATCCATAAGGGGACGGCGGTCCGTGTGCATGCGTCCGGCCGCACCGATGCCGGCGTGCATGCAAGCGGGCAGGTCGTCCACTTTGATACACCTCTCGGCATACCGGATAACCGCTGGGCGATGGCGCTCAATACCCGGCTGCCCGGGGCGATCCGCATTCTTTCCGCGGAGACAGTACCCGACGGTTTCCACGCGCGTTTTTCGGCAACGGGCAAGACCTATCGGTACATTTGGCACCTGTCCGATGTCATCAGTCCGTTCCGTCGGTATTTCACGACGCCGTCACTCGGGGTGACACCGGATGTGGCCAGGATGGAAGCGGGCGCACGCCATCTGATCGGCACGCACGACTTCACGAGCTTCTGCTCGGCTAAGACGGATGTGGAGGACAAGGTCCGCACCATTGAATCGATCCGGTTCGAGCGGCAAGGCGAGGAGCTCCATATGGTCATCAGCGGGAGCGGCTTCCTGTACAACATGGTCCGGATCATCGCCGGCACCCTCTGGATGTGCGGCAAGGGCGAACTGGATCCGGAAGACATCCCGGGTATCCTCGCCGCGAAGGACCGGTCCCAAGCGGGGAAAACCGCGCAGGCACAGGGTTTGTACCTCGAAAACGTGCGCTACGGGGGATGAAACAACTTTTCCTGGCGTACACACAAAAACGGTTGACTTCATTGCCAATTCACGGTATGATGATAAGCGGTAATTCGATAACCCCACTAAGAATGCCCCGGTAAGGTTTCTTTGTGTTAGGGATAGAGAATCGGAACTCGGAACTTTGATTGAGTGAAATTTAGGAGGACTAACAAATGCGTACAACGTACATGGCGAAAGCCCAAGAAGTCGAGCGCAAGTGGCTCGTTGTCGACGCAGAGGGCAAGACGCTCGGCCGTCTATCGTCCGAAGTCGCAGCAATCCTGCGCGGCAAGCATAAACCAACGTACACTCCGAACGTGGACACAGGCGACCACGTCATCATTATTAATGCAGAAAAGATCGAAATGACTGGTAACAAACTCCAGGACAAGATCTACTACCGTCACACAGGCCACCCGGGCGGCATCCGTCAGCGTACAGCAGGCGAAATGCGCGAGAAGTACCCTACAAAGCTTCTCGAAACGTCCATCAAGGGCATGCTTCCAAAAGGACCGCTCGGCCGTCAGATGTACCGCAAACTGCATGTCTATGCAGGCGCTGAGCATCCACACGCAGCACAACAACCGGAAGTTTACGAACTTCGCGGGTAATTAAGAGGAGGAAACACTTTGGCACAAGTTCAATACATCGGCACTGGCCGCCGCAAGACTTCCGTTGCCCGCGTACGCCTCGTACCCGGCGAAGGTAAAGTCGTAATCAACGGCCGTGACGCAGAAGATTACATCCCATTCGAAACACTCCGTGAAGTCATCAAGCAACCGCTTGTAGCGACTGAAACTCTCGGCAGCTACGACGTTCTCGTTAACGTTAACGGCGGCGGCTACACTGGACAAGCCGGCGCAATCCGCCACGGCGTTGCCCGTGCCCTGCTTCAGGTAGACCCAGACTTCCGTCCTGCGCTCAAATCCGCAGGTCTCCTCACACGTGACCCACGTATGAAGGAACGTAAGAAGTACGGTCTCAAAGGCGCACGTCGTGCACCTCAGTTCTCGAAGCGCTAATTTTCAACATCACAAAGGCTCTCAACCGTTATGGTTGGGGGCTTTTTTGTTATGCTTATGATGATAAGAGAAGCTGGAGGAGGTTCATTCTTGAACATCTTAATAATGGGTGGGACGGGGCGTGTTGGCAGCCGCATCGTCAGGCAGGCGCTTCAGGACGGACATCGGGTCAGCGTTCTTGTTCGCAATCCGGAGAAGCTTCAGATAGAAGACGAACATCTGACGGTCATCCAGGGTGATGCATTAAACCAAGATGCGATTAAACGCGCCATGCATGGAGCCGACGTTGTGGTCAGTGCCCTCAATACGGACGGAGGCACCACGCTCTCGGAAAGCATGCCGCTGATCATCAAGGCCATGGAAACAGAAGGCATCCGGCGGATCATTACAATCGGGACTGCCGGAATCCTGCAGAGCCGGGTTACCCCGGATGTATTGCGCTACCAATCAAGCGAATCCAAGCGCAAAACTACCCGTGCTGCCGAAGAACATGAGAAAGTCTACAATTTGCTCAGAGAATCCAATCTCGACTGGACCATCGTCTGTCCGACGTATTTGCCGGACGGCGAACGATTGGGCAACTACCGGACAGAAACAGATTTCCTGCCGGAAGGCGGCAGCAAAATCTCAGTGCCGGATACGGCGGAATTCGCATATGGCCAGATTGAAAGCGGCGAGTACATTAAAAAGCGCGTGGGAATTGCTTATTGATGCAGAAGCCAAAGCATCCAGCCCCTCTCCTTACATGACAGGGAGAGGCTTTTTTTCTGGCTGTTCTGATACACTATTCAAAAGACTTAGAGACGACTTGATCGCAAGGGGAGTATGTTGAATGAAGTTGCTTTTTCCATTACTCGCATTGATCGGCGGCATCGCCGTCGCCATACAGAGCCAGGTCAATGGGAACCTGGGCAGAAACGTCGGAGTAATCGAAGCGTCTTTCATTTCGTTTCTGATCGGCACGCTCGCGCTGTTCTTTGCCGTTATCTTTTTTGGGAACGGCAACTTGCTGGCCGTGGCATCGGTTCCGAAATGGCAGTTGCTTGGAGGGCTCATGGGTGCGGTTTACGTGCTCATTCTGGTCTTTTCCGTGCCGAAAATTGGTGTGGCGGCGGCTCTGGCCGGAATTATTGCCGGACAGATGATCATGGGCGCGGTGATCGACCATTTCGGGCTGTTCGGAGGAGAACGCTTCCCGATCGATGCCAAAAAGCTGATCGCGATTGTGCTGCTGTTTGTGTCGCTTTACTTGTTCAACCAGAAGTAAACCTTCTCCGGAACCGCCCTCTCTAAACTGCAGAGAGGGTTGTTTTGCGTTTTGGCAATTAACGCTTTGAACCTTGCATAAATCATTTCCAGAACTCCCGGACTTGAACCGGACAGAGGCCGGCCCGACAACCGCTAAGCCCGCATATCCTGTCGGGAGGTGGTTGGATGCACGGGCTTTCATTTGTTTTGATTCTATATACAAATCTGGTGCTGTTTGCACTGCTGTATGGCTATGTGCACCATCACCGGAAATTGATCGCTTTTCCGCTGGCCATGAATATTGCCATGGCTTTGGGCGGCCTGGTCGCCCTGTCAACGGGGGTTTTTCTGATCTTGCAATATCCCTTCCACTTCACGGCCATCACGATGGTGTCTGCCTTGGGAGGGATGGGTGCCGGCGCATTGTTCGGGGCGCTCTTCGACTGCCAGTCGATGCTGACCGGGCTGATCAACGGCATGATGATGGGGATGATGGCGCCCATGCTGGGAGCCATTGTAACAGACCCCTATCATTTTACGGTCATTCTTGAATTGTTTGTTTTCCTGATCCTCGCTGTCCTGTTCGCTGCGGTCAAGAGATCGGGAGGGTGAGAACATGCTCGGCATTGTTGGACTTCTGATCTGGAATGTGGCGGCTGCTTGTTTCTGTTATTTTCGGTTGCGCAGTAGTAAGCATCTGTTTGATGGCAGACATGCAGCCACCATCGCAAGCACAGCGACATTGGGAGTCACACTCATACTGGGCATGCATGTAACCGTGTTGTTGTCCGCGGGCCTCTCCCTGGTTTTTCTTGTTAATCTACTGCTTGGAGCAGCAGTCGGGACTCTTTTTGGAGGTCTGTTCAACTACCACTTGCTCCTGGCCGGTCTATACAATGGGCTGGTCGGCATCTCGATGGGCATCATGATCGGCGAAGTGCTGAAAAACCCGCAAATCTGCAGCATTCCGATCTCCGACCACACCCAGCTTCTGCTGAATATGTATCAGCTGTGCGGATTCGCCACTTTGTTGCTCACAGTTGTCGTGGGCCTCGTTTTAAATTCCATAAAAGCTTGAGGGTGAACCATTTGAAAAGAATTTCATTCATTGCCATGATCGTTCTTCTCGGATTTGCAGCGATCTGCCTTTTTTGGCCCCGGACTGTGGAGCTTCCCAAATTGGCTGCCATCGATGATCCGCAATTGCCTTCGATAACGGGTGATACGGATGCCTTTTCCTCCGGCAAACCCAAACTCGTGGCGTTTTATTACACCCAGTGTCCGGACGTTTGCCCAATGACAGTGATTGACTTGCTGAGCCTTCAGGAAACATTGGAGGGTAAAGACGTTCCGGAAAATGACTATCATGTCATTCTCATCACCTTGGACCCCGAAGTGGATACAGTGGACAGGATCAAACAATACAAGAACCAGTTTGACATTACATCGGGGAATTGGCTGTTCCTCCGGGGAACTGTTGAGCAGACGGAAGAGGTCACGAACCAGTTTAAAATGGTTTTCCAGAAAGACCGAGACGGCCAGATTGTTCATGGGACGACCATGTATGTCTTGGATGATGAGAATCAGATCCGGGCCGTTCATGATATGAATACGGGGCAGGCAGCAGTCAACGTGGAGCAGATTGCTGAGCATATCGAAACGCTGATCAAATAGCCGGCAGGAGAAGGCTCGAAATTGAATCGTGAAGAAAAGATGGAAAAGGGGCTTTCGCCGTCCGGCTGGCTCCTTTTTGCTTTTTGGAAACACTCCATATGGACCGGTATCCCAATAAAAATAGCTGCATCGAAAGAATATCTGTTCGATGCAGCTTTATTTAGATCAATGAGCCCCAATCCATATGCAGTCCATGTAAACAAGATCTGAAGTCATTGTCACAAATCAGGATTCGTAATCGGCGTTGCACTTGCATCCGCTGTTGCATCCGCACGAGCAGCTGCATTTGCACTTGCACTCGCACTTGCACGAGCAGCTACAGCTGCATTTACACTTGCACCCACACCTGCATTTGCACTTGCATCCGGAATTACAAGTGCATCCGCTATTGCACTTGCAGTCCTTGCGACATCTGCCAGCTTGACCAGATTTATTAGACCCGTCGGAACCAGGGAACGTGCTCATCTAAAGTCCTCCTTTCTAAAATCTTGTCGGGGGACCAAAATTGCAGCAACTTCAGTCACTTCATCATATGAACAATTTTTTGCTCCGCGTGGTCTTAACAACTATGAAATATAATTCTTTGGTATTTGTGATACTGTACCTCGGATTTTCGATCGTCTTCATGGATTTCCGGTAAGACCGGGTATTTGCATGAGCAGGATCTTATGGCTATGCTTCTAGTGAATACAGGCTCATAGCCGGAAAGAAAGGACGGATGGGGACATGAGTACATTCAAAGCGATGGTAGTGAAGGACGAGCAGTCTCAGCCGGAGATCACGCAGCTGACCATGGAAGATCTGCCGGAAGGGGAGGTTACAATCCGGGTAGCCTACTCGAGTGTGAACTTCAAGGATGGCCTGGTTGCCCTGAAGAAGAGAATGGTCGGATCCTATCCGATGGTGCCCGGAATCGATCTGGCGGGGACGGTGATGGAGTCGGCGGACGGACGCTATAAGGCTGGAGATGAGGTCATCGTGACCAGCTACGCGCTCGGGACCGGGCATTTTGGCGGATTCAGCGAAGTGGCGCGCGTACCGGCGGATTGGGTCGTGCCGCTTCCGGAAGGACTGACGATGCGGGAGTCCATGGTTCTCGGTACGGCCGGCTTTACCGCGGCCTTGTCCGTCCTTCGGCTGGAAGAGAACGGGCTCGCGCCTGACAAAGGCCCGGTCCTGGTCGCCGGTGCCACGGGCGGCGTCGGCAGCGTCGCCGTGAACATTCTGGCCAATCGGGGCTATGAGGTGACGGCCAGCACGGGCAAACATGACGAGGAAGCGTATCTGAAAGAACTCGGGGCAAGCCGGGTCATCCGCCGCAATGACGTGGCTGATGAAGACGGGACACCGGTCAGGGAAGAACAGTGGGCAGGAGCGGTCGACCCCGTCGGCGGGAAGACGCTCCAGTACATCCTCAGTACGCTGAAGTATGGCGGTTCGGTCGCGACTTCTGGCCTGACAGGCGGTATCGAAGTCCAGACGACAGTCCTGCCGTTTATCTCGAGAAACATCAACTGGCTAGGGATCGACTCCGTGCAATGCCCGATGGAACGTCGCCTCGAGGCGTGGGAGCGGCTGAGCACTGATTATAAGCCGACGGTGCTGGACGGCGACCTGGTCAATGAAGTGTCCCTGGAGCAGCTGCCGGAAGTGCTCGGGGCCATCCTGCAGGGGAAGGTGCGAGGCCGGACACTTGTGAAACTGTAATTGGAAAGGGACCCATCCGCGGATGGGTCCCTTTCAGATTTCAGGCGGAGCCTGGTAAACGTAATTTGGAGACAGCTTTTCATTATTGTACGGCTTATGGAAAATGTGCGTTGAGGCAGGGGACAGAGGCGGAATGAGCCAGGTCCAGTTTCCGGTGACGGGGCGACCGTGTCTGTGCTCATTTTCCTCGAACTTCCGGAACTGCTCGGCCGCCGTGTGGTGGTCGACGAGCGTGACGCCGGCCATCTGATAGGAATGCAGTACGGCGACGTTCAGCTCGACAAGAGCGCGGTCGACCCAGAGAGACCGGTTAGAGGAGGTATCCAGGCCAAACACCTTCGCCACGGCGGGCAAGAGATCATAGCGGTCCTCATCCGCGAAGTTCCTCGCGCCGATCTCCGTACCCATGTACCAGCCGTTGAACGGCGCCATCGGATACTCGATTCCGCCGATCTCGAGCAGCATATCCGAAATCATCGGGACGGCATACCATTTCAGGCCAAGTTCGCCCAATGCTTTGTTGTCCGGATGGGTGATCGGCACTTCCATGACCACATCATCCGGAATTCGGAACAGTTCCGGTGCTTTCCCGTCCTCCCGGATAACAAGTGGAAGAACATCAAACGGGGTGCCTTCCCCCTGCCAGCCGAGATTCTCGCACAGCCTGGTGAACTGCAGGGACGCCGGGTCGCCTGTGGCCTGGCCATCTGTCTCATATCCGGCGTAGCGGATCAGCTGATGGTTCAGGACACGGAGCGGATCGGTAGCGTTTTTCCGCGGAGGGAAAACGGTGATTGTGGAGCGGATCTTGCCGCCGTTCGTAGCAAAACGAATATGGTCCAGCAGCTGTCCATACGCAACTTCAGCGGTGCGTACATGCCGGGCATCGACTACATGCAGCGTGTGCCAGAGCAGGCGGCCGATGCAGCGGTTGCTGTTGCGCCACGCCATCCTGGCGCCGTGCGTGAGTTCAATGGACGTGTGGACATACGTGCCCGTCGCTCCCACTTCCGACCGGATTTCCCGGATCCGTTCTTCCTGCCGGTCCTTCGGGATCCCGAGCTCCACGTAGCATTCTCTGATAAACTGTTCGGCTTTCGTCATCAGCCGGTTGTCCGTGATCGCCTGATTCATTCGCCTCAACCTCCATTACACAAAGTGTAGCACGGGAATCTGGCCAAACTGTGATGAGGGAATGGAGGTTTGGTGAATTATGCCGGATAACCTGAACGCAAATCAGCCTGTGTGCCGGATTCCGGTACACAGGCTGATAAATGGTTCGCTTAAACGGGTCAGGATTCGGATTCTTCTTCCCGGTCAAACCAGAGCAGCTCCTGATCATCCTCGTCCCCGTTGTAGTTGATGAGGATTTCTTCACCCATTTTGATGGCCGTGTGGGCGTAGAAGTTGAATGTCTGGTTCTCGAAGCTGATCTCGTAGGACGCATTCGGCTGGTATGAGTGGTTGAACAGCATCCCGTAGCCCAGAAGGATAGCGGTGTGGTTGAGTCCATACTCAAACGCATAGTCAGCGAGAAGCGTCTGTTCGATGTGTTCGTGCTGATCATTCGGATAAGCGATCACCGGGGCCTGGTGGATCAGAGTGCCTTCGTTGATATCGCATGTTGCAAATACACCTCTGTTGAATTCCCCGTCACTTAGTGTGGATGTTTTGATTTCGATCAAATAATTCACCTGCTCATTTCTGATTGGAATTCATCCTTCAGCGAAAACGCCGGCCGGCGGATGGTCTATATAAACTAAAGAATGGTCATCGGTATTCCATCAGTATACAGCAGAAAGCTCGGTGAAAGGGGGCAGGAGGACTCGGGTTTTCCCGAGAATCAGAAAACGGCCATGCAAAGGGCACGGCCGTGTGAGGAAGGCTTAAGGCTGCAGGCTGCCGATCAGCTCGAGATCGGCAACTTCTTTGGAATCTGCTGAGCCGTTCATGATCTCTTTCACATCATTCAGCGTCTCCTGGAGGCTGACGGATGCACCAGGTTTTTTCGTGAAGGCCTCAGCTACGTAAAATGGCTGGGTCAGATAGGCCTCCAGACGCTCGCCCCTACGATAAGTCTGCAGCTCGGATGCAGGAATCCGATCGATTCCGCTGACTGTTACCAGAGATCTGAGTTCCCGATAGCGGCGGAGGAGTTTCAGGGCTTTCTGCTGGACGGCGAAGTGTTCCTGATCGAGATGGGCGCCTTCGAGAACAGAGGACACGGATCCCAGGGGACTCACGGCCGGATAGCGGTGCCTGGCCACCAGGTCGGCATCGAACTGCCATAGCGTCTCAAGCGGCCCGTAAGGCAGGTTCTCATCCACTGCGTCACCGGTCAGGTCGACAAGGAACGTAGTCACGGAGTGGATGCCTTTTTCCTGGAGATTCTCCTGCAGCTCCTGGATGCCGCCCGTGATGACATGGGACCGGTCAGCGACAAATATAATCTCCTGACCGCCGCCCAGCTCAATGATTTTCCGGTTGGTTTCTCCGATCGAATGGGTAATGACATCCACGTTTTCCGCAAGGTCGTCCACTCCGCGGTGTTCCCCCTCAGGCATGAGCAGGGTGGTCTGATAGCCGTCATTCTTCAACCGGTAAAGCAGTTCCGCCAATACGACGAGCTGACCCATCCCCGGACGTGCAACAAGACCGACCGTACCGCCTTTAGCCAACGGTGCAAACAAATCCAAAGTCTTGATCTTCGTCTCAATCATCTCGATCTTCTCCCCCCTGATAATCAGATCATCCAATGTGCAATTGGCCAATGAAGCGAGCGCAGCAAGCGTCCGGACCTCAGCCCGCCCGACGGGTATCTTGCCTGTGCACAGGTTCGACACGGTCGCAGGACGTAACCCGACCTGACGGGCCGCGCTTGTCAGATTCGGGACCTTCCTGCGCAACAAACCGACATTCAAACGTAAGTCATTCATTTCAAACACCCTTTCTTACTTTGAAGTGTAATTTATTTTACTCTTGAATGCAAAGATTTATTAAGTAGAGCGCACAAGAAATTACGTTATAGCGTAATTTTACTGAATCACCGACGAAGAAAATAATCCCTCTCCATTCATTATCAGGAGAGGGATTGCTGCATTTAGTATTCTTCTTCGCTGTCCTTCTTGATCAGCGTCATAAAGGCGATCAGTCCGATGAGGGAAGTGCCGAAAAGGGTTGCGCCCATCGGGACGGCGGTTGCGCCCGCGATGCCGGACAGCGGGGTAAAGGCCGCGCCGAGCAGGCTCGGGAGCATGCCGAGTACGGCGCTGGCGCTGCCGGCACGGCCGCCCTGTTTGGCCATCCCAAGGGTGAAGGTGCTGGTGATGATCATGCCCATCGTGGTCATGTAGATGAAGATCAGGATCACCAGCGACGCCAGCGGGCCTTTGATGATGGTCATGATCAGCAGGATGAATGTTGAGGTCGCAGCTACGGTGACGGCTGCCTGCAGCAGCTTTTTCTCGGATATGATTCCGCCGAACCGGCCGATGATGAAGCTCCCGGTGATGATGGCCACACCGTTGATGCCGAACAGGATACTGAATACCTGAGGAGACACGCCGTAAATCTGCTGGTAAACAAAAGGCGTGCCCGAGACGTAGGCGAAACTTCCGCCATGGACAAAACCGACAACGAGCGCATAGCCGATAAAGGAGCGGTCCTTCAATAAACTGCCCATCGTGGTCACTGAAGAACCGATGGAACTTGGAATCCGCTTTTCCGGCGGCAGCGTTTCCTTGAGCTTCGTCCCCACAATCACGACGATCAGTACTCCGATCAAAGCCAGTGCGTAGAAAATCGTTTCCCAGCTTGCAGAAGGAATGGCCAGGATCGCTCCGCCGAGCATGGGAGCGACGACCGGTGCAACGGCATTGATGACCATGAGGAGCGAGAAAAACTTCGTCATCTCCCGCCCACTAAAGACATCGCGCACTACGGCACGGGATAGGACAACCCCTGCCGCAGCGGTGAACCCCTGCAGGAACCGTGCGACGATGAGCACGGTGATATTGGGGGCGAGCGCACAGAAGACGGATGCCAGGGCAAAGAGAGAAGTGCCGATGATCAGCGGCTTTCTTCTGCCCTGGGCATCGCTGATCGGGCCGACCACGATCTGCCCGAGTGCAAGCCCGATCAGGCAGGCGGTCAGACTCAGCTGCACCTGCGAGGCGCCGGTTCCGAGTTCCCGCGAAATCTCGGGAAAGCTCGGCAAATACATATCGATATTGAGTGGCCCCAGTATGGCGAGGAGTCCGAGGACAAGTGCCAGTCCGATCCGGCTTTTTCCGGTCGGATTATGTAGTTTATCTTGTTGTAGGTTTATAAGTCATCACTCCTCGTCTGGAACATTATAAAGGAATCATTCCCTTTTGCGTGAAGTTAAGTCACGACTGTTCAGAGGGAGACGAATGCTCAGCATCTGAATGACCTCACCAGTGTTTCTGAAGGGCATCAGCATTAGCCGTTGCGACACGTCAGGCAATTGACATGTAGGGTCTTCTGCATTATAGTTTCCATAGCTAATAGTTAATATGAGTAACTAAAAAGGGGGCCGAACTATGGAGGGGATTTTCCGTCATTATCTGGCCATTTACCGGCCGCTGATCACCAGGCTGAATCAGCTGCTGGAACCGTACGGCCTTACTTATTCGCTGTGGCAGGTCATTTTCTACATCGAGCGTGAAGGACCGTCTACGCTTGTTGAGATATCGAGTTATTACGGGGTTGAAAAGCCGTCGATCACGAGAAGGGTCCATCGCCTGGAAGAGCGGGAACTGATTGAGCAGATCCCAGGAAAGGACCGGCGAGTCAAGGTGATCCGTCTGACAGGGAGGGGAGTGGCGGTGTACCGGGAATGCCGGGAAAAGATCTCCCTGCTGGAAGGCGAGATCATGAAAGGGATGGCGCGTGAGGAGCAGGAACTTCTGCACCGCCTTCTTCCTGAAATTAGGAAGAATCTAATGCGGAAAGGGGGAGCCGGAGATGAAGCCTGATCAGAAATTATGGACAAAAGATTTTATCATTGTCTCCGGCGTCAACTTTCTGATCACACTCGTCTTTTACTTGCTTGTGGTTATCATCGGGGTCTATGCCACTGATGAATACGGCGCCTCGGCGAGTGAGGCGGGACTTGTTACCGGCCTGTTTATCGTGGGCGCACTTACCGGCAGGCTGTTGACCGGCCGCAGTATTGAATCAATAGGGCGCAGAAAGACACTGTTTATCGGTCTTATCCTGTTTGCTTTGACGACTGCCCTGTACTTCATCCAGCTGGGGATTCCGTTTCTTATGCTGACGCGCTTCCTCCACGGAACTGCGATGGGGATTGCAAGTACGGCGACGGGGACGATTGTGGCACAGACCATCCCGGCAGCGCGGAAAGGGGAGGGCATCGGCTATTTCAGCATGAGCGCTACGCTTGCGACGGCAATCGGTCCCTTTATCGGCCTGTATTTGAGCGGTAAGACCGGGATGACGGCCATATTCGGCTTATGCCTTGCCGTCGGTTTCGTCAGCCTGGCAGTTGCGATGTTCCTGCGCGTACCCGAAGCGAAGCCGGTGCCGAAGGGACAGGAGAAAAAAGGGTTCAGCCTTTCCGGCATCGTGGAGCCGCGTGCCATTCCGATTGCGCTCGTCACCTTGGTGGTCGCATTCTGCTATTCCGGCGTCCTGTCGTTCATCGGCACCTACGCAATCGAGATCAATCTCGTGAGCGCGGCCAGCTTCTTCTTCCTCGTGTACTCCGTCGCGGTACTGCTGTCGCGTCCGTTCACCGGCCGCCTCATGGATGTGAAGGGGGCGAATGCGGTGATGTATCCGGCGTTTGTCTTGTTCGCGTCCGGGCTCGTTCTGCTCGGGACTGCACAGAACGGACTGATGCTGCTTGCTTCCGGCGTGCTGATTGGCCTCGGATTTGGCAATATGCAGTCCTGTACACAGGCAGTCGCAGTCAAGCTCACGCCGCCACACCGCATGGGGCTGGCGACATCGACGTTTTTCATCGCGTTGGATGCGGGGCTCGGATTCGGCCCATTCCTGATTGGGTTCTTTATTCCGTACATGAGCTTCGGCACACTCTATCTGATCTTGGCGGCTGTCGTACTCGTTTCGGCGTTGCTGTATTTCTTGATGCACGGCAAAAGAGAGAAGGCAGGCCTGCAGGTGCAGGCAGGTTAATGACAGTCCGGTCTACAGTTGCGACAGTTGCCGGTTTCGTCATTCAGCGGTTAAGTTTCATCATTCGACAGTCTAATTTCGTCATTCATGCCGTTAATTTCAGCATTCGACGGCTCCGGGTGGGCGAATGACGAAATTGCGGCTTCGAATGACGAAACTGGAACCATGAATGACGAGAATGAAGCCTTGAATGACGAAATCGCAGCCTTTATAAGAAAAGC
>NZ_JCAXEU010000015.1:0-76685 GCF_059758705.1 Bhargavaea sp. GQ12
CTATAGTGGCGGCTATTTTTAGTCCGTACGAAATTCAATTGGTTTTTCAGTGGCCTCCTCGCAAGTGGGATTACTGCACTGGGGCTGCTCCTGTTTCTCCAGTTTCTGGTGTCATGGCTTACACTGAGATGGAAAGCTGCCAGAGACCTGATCAAGGGATCTCCTGAAGCTCTCTATGCAGACGGCACCTTCCGTGAAGAAGCCATGAGGAGGACACGGGTACATCAAACTGAAATTCTGCAAAGCGTTCGCGAAAAAGGGATTGCCTCACTTGAACAAGTAGAAGCAGTCGTTCTGGGAACGAATGGAGACATCTCTGTGGTCCAAAAAAGCAGCCAGGGAGCTGTTTCCGATACGCTCACAGATGTTAACGGCATGAAAAAGACGCCGGCCCCCTAAGAGGCCTGCGTCTTTTTCATGCCGTCAATTAATTCGCTATGCGTATGGCTATCTTCCCGAACTGTGTGCTGTTCTCCAGTTTTTCCATGGCGTCCCGGATGTCTGCCAGCTGATAAACCGAATCGACGATCGGATGGATATCCTTTTCCCCCATCAGCTTCAGCAGATCACGCAGTTCTTCCCGGTTACCCATCGTAGAACCGAGCAGATCATACTGTCCGTAGAAGAAGGAACGCAGGTCGAAACGGATATGGTCGTCAGTTGTTGCACCAAACGTGACGATGCGACCGCCCTTTTTCAGCACCTCGAGCGAACGGTTGAACGTCGCTTCCCCTACGCTATCAATAATGAGATCGATGTTTTCCTCCTTCAGCTCTTCTTTCCAGTCCGCATTCGTGTCAATGGCACGGTCTGCACCGATTTCGACCGCCCGGCTGCGCTTGTCCGCGCTCCTGGAAGAGACCAGTACCCTGGCGCCGAGTGCTTTAGCAAATTGGATAAGATAAGTCGCCACCCCACTACCCGCTCCCGGGATGAACACCGTTTGGCCGGCTTTGACCTGACCCCGTGTCACAAGCGCCCTGTATCCGGTCATGGCTGCAAGTGACAGAACGCCAGCCTCTTCCCATGACAGCCCAGAGGGTTTTGGTTCCAGCTGATCTGCAGAAATCACGATTTTTTCCGCCATCGTCCCGTTGTCCGGCATGCCGAGGATATCGAACTCCGCGGGAGGCGCTGCTGACTGCTCCATCCATCGAAGAGCGGGATTGATGATGACTTCATCCCCTTCGCCAAACCGAGTCACTCCATCCCCGACCTGGCTGACGACACCCGCTCCGTCCGACCCGATGACGACCGCTTCCTTGTCAGGCCCGAGGCGTCCAGGAATGTAGAGGTCCCGCCGGTTCAGTCCGGACACTTTCAGCGAGACGACCGCCTCCCCCGGTCCTGCGACCGGATCTTCCATCTCTTTCAGTTTCCACGTTCCCATTTCATAAACGAATGCCTTCAATTGGTCCACCTGCCTTAAAATGTTGACTGAATGCTTCCAAATCTTCCATTGATGCGATATCCCTCGGGAAAAGGGGTACTGAGATTAACTCCTGATCCCGAAAAGTTTCTGAAATCTGATTTAAATAACCACGTTCATGCTCCCTGCGTTCCCGGAGAAACTCCCCGTCCGCTTCTTCCGGCAGAACCTTATTGATGATGAGTGTACGGACATGAAGGTCGTGGCTGCCCAGGAGCGTTACTGCCTTCTCGGTTTCAAGGATCGGCAACCGCTCGGGATTCAGCACAAAGATAAATCCTGTCTTGTCGGGATTAAGAAGGATTTCCCTTACTCGGGTAAAACGGTCCTGCCGCTCCCGCAGGACATCGTAGATGGGGTCTTCAACAGGATCTCCATCATTCAGCAGCGCCGAATAGTTTTCGTTCGTTTTCCTCCGTCTCTCAAGCAATCCCCTAATCCAGACACCCATTAGCTCAGGCAATGTCAGAAGCCGGATAGTATGCCCTGTCGGCGCAGTATCGAATATGATGCGGTCGAACCCGTCCCTCTCCTCGAGGAGGATGGTGACGAGCCTGTCAAACAGCGCTGCTTCATCTGCTCCGGGAGACGCCTTTGCCGTGTCCAGCTGCCGATTGACTTCGTCGGCCATGCCCGAATGGACAATTCCTTTCAGATTATCCTTCACGGTTCGGATATAATTTTCGGTCTCCCTGTCCGGATTGATTTCCAGCGCGGACAGGCGTTCTGATACGTCGGTGATGTCCCCGTCCAGTTTCCTCCCAAAAATATCCCCGGTGTTATGTGCCGGGTCGGTGGAGACGAGGAGGGTCCTGTGTCCTTCTGCAGCGGACTTTAGTGCAATGGCCGAAGCCGAGGTGGACTTGCCGACACCGCCTTTTCCTCCCACGAAAATAACTTCCTTATTTAACACGTCCATTCAGATCCCTCCTTTAGCAGCAACGGATTCCGGTAAGCGGGGATTTCTCCATTCCCATCCGGAGGTGCCAGTCATGGAACTTCTCGATCATGTAAGGGTACAGCTCCAGTGTGTAGTAATAGACTGGATTAGGAATGCCGATCATCTCGGAGTATAGAAGAAGCAGGAAAAGATCATCCTCATCCCGGAGTTCCGCCGCTATTTCCCGCTTATGGGGAAGACTGATGACTTCCTCATAATATCGGATCAGTTTCTTGAGTTTTTCTGACAGTTCGATCTGGTCCACCTCCATTAAAGAAAGGGGCCGTTCCGACGGCCCCCGTTCCTCACATCAGTCTTCCACCGGCAGTTTTCGGTCGATGCCCCGCGTCAGGACATTAAAGGCAGTGAGAATAATCCAGACTGCAAACACGAAAATGATCGCTCCGAAAACGAACAGCAGCATATTCGAGTTGGTGCCCCACATCGACCATTCGAAGAACACCTGCTGGAACATGGCAATGAGCGTCATGAACAGGAGGAAGATCATCGGGATCAGTGCGACCATATAGTTTCTGCCGAGTTTTTTGAGCCAGACTGCTATCAGCATGAGACTGATGCCGGCAAGAAGCTGGTTTGCGGTGCCGAATAGCGGCCAAAGCAGATATCCGCCTGATCCGAAGCCATTCGGCCCTTTGGGGATCAGGACAAGTGCCGCACTGGAAAGGACGGCCACGGACGTTGCCACGTGAGTTTTGGAAAGTACCGGCATTTTGTACTCCATGCCAATTTCGGCGATGATGTAGCGCATCAGCCGGACGGAAGAGTCCAGCGTCGTTGCTGCAAAACTGATAATGATGATGGAGACAATCGTTGTCGCCACACTTGCGGGGATGCCGATGCCTCCCGCAAGGCTGGACGCACCTTCCACAAAGTTGCCGAGGCCGCCGGCATTTGCCGCTCCAAAGCTGCTGTAGGCTTCTGTAAATGCCGCCGCACTAGGGAACAGCGTCACGACAGCCAGGATGGAGATCAGCGCAAGGATGCCCTCACCGACTGCTCCGAGATAGCCGACAAAGCGGGCATCGGTTTCTTTATCCAGCTGTTTTGAGGATGTTCCGGACGATACAAGGCCATGGAAACCGGAAATGGCCCCGCATGCTATCGTGATAAAGAGAAGCGGGAACCAGGAAACATCATTTGCTGCGTGGACAGCCGGCGCCGTGATCTCCGGATTTGTGAAAATCAGGCCGAGATACAGAATGCCGAGTCCGACCACAAGCTGGTGGGAGTTGATGAAGTCACGCGGCTGAAGAAGCTTCCAGACCGGAAGTGTCGAGGCGATGTACACATAGATCATGAGGATGACGATCCAGATGAAGAAGGCTGACGACACGGCACCCAGACCGAACAGCCCTGCTCCTTCCTCTCCCCCCATCATGGATACCAAATCCACCTGCAGCCAGCTTACCTGGCTCGCGATAATTGCCGTTATATACATGACCGCAAGCGCGATCAGCGAAGGAATAAGCATCTTCTTCTGCCGTTTATATACGGCATAACCGATCCAGACCGCCAGCGGAATCTGGATAAACACAGGAATTACACTTGCCGGGTACTTGATGAACAGATTGGAAATGACCCAGGCAAATACTGCGTTGACCATCAGGACGAGGATCAGGATGATGAACAAAAAGAGCATCTTTGCTCTCTGTCCAATCAGCCGGTCCGCAATGGTTCCGACGGACTGCCCCTTGTTCCGGACAGACAGTGCCAGCGTCCCGAAATCATGGACACCTGCCGCAAAAACCGTCCCCAATACTACCCACAAAAATGCGGGCAGCCATCCCCAATAAACGGCAATTGCCGGCCCGAGTATCGGGGCCGCTCCGGCGACAGACGTAAAGTGGTGTCCCCACAGAACAAATTTGTTTGTCGGGACAAAGTCAACGCCGTCCTTGTACTTGTGGGACGGTGTGACATAATTCGGATCGAGACGGAAGATGCGTTCCGCGACAAACTTTGAATAATAGCGATAACCAAGCGCGAAAACAACCATCCCGATCACAGCAACCAGAATTGCATTCAAACGATTTACCCCCTTTTATTGATCGTTATATGGAACCCGCTGACGGCAATCTGCCGCAGAGGCGGAAACCCAATTTTTTGTCTTGTATTCTATGTATATGTGTACATTATAATTGAAATTTCCGTTTATTCAAAGCTGTCGGATATATTTCTTTTTTCTCAGTAAAAAAGACGGGGCCTCCCCGTCATCTCTCATTTGTGGCTCAAATATCGGAAAATCTGATCTCTGATTATCTGGTTCAGCCCTTCCGGCAGCTCATCCGGCAGGAAGAATCTGGCGTCTGCAGTTTCAGTGCCATCCGGTTTAGGTTCCTGGTCTCCTGCTGCATGTGCAGCAAAAACGATCGTGACGGAGTAATACTCATCTCCATTTTCCAATCTGGAAAATGTCTGTGGACCGGAAACGACTGTCACGAGAGTCAGTCCGTCAATTTCGATTCCTGTTTCTTCAAGTACTTCCCGACGTCCCGCCTCCTCCGCAGTCTCACCCAGTTCCATGAATCCCCCTGGGATGCCCCAGCGCCCGTCAAAGCCCTGTTTCAGGAGAACCCGGCCCTTGTCATCCAACACGCCTACCCCGACGCCGGTCAGCAGAAGCGGCCGGCTCCCAGTAAGTTTCCTTAAATCCTCGATATAACCCATCGGTCTTCCTCCTATAGCTCCCCGATCGCACGGGCATAAGCATCATGCCAAGCTTCCCAATCTGCGTGCCGGTCTTCGGGCTTTTCGCCGTCCAGAAGACAGCCTATAACATCCAGGCACACATGCCAGCCAGCCAAATCTTTTACGGTCTGCTCCGTCAGCTTTCGGATCGTCTCCTTGAATGCGAGCACTGTGCTGCCTCCATCAGAAACCAGATCGAACCTGACCACATCACCGAACCAGTCGAATTCGATGGTCTCTCCGGATTCAAATCTGAAAATCTCCAATTTCTCTCTTCCGTGCTCTCCCATGTCAAACAGATAATGGCCGCCTTCTGCAGCCTCACCCATCCGAAGCTCGTCAAACCAGCCTGAGAGCCGGTCATTGTCGGTCAGATAGGCCCAAACTTCCGTTCTTTCATAGGAATACCGGACTTCCCGATAAGCCGTCAATCCTTCCCCGTTCCTTTTCAATTCAGCGATTCCAGCCATTGGTCTCCCCCTCTGATAAATCAATCCGCCCTGCCATCATTTCGGCAGGACGGATCGGGATTCCTTCTTAAAATTGACAATTCGGTCAGGACAATATGCGGCCTGGCTCAATGTCGGCTTCCAGTACAACCGGACAATGATCGCTCCCCATGATGTCACAATGGATATCCGCGTTTGTCAAAAGCGGTGCCAGCCGTTTGGACGCAAGAAAGTAATCGATCCGCCATCCGATGTTCCGCTCGCGGACCTTATTCATATACGACCACCAGGAATAGACATCGGTACGGTCCGGATAAAAATGCCGGAACGTATCGATGAAACCTGCTTCCAGCAGATTTGTCATCTTCCCGCGCTCTTCGAAGGTAAAGCCTGAATTACCGACATTCGTCTTAGCATTTTTCAGGTCGATTTCTCTGTGGGCGACATTCAGATCCCCGCAAATGATGACAGGTTTTTCTTTATCAAGATACTTCAGGTGATCCAGAAATCGGTCTTCCCATTCCAACCGCAGCGGGAGGCGGCCCAAGTCACGCTGTGAATTGGGCGTATAGACGTTGACCAGATAGAAAGCCGGGAATTCCAGGGTGAGTATCCTGCCTTCGTCCTGGGCATCCTCATCACCGAGGCCATAACGGACCGATAAAGGTTCGTGCTTTGTGAAAACCGCGGTACCGGAGTAACCTTTTTTGACGGCATAGTTCCAATACTGATGATAGCCCTCCAGCTGCAGGTCGATCTGACCTTCCTGGAGCTTCGTTTCCTGCACGCAGAAAACATCAGCATCCACTTCATTAAAATAATCCAGAAATCCTTTTTTCACGCAGGCCCTCAGCCCGTTTACATTCCAGGAAACGAATTTCATCCTGTTGCTCCTTTCATGCAAAAACCCGCCTTCCTTGGAGGGCGGGCATGCCGATTCTATTATCATTCATCGCCGAGGTCGACGTTGTGGTAGACCTGCTGTACATCTTCAAGGTCGTCCAGTGCGTCGATCATCTTCTCGAACTGGGCTTTGTCGTCATCTCCAAGTGCGACTTCCGTCTGCGGGAGCATGCTGAGCTCCGCCACCTGGAATTCCGTGATGCCATTCTTCTTGAAAGCTTCCTGGACCGAGTGGAAGTCTTCAGGCTCGGCATATACGATGACACTGCCCTCTTCCTCGAAAACATCTCTGACTTCGATGTCTTCTTCCATCAGCATTTCAAGAATTTCTTCTTCCCCTTTGCCTTCAATACCGAAGACCGCCGTGGAGTCGAACATGTAGGAAACCGAGCCGGCTACCCCCATATTGCCTCCGTTTTTGCCGAATGCCGCACGCACTTCCGAAACCGTCCGGTTGACGTTGTTTGAAAGCGCATCGACAATCACCATCGAACCTCCGGGACCGAAGCCCTCATACCGGAATTCATCAAAGTTTTCATCCGAGCCGCCTTTTGCCTTATCGATGGCCCGGTCAATGATGTGCTTGGGGACGTTATAGGTTTTTGCACGTTCCAGCACCATCTTTAGTGCCTGGTTGGATTCCGGATCAGGTTCTCCGCGCCGTGCGGCCACGTATATTTCACGGCCGAACTTTGCGTTAACCCGGCTGGTGCTTTGGTCTTTTGCTGCTTTTTTATCTTTGATATTATTCCATTTACGACCCATGAGATTCACTCTCTTTCGGATTTGAACTTCTCTGCAGTAATACAGTATACCAAAAACTCCCGGCAATATGAATTCTGAATCGCCACATCCATACCGGAAATGGCCAATATGATATCATGGGAGAAAAGACTCGTCAAAGAAAGGCCGGGATGACATGGCTTCAATCAAACTGACTACCCTCACTAAAAAAGGCGGATGCGGATGTAAAATCGGACCAGCAGACCTTGCGGGCGTACTTCGTGAACTGCCGGCTGCCTTACCGGATCCGAACCTTCTCGTTGGACTGGATACAAGTGACGATGCAGGCGTATACCAGCTCACCGACGACCTGGCACTTGTCCAGACAACCGACTTTTTCACGCCGATCGTCGATGATCCTTATGACTTTGGACAAATTGCCGCAACCAATGCCATCAGCGACATCTATGCCATGGGCGGCACACCTGTGACCGCTCTGAACATCGTGGCATTCCCGATCGGCAATCTCGACAAGAAGATCCTCGCCGATATTCTGCGTGGCGCGGCAGAGAAAATGAAGGAAGCCGGCGTTACGTTGGTCGGCGGCCACTCAATAGATGATCAGGAGCCAAAATATGGGCTTGCCGTAACCGGGACAATTCACCCGTCGAAAATCCGCACCAATGCTGGTGCAAAACCCGGCGATAAGCTCATACTGACAAAACCGATAGGAGTCGGCATCTACACCACTGCCCTGAAGCGTGATCTTCTTTCGGAAGAAGATATCCGGGAAGTGACGAACGTGATGACCACACTCAACAAAACAGCAGCCGAGACGATGAATGAATACGACGTCCACGCAACAACCGATGTGACCGGATTTGGACTCCTCGGTCATGCAACGGAAATGGCCCAGGGCAGCGGCACGGGGCTGATCATCCGTTCCAAAGACGTTCCGGTCCTTCCGCGTACCCAGGAACTTGCCGGGCAGGGTGCCGTTCCGGGCGGTACCAAGAACAACCACGCCCATGTTGCAGACAGCATCACCTATCCGGCCGGGATGGACGAGACCGCCCAGTGGATCCTGTGCGATGCCGTTACATCAGGCGGACTCCTTGCCGCTGTAGAGGGCAGCCAAGCTGAAGGCTTGCTTGATGACCTTCGCAAAAACGGAGTCGATGCCCATATCATCGGTGAAGTGACTGAAGAAAACGCAGGCACCATCCGAGTCCTGTAAGCCAACAAAAGGAAAGAGATGAATCATGAAGCGAGAACTGACACTCGACGAACTGTTTAAACAACGAAAAAACAGCAATCATGCCCTCGTGGACGTACGATCTCCGAAGGAATACGCTGAAGGCTCGATGCCCGGCGCCATCAATATCCCGATTTTCGACAATGAGGAACGGGCGGAAGTGGGTACAATCTATAAGCAGGATGGACAACAGGCCGCAATGAAGCGCGGACTTGAGATCTTCTCCGCAAAACTGCCTGAGTTTGTTGAAGAATTCCGGAGCCTGAACCAGCCGTTCACCGTCTTTTGCTGGCGTGGAGGCATGAGAAGCAAAACAGCGGCAACGATGACGGACCTGATGGGCCTGCGCGCAAGCAGACTGATCGGAGGCATACGCACATATCGCCAATGGGTAGTTTCAGAGCTTGAAAAAGCTGAATTCAGTCCCCCGCTTATCGTACTGAACGGTTATACGGGCGGCGGCAAAACCGCGATTCTCCATCGCCTGGAAAGTGACGGGTTCCCCGTCATGGACCTGGAAGGGATGGCCGGCCACAGGGGATCCATCTTCGGCGCGATCGGCCTGGAACCAAGCAATCAGAAAAAATTCGATGCCCTGCTGGTCGGCGCCATGAAAAGCTTTGAAGACGCACCTTTCGTCGTTATTGAGGGAGAAAGCAGAAGGATCGGCAAGGCTGTACTCCCTGAATTCTTCGATCAGAAAAAGAACGAAGGCATCCACCTTTTCCTCCGCCTTCCGATCGAAGAGAGAGTACAGAATATCCTGAATGATTATGACACGGAAGCCTATCCTGAGAAATTTCTTGAAGCATTTTCAAAAATCGAACGCAGGATCCATACGCCGATTGCCAAGGAGATCCGGAATCATCTTGAGGAAAACCGTTTCAGGGAAGCGTTCCGGCTTCTGCTGGAATTTTATTACGACCCGCGCTACGAGCATTCCGCAGGACTGGATGAAAACGATGAACGCCAAATCTTTATCGATGCCGACAATATGGAAGACGCCTACCGGAAAGTCCGGCAGCAGATCCAACGCATCGGAAGAAAACTTGCAGCCGGGGAAGCCGCGGCGGGACAAGACCATAAATAAAATTAAAAGCAGGCGGGGAAACCTCAAGGACTCCCCCCTGCTTTTTATCTTGCTTGCCAACAGGAATAGCAGGTATGCAGCAAGCCGGTCTGATCAGTTTTTCGTTCATCGCTTTATTTTATCATTCAGCTCTATAATCTCATCGTTCGCGTATGACTGCCGGACGAATGACGAGATTGACGTCATGAATGATGAAACTTCCACCTCGAATGACGAAACTGAACCGCAAAGACGCTCCATTTCCCTTCCGGTTGTATCGTTTTGTTTCTCATAGGTTTTATGCTACATTACAATTATTCTAATTTAGTTTCCGGGAGCGATGCCAAGTGACTATTTACGAACCCGCCATCCATTTCATGGATGTCCGATATTTCATTGACAACAAGCCTATTGTCGGCCCGATCACGGGGTCATTCCCCTCCGGCCGGATCACCACATTGGTCGGGCCTTCCGGAGCCGGAAAAACGACTATTCTTAAACTATGCAATGGCCTGCTGTCCGCCGATTCCGGAGAGATCCTTATCGATGGTCAGTCAGCGGCCACATTTGAGCCGACTGATCTCCGGAGAAAAGTCGGTATGGCCCTTCAGGATGCTCCGATGGTCAACGGGACTGTCTATGATAACCTGGCACTCCCGCTCCGGCTTCAAAAAAAAGAACTCCCGGAGCCGGATGCCATATCATGGCTCGAGGATGTTGGCCTATCCGGAGACTATCTCCATAAACAAGCTTCCGAGCTTTCGGGCGGTCAACGCCAAAAAGTCTCCATCGCCAGGACGCTCATCAACCGGTCTGACATTTTACTGATGGATGAAATCACATCTGCACTGGACAAGGCATCCAGGCGCGAAATCGAATCGCTCATCACACGCATCAATCAAAAGTACGGTACGACAATCATCTGGATTACACACAATCTTGAACAGGCCATCTCCATCGGCGACTACACTTGGGTGCTGATTTCCGGTGAGCTGATTGAAACCGGTGACAGCCACATCCTTGAAGACCCGGCAGATGAACGGGTCCGGCGGTTTGTTAAGGGGGAACTGCAATGAGTCCGCTTGCCCTCTTTCTCACACTCATCTTCGTTCTCATTCCCCTGGTTCTGTCAAAAACCTTAAACCTCGGGCTGGAGAGAGATACTATTATTGCGACCGTCCGGTCGATTACCCAATTGTTTGCGGTTGGGTATATTCTGAAGTTTGTCTTCGACTCTGACGGTTACCTGTACATTCTGCTGATGATCGCTCTCATGATTTTTGCAGCAGTGCACAATGCTTCGAAGAAAGGCAAGGCCATTCCCGGCATCCTTTGGAAAATTACCGTCACCATTGTCGTCGTGGAACTGCTGACACAAGCAATCCTGCTTGGCTTCGGAATCGTACCGGCTACGGCACAGTACATCATACCGATCAGCGGGATGGTCGTCGGAAATTCAATGGTGCTCTCCATTCTTTTCCTGAACCGCTTCACAGCGGAGCTTGAAGCCAACCAGAACCGGACTGAGCTGATTTTATCCCTGGGCGGGACGCCCAAACAGGCAGTCCATACACAGCTGACAGATTCCATCAAAGCCAGTACGATTCCGACCATTGAAAGCCAAAAGACGATGGGTCTGGTTCAGCTGCCGGGCATGATGAGCGGTCAGATCATCGCAGGCGCCGACCCGGTACAGGCGGTACAGTTCCAACTGCTGATTTTGTTCCTGCTTTTGACGACCGCAGTCGTTTCAAGCATCCTGCTCGGGTTCTTGTCCTATCCTTCCCTTTTCAATGAACGGATGCAGCTAATCCGCCAGAAAAACGACTGACCATTCGCCCGCAGCACTTCCCCGTGCCTGCGGGCGTTCTTAATCTTTCCGGATTCCGAATGAAAAAGAGGATTTTCTCTATCCCGGACGAAACTTTGTCATGATGGAAATGGTTTTCTGCTGTGTGACAGGACATTAATACGGGAATTGAGAGAATGACGAAGAGCGGATCAGAGAGATAGAGGAGGAGATTTTCATGTATAAGCGGATACTTCTGGCCGTGGACGGGTCCGACCATTCGCTTCGGGCCACTGGACAGGCCGCCGTTCTCGCAAAAGCGATGGATGGAGCGGTGGAGATCGCTTATGTCGCGGATTTTTCAAAATCAAAGAATGCTGTGCTTCACTCAAGGGGACGCTCAGAATTGGAACTTCAAAGACGAAAGCTACTTTTGCCTGCAGAAGAATTGTTGAAGAGTGAGCAGGTGCCTTTTGAAGTGAATATCCTTCACGGCGACCCCGGGCCGGCCATCGTTTCCCATGCAAATGCCCATGCATTCGATCTGGTCATCATTGGCAGCCGTGGCTTGAATCCTTTGCAGGAAATGATGCTGGGCAGCGTCAGTCACAAAGTATTGAAACGCACTGAATGCCCGGTCATGATCGTTAAGTAAGTATCATTACCCCATAATAAAAAAGGGAACTGCGAAAATGAATCCGCAGTTCCCTTTTTGCCGCGACCGATCAGCGCCAGTTTTTCATGATTCCAAGACCGATGATGCCGATAAAAGCAACGATCGATACAATGATCAGAATCGGAAGTAAAGTATCTCCCAAGTAATTCAAGGCAGTTCCTCCTTAACTCCAACTCAATAACTTTCATCCGGGCGTAACCCTCATTCTTTATTGTACCCCATAGCCAGGTTTTGTGACAGATACTCTCTGCAAAATTTAAGTGCAGAGTTCATCAGGAAAGCCGATTTTTCACGATTCCGCCACTTCTTCATTGCCTGGCACAGGCGTCCCCTGATGGAATATCATTTTCCAGCGGCTGCCGTCAGATTTCCAGATCGAGCTGCGGTTGGCTGCATTTCCTGTTTCTTCATCCACTGTCCGGTAAACAGCCAATACGGCACGATCTCCGATTGTCTGTAAGCGAAATTGATCGATGCTTAGTCTGACGTTCCCGAGTGAGCCTGCCCTCATACAATCGTCCTTCGAAAAAGATCCGCCGGATTTGCCGAATTCGAAAAACGTTTCATCGAGCAACGGGCCAAAACGGTCCGGATCGCTCCTGACCTGATTGTCCAACAGGTCCATTTCAAGCTTTAGAATGTGTGCTGTCAACGCTTCCAATTCCGATAACCCGCCTTTATGCTGATTTCAAGCTTCCACAGGATTATCGGTTTTGATGCAGACAATCTCGACTTCCCACTTGTCATTGATATATAGGCCTACAATTTCCTTGAATCCGAGGTTCCAGGACTGGATAAGCTCCACTGAATCCAGTATTTTCCCTTTTTTCTTTTCGGCACTGACCGGATATCCGGCACAGTCATAATGGCCGGCAATGGCAATATACTTAGAAGCGTGTCTGTCCGTCGATACGCGCACACGGTCGTAGATATTCTTGATGATTTCCGTATTGTCGCTCCGGAGCAGCTTATTGGGTCCGGCTTCGGTGATCATATCCACATAAAGCGCATTATAGCGCTGTTTCATCCAATTCATAACCGGTTCCTGGACGCGACCATCCATACAGTTGATTGCTGTTACAAATTCATTCTTTTCCATGACATTCCCCCCGTTTCCGGACCGCCCATAGGGTCGCGATCCAAATCAACCTTCAAAAGCTATTTAAAGAATATCAATATCCCGCCACAAGATGCGAATTTTTTCGATTCTTGTCGAAATTCGTTCTTAAGTCATGGTTCTCCGGAACGGGAATTCGAACCGGATTAGACCGCGTGCGCGGTAATCACCGTTCGGTTGTAGCGATTATACATGATTCCCATTGCCGCGTCTCTAAAGAAAAAAAAGGATGCCGGCATTGGCATCCTTTTTTGCATTATGCAGTGTTTCTTTCCCGATGTTCCCGAACTCCATACAAAGCGACGTACAACAGAACTGCGAACAGGACAACTCCGGCCAAGAGCTTAAAGATCCCGTCATAACCGACGTGCGGCACAAGGCTACCTAGGATGTAGGGGCCAAAGCCCACACCGAAGTCGAGAAAGATGAAGAACGTTGAGGTTGCAAGACCCATCTTATGAGGGTCTGCGACCTTAACCGACAGTGCCTGTGCGCTTGATTGGAAGTTGCCAAAACCAAGCCCGATCAGTACACCCGCCCCAAGAAGCATGGCCCCGGTGGATGATTCACTCAGCAGTACCAGCCCGCCGGCGAAAAGAAAGAGTGCCGGCATGACTACAATATTGCCGCCCTTCAGATCAAGCAATTTGCCGGTAAATGGCCTTGAAAGCAGAACCGTAATCGCATAAACGAGGAAGAAGAAGCTTGATGCGGTCACCAGATTCACTTCTTCTGCGTAAAACATGATAAAGCTCAGCACCCCGCCATAGGCAATTGCCACAAAGAGTGTGACAATACCGATCGGAAGCGCATTTTTTTCCATGAAGGACCATACGCTGAAGCTTTCTTTTTCCTTCTGTGAATGGACAGAATCCAAATCCTCATCCGCCTTGATTGAAATGGCCAGTACAAATGAGGCAAGAGCCAGGATCGTACAGAAAAGGAAGAGCATCGAAAATGGCAGATGCTTTGCAAGCAAGATTCCAAGGAACGGCCCCAATGCAGCGCCCAGTACGCCGCTAAGGCTATAATACCCGATCCCCTCCCCCCTGCGGTCCGGAGGCAGCACGCGGGCAACGATCGATCCCGTAGCAGTAGATCCGACCCCCATCCCCATACCGTGGATAAAACGGATCAGCAGAAGGAGCGGCAGATTAAAGGCCAGGAAGTAAGTAGCGCCGGATACAACATACAGCAGTGTTCCGGCCACAAGGACCTTTTTATTGCCGATTCTTTCGACAAGCGGCCCGGCAATAAAACGTGCCATGAGCGCACCGATGATATAGGAACCGGAAACAAGTCCTGCAGTGCCGGCATTTGCCTGGAACCTGTCAGCCGCAAATGGCCCGATCGTCACCATCAGCAAATACATGACGATAATCAGGAAGAAGTTAATAAGTGAAGCGAAAATAAAATCTTTCGTCCAAAGCTTGTGAGTCTGCATATACAACCTCATTCTGACTTATTGAGTAATGCCTATAGAAATTCTCCAACCCCAAAAAGCGCCACACTCTACAAGCGGCGCTGCATCTCTGTGAAGCGTTCGGACATGGCGTTCTGTTCATGTTCCGGGATGTCCCCAATCACTTCCCGCTCCAGCTTTTCAATAATTGCTGACGCTCCGTTATAGACGTTGCGTCCATCATCAGTCAGCAGAATCTGTTTGGCTCTCCGGTCCTGCCCCTGCCTGGTTTCGATCAGGCCGATTTCCAGCAGCTGCTGAATCGTTCTGGAGACGCTCGGTTTTTCAACAAATTGCCGTGCAGCCAGCTCTGCAGGTGTCATCCCTTCCTGCTCGGCGATCAGACGGAGTGCCGACCATTGAGGCAGTGTCAATCCCACTTCCGAAAGCGCTTCTGAAGTTTTTTGAATGAACGGGCGATATAGATCGGTGAACCTCCTGAAAAACAATTGATGCGATTTCAGATTCATGGAATCCTCCGGAAATAAAATATTAGTTAGTTTAGCTAACTAATGATATCATGTTCTTTTTCACCTTGTAAAGTAAACTCCCCATCATAGAAAGACAGCTGATGATCATTTGCCATCAGCTGTTTCTTTTAACAAGATAGGTTCTTCTTGGGTTGGCTTCGGTGAGATACCTGCTGAGTAATCCAGTTTAAGTTTTTCCAATTCCAATTTCATCTTTTCTGTCTCGGCAATAAAGTTCTGCTGTTTGAGCTTTTCCAATTCGATTTCATCCTGAAGCCTGTCTTTCTGAAAAGCAAACATTCTTCTCCGATGTTCAGTGATGATTGCTGTTAGTGGGATCGTCATGACGATCATTACGATCAAAATTGCTCCCGACATTTATAACAGCTCCTTTTAAAGTTTGTTAAGATACGGATAGAGTGGCGGAAAAGTTTCAATTATCAGATGAAAGTATTTTTTGCGCCAATTTACCATTGATTAAAAATCAATAATGATGCATAATCATTCTTAACATTCGCATTGGAGGCGTTTCGGATGAAGAAAAGGCGGATTGTCGTCAAGATTGGAAGCAGTTCACTGACTGATACGTGCGGCGGACTGTCGGATGCCATGGTTCGTGAACATGCGGCGGCAATCGCTTCATTGATGCAGGCTGGACATGAAGTAGTTCTTGTTTCTTCAGGGGCAGTTGCAGCCGGTTTCAGGAACCTTGGGTACACCTCCCGTCCCGGCTCTACGGCAGGCAAACAGGCGGCGGCTGCAGTCGGCCAGGGACTGCTGGTGCAGGCCTATACTGAAGCGTTCCGCAGCCACGGGATCGTGGTGGCACAGCTTCTGCTGACGAGGCAGGACCTCATGCGCAAGGAGCGCTTCCACAACACCGGCCGGATGCTGGAGGAACTGCTTCACCGTGGTGCTCTTCCCATTGTAAATGAAAATGATTCGGTATCTGTTGAAGGAATCACTTTTGGGGACAATGACATGCTTTCGGCTCTTGTGGCCGGCCTGGTCCACGCTGACTTTCTCTCGATCCTCACTGATGTTGACGGACTTTACGATGGCAATCCGAACTCCGATCCGGAAGCTAAAAAATATGCCTTCATCCCGGAGGTCCATGACGGTTTGCTGAAACAGGCCACAGGGACAGGATCGGCTGTCGGAACCGGAGGCATGCGTTCAAAAGTGCTTGCCGCCAGAACTGCTGGCAGTCTCGGTGTCCATGTATTCATCGGTACCGGTGAAGGGGCCGAAAAACTGATCGATATTGTGGAAGGTCGCGGAAACGGCACCTACATCGGAATTTCCTCACTTATGTCCGGCAAGGATTCAAAACGCTGGATGGCTTTATGTTCCGTGCCGGCGGGAAGCATCACCGTGGACAGCGGCGCAGCCCGTGCACTTGCCGGGAAAGGCACCAGCCTGCTGCCGGTCGGCATCACCTCGGTCACTGGCACATTCAAACAAGGTGAAGTGGTGAACGTCCTCGACGAGCAAGGCGAGCTGATCGGCAGAGGCATGGTGAATTACCCTGCCGAAACAGTCAGGGAGATTATCGGGAAACCGGGAGATGATGCCATGAAGATTTCAGGAGGGACTACACCTGAAGTCATTCACTGCAACCGGTGGATTCATCTGAAAATCAAGGAGGCGGTACGATGACGAACGTTCAGAGCACCCATTTCGACGCACTTCAGACGATCGGGATCAACTCGAAGAAAGCCGCGGCCAGCCTGGCAGGGTTGCCGACTGCGTTAAAAAACGATGCCATCAAGTCGATCTCGGAGGCACTCCGGTCCAAGGCCGCACTTATCCTTGACGCAAACCGCGAAGATTTGGAAGCAGGCCGTGCCGCCGGTTTGTCCGACTCCCTTCTGGACCGGCTCATGCTGGATGAATCCCGCATAGGTGCCATGGCGGATGCGCTTACTGAACTGACTGCAATCGACGACCCGGTCGGTCAAATTGTAGATGAATGGGAACGGCCAAATGGCCTGAGACTGTCTACTGTGCGGGTTCCGCTTGGTGTGGTCGGAATCATTTATGAAGCACGTCCCAATGTCACTGTCGATGCGGCTGCCCTGTGCCTCAAGACCGGTAATGCCGTCATTCTGAGAGGCAGCTCGTCGGCCATCCATTCCAATATGGCACTTGTGGCCGTAATCCGGGATGCCATCGAAACTGCGGGCCTTCCGGCAGATGCAGTGCAGCTCGTGGAAGACACAAGCCGGGAAACCGCCGCCCGCCTATTTAAGATGAATGATGTTCTTGATGTCCTCATTCCCCGTGGCAGCGCAAATCTGATCCGAACCGTTGTAGACCAGGCGACAGTTCCGGTAATCGAGACCGGTGCCGGTAATTGCCATGTCTACATCGCTGAGTCTGCCGACAAAGAGATGGCCATCCAGATTGCGGTAAACGCCAAAACGCAGCGCCCTTCCGTCTGTAATGCGGCGGAAAAGATTCTGATCCATCAAAACTGGCCACATACGGCGGAGCTGGTGCAGGCATTGCAATGGGAAGGTGTGGTCGTCCACGGTGACGAAGGCATCATCGATCGTGCGGATGGTGTACTTGTCGCCTCCGACGAGGATTGGGCGATGGAATACCTTGACCTCGAAGTCGCGATTAAAGTTGTTTCTTCAACCGAAGAAGCCATCAGCCATATCAATACTTACGGCACCCGGCACTCGGAAGCCATCGTCACCAATGACACGGCCGAAGCGGCAAAATTCCAGATCGGTGTCGATGCAGCGGCCGTTTACCACAACGCATCCACACGCTTCACTGACGGATTCGAATTCGGATTCGGCGCTGAGCTCGGCATCAGCACACAAAAATTGCATGCTCGCGGACCGATGGGGCTCCCTGCCCTCACTTCGGTGAAGACATTAATCTCGGGCAGCGGACAATGCAAGTGATTCATATGGGACTAAGAAAGCCGGCTCCGATCCTGGGAGCCGGCTTTTTTATGGCCAATTTCAATCCCACTATGCCTGCCAGGATGCCAACGGTTTACCGCCTTTCACGCAGGGCAATACTTTACATATATTTCCCTGCGTGACCGAAAAGGAGGAAGCAGTGACCATGCCACCACATCACAAATTCAGTCATAAGACGAAGAATTTATGGGCCGGTATTTTGTTTGGATTAGGGTTTGTCGCGTTTATCGATGAAACCATCTTTCACCAATTACTCCACTGGCACAAATTTTACGATCGTTCTACGACAGCCGTCGGACTCATTTCAGACGGACTTTTTCATGCATTCAGCTGGTTCGCCACAGTTGGCGCGCTATACCTGGTTGCAGATCTGATGCGCCGGCATGCATTTTGGCACAAGATGTTCTGGGGAGGGAAACTGCTCGGCGGAGGAGGCTTTCAACTGTATGATGGCATCATCCAGCATAAGCTGATGAGGATCCATCAGATCCGCTACAATGTGGACATTCTGCCATACGACCTCATTTGGAACATTACAGCCGCTATCATGATCATTGCGGGGCTTCTATTAATCCGGAGTGCCAGGAAAGATAGCATACGGATAAGCGGGGGCGAGACCTTTGCATCATGAGCATGCATTCCTTCCCCCTGCCCTCCAGATGCTCATTGTGTTTTTCGCAACTTTAGGAACTGCTGGATACCTCCTCCTGATGCTTAGGACAAATAAAGTCCAACGGCTAAAACAATGGCCGGCCTGGAGGTTTATTTTGTGGCTATCAGGATCGTCAATGGCGGTGGCGGTTTTTGCAGGACCGCTTGCCGACGCTGCCCATCTGGATTTCCGATTTCATATGGCTGGCCACCTGCTCCTCGGGATGCTTGCGCCGCTCCTGATGGCCCTTTCCGCACCCGTCACCCTGCTACTCCGGGCACTCCCGGTACCGGCTGCCAGGCAGGTTACGAAGATGCTTCGGCATCCGGTCGCACGCTTTTACCGGAATCCCATCACGGCGTCCGTGCTGAACATCGGCGGGCTCTGGCTCTTGTACGCCACACCCCTGTTTCAGCTGATGCACCATCACCTGTGGCTTTACCTGCTCATTCACATCCATGTATTTGCTGCGGGCTATCTGTTCACAATATCCATGATTTATATCGACCCGGCCCCTCATCCAAGCAGCCACTTGTTCCGGACGGTCATTTTTATCTTTGCACTTGCGGCTCATGGCATACTGAGCAAGTACATTTATGCAAACCCCCTCCCCGGCTTTCCGGCAGATGAAGTTAGGGAAGGCGCCATGCTCATGTATTACGGAGGCGACCTTGTCGATCTTGTCATCATCATCCTGCTGTTCAGCAGCTGGTATCGGGCAACCGCTCCCCGGCATTCCTATCAAAAAATTGAAACGTCTTAGCCTCTCCCCTAAACTGTAGTATGTATTCGCTACAAAATGAAAGGGGCTGGCGTTCATGGGCAAACAGGTTAATCTAGGAAAGTCAGGTCTAAGCGTAAACCCGATCGGTCTTGGTACAAACGCGGTCGGCGGCCACAATCTCTACCCAAACCTGAATGAAGATACAGGCAGGGAACTTGTCCGTACGGCAATCAGCCATGGCATCGATTTTCTGGATACTGCATTTATCTACGGCATGGGCCGTTCGGAAGAGCTTGTCGGAGAAGTCGTACGTGAATCCGGAAGACGGCAGGAGCTGGTGCTTGCCACAAAAGGGGCACACCGCCAAACCGGGGACGGAATTGTCGTCGATAACTCCCCGGCCTTCCTCCGAGAAGAAGTGGAAAAGAGCCTGAAGCGCCTCCAGACAGACTATATCGATCTTTACTATATCCACTATCCTGATGAGGATACACCGAAAGCCGAAGCTGTCGGTGCGCTGAAAGAACTGAAAGACGAAGGCAAAATCCGCGCAATCGGCATCTCGAACTTCTCACCGGAACAACTGAAGGAAGCCGACCAGGATGGCTATGTGGATGTGTTTCAGGGAGAGTATAATCTTCTTGAGCGCGGCGCCGAAGAAGCCTACTTCCCGTACACTTCCGGGCACGGCATTTCTTTCGTCCCTTACTATCCGCTCGCCGCAGGCCTTCTTGCCGGGAAGTACAGCGGCAATGAGACATTCGACGACCTCCGGAAAAGCCAGGCACGGTTCCAAGGAGAGACGTTCAAACAAAATGTACAGCGCGTGAACAAGCTGCGGCCCATCGCTGAAGCCCACAATGCGGAAATTGCACATATTGTTCTCGCTTTTTACCTCGGAAAAGGGCCGATCGATTCGGTCATCCCGGGTGCAAAGCGTTCTGAACAGGTGCTCGACAACCTGAAGACACTTGAAGTGTCTCTTTCGGAAGAAGAACGACGAGAAATTGAATCGATTTTCAGATGAAAATCTCAATATGAAAAACAGCAGCCGGTTCCTCTTTTGCAGGAACCGGCTGCTGTTTTTATCATAAATTTGAATAACCCTCTTGCCGTCAGGCAATTTCAGGGGTTGGCTGAACGTCGTCGTCGACGAGTGCATGGCGCTCCCAGGCACGGCTTTTCCACCGTAGAGCCATGAAGATCCCCCTTGTCCATTCGTCAGCAGCAATTGCGAGCCAGACACCGACGAGACCAAGGTCCATCACAAAGACAAGGAAGTAACCGAGCGGGAGGCTCATCATGACCATCGAAAGTGCCGCCATCAGAACCGGGAACTTGGCATCGCCCGACGCACGTAGAGAGTTGATGATGACGATGTTGAACGTCCTGCCCGTCTCCAGCAGGAAGGCCAGGAGGAGAACCGAAGCACCCAGTTGGATAATCGCCTCATTGTCCGTAAAGAGCCGCATCAGCGGATAGCGGAACGTCATGACAACAGCGACCATGATGATCGTAAACAGGAACGCCCATTTCAAGCTTTTCCAGAGCCCGGTGTAGGCCTCTCCCTTATTTCCGGCTCCGACAAGACGGCCGGTGATGATGGACGTCCCAAGGCCGATCGCCAATGCGAACAAATAGCTGAACATTGAAATGTTCACCGCATACTGCCGGGCGGCAAGCGCTTCTGTGCCAAGATGTGTTACATAGTATAGGAAGACGAGCTGGCATCCCTGATAAAGGATCTGCTCAAATGCGCTCGGAAGCCCGATGTTCAGGATTTTGGCAATGTATGAACGCGTCCAGGTAATGTAGTACCTGAATTCAATCTTATACTCCATCACTTTGTACAGCAGCCAGAAAAAGACGAACACGGCAACAACCCGGCTGCCGACGGAAGAAATAGCTGCTCCCTGCACACCGAGTTCGGGAAGACCGAACTTACCGAAAATAAGGGCATAGTTACCGATTACGTGAATGATATTCATCCCGAGCGAGACGAACATCGTCTGCTTCGTGAAGCCGTGCACCCGGATCACGGCAGCAAGGGAGTTGATAATAGCCTGCAGGAAGATCGCACCCCCGACAATGGATAAATACGCTTCCGCATGCGCAAGCACTTCACCCTGCAGATTCATCGCAGTCATCAGACGGTTCGTAAACAGCATAAACATGCCACTGAGGCCCAAACCGACCAAAAGGTTAAGGGAGACCGCAAGTCCTGAAATTTTCGCCGCCTCTATATAACGTTTGGAACCCAAGTACTGGGAAACCACAATCGCCGCTCCGTTCCCGACGACTTCAAGCACCAAGATTGCGATATGAATATACTGGTTGGCAGCCCCCACACCGGATACTGCATCATCCGACAGTGAACTCAGCATGAAGGTATCGGTCAATCCCATCAGCATGAACAAAAACAACTCGAGAAAAATCGGCCACGTCAGGTGAAACAGGCTCAGCTTCTTTTCCTGGCCGCCAACTGCAGTCGCAGACATCGCAATTCCTTCTTCCTTTTTTTAGAATCAAAACAGGAAATATCATACCATGCCGACTTTACATTGGAAACCACTTCAGCTTGGAATTTCACCTGGAAAGTTTAGATGGTTTATTTTGTGTTTTTAGTCTGATATGATAAGTAGGAAATGAACCTCGAAAGGATGAATGCCCGATGGCACAAGTCGAAAGCTTCCTTCTCGACCACAACAAAGTGATTGCCCCTTATGTCAGGCTTGCAGGCACTGAACAGCATACAAAAGGTGCATCGCTTCAGAAATATGATCTCCGTTTCCTCCAGCCCAACAAAGATGCAATGCCGACTTCTGCGGTCCATACACTTGAGCACCTGCTCGCCACCTATATGCGGGACGAAGTCGAAGGCATTGTCGATATCTCCCCTATGGGATGCCGGACCGGCTTCTACATGATCATCTGGGATGAACACGATCCTGCAGAAATCGCGCGTGGACTAAAGGCGACACTGGAAAAAGTGATCGAAACGGAAACAGTTCCGGCCGTTTCCGCACTTGAATGCGGCAACTATAGGGACCACTCCCTGTTCGCCGCCAAAGAATATTCCAAGCAGGTCCTTGATGCGGGAATCAGCATTGATGCATTCGAACGGAAATTTGCAGAGCCTGTAAACTGAATTTTAAAAGGAGACCCCGTCAAGGAGTCTCCTTTTGTGTTTTATGGAGTTCATGAACTGAGTGCAGGCTTTTCCCTGTTGGGAAGCAGCAGTGAGACCATTATCGTTAAAATGGTTGAAGCGAGCACTCCCCAAAGGATCCCTGCAGTCACCGACACAATGGCGCCGGAAAGTATTCCGGCCCTTGCTCCCCATACCGTGACACGGCTGTTCCGTTCTCCCATCTCAAACCGTTCTGACTTTCTCTTTTTCCACAGCAGCCCGACGATCAGCACCGGAACAACGCCTCCCCCGGCCATCGTATAGGCCAGTGAGAACAGATCGATGATTGATTCGAACAGGAGGGCAGCCCCTACAGAAAACACACCGACCAGCAGAACGCACCAGCGGGTCATGTTCACATAGAAGGCCTCTTTCCTTTCCCCCATGTTGGGGATGATCAGATCATTCACGATCACGACTGAAGCCGCATGAAGCAGTGAAGAAGCGCTGGAGATTGCAGCAAGAAAGACGAGCAAGAAAAAGGCCAGCACTGCCACAGGGGTCAGTTCTTCCAGAATAAAGTGGGAGATGGCCTGATTCGGATCAAGCGACTGGTTTTTCGTATAGACGACAAGTCCTGCCAGAGTGGTAAGTGAAGTGAATACGATCGCGATAATGCCACCGAATAGCATCGCCCGGCTTGCCACCTTGGGACTCTCCGCCGCAAAACAGCGCTGCCAATATACCTGAGCGGCCAGGATACCGAACACGCCTGTCACGAACAGGCTCAATACTTCCATCGCCGATAGGTTCAGTGCTGTCAGATGGAGCCCGTCCACATCGGCAAGCTGGTTTTGGAGTGTCGAATAACTGAAGTCGACCTCGCTGAATACACGGTAATAGAACCATAGGGCGATCGCGATTAGAAGAGAACCCTGAATAAAGTCCGTCCAAACAACCGAATACATGCCGCCTATGGTTGTATAAACGATAAATACACCGGAGAAAAGAAGTATCATCGGAAGCGGTTCGGTTCCGGTGAAAGTCGAGAAAAGCGCACCCATCCCGATTGCCTGACCGCTCGTCCATGCAATCATGATCGCCGAAGTGAGGACAGCAATCAGAGCCCGGGCAACCCGGTCACGCAAAATCAGATCATCCATCATTTCAGCTATGGTGACGTATGTAAACCGTGCTGCAAAACCGGCAAAAACAAGGGCAAATAAGACCTTGGCACCCTGCTCCCCAAAAACAAACGGGATATTGGCCACTCCGATCTCATAGCCTTTGGCAGAGTGTCCGACGAAATTCCCTACTCCCATAATGGTGGCGATATCAGTGAAAAGAATCAGGATAAAAGGAAGCGTGCCCCCCGCAATGGCATACTGGACAAAACTTTCCCCTGATTTTTTCCTGAACAAAAACGCAATCATAATGAAGAGCGCACATAACACGATGGTCAATCCCCAAATCCAAACTGATATATTCACTAAATCCCCCCTGTCCCGCTGTCTTCTCCCTCCCTTCCAGACCTTTCTGCAAGATTCCTTTTTTATCATGCATTTTGCTGAATTTTGTCTATCCCGCCAATAAAAAGAAGGCCATGCGGATGCATAGCCCCTGTTCCATCTAATCCGTTAGTTTATTCACCAGCCGGACTTCCACCCATTTCCTCACGCTGTTGATCATCCAGATCCTTGTGGAAGATTCCAGGTCGGCCCAGTCGAGCTCTCTTTCACGGATGATGCCATGTCCGAGAAGAGCCTCACGATAAGTGCCTGCTAGCAGTCCGCTGGTTACCGGAGGAGTCCAGCGCTGGCCTTTGATTTCCAGGACCAGGTTGCCATTGATGAATTCGGTCAGTTTTCCTTCCTGGTTCCAAAGGAGCACATCATAGCAGCCGGGAACTGCATGCTCCTCATAAGCTGCCCGGTGCGTTGTTTTGTGGTAAAGGAACGGATCTTCCCTGTCGACGGGCCGATCGGCGAGAGTCACTTCGGGCAGTTGGGTTGTGGCGGCAATCTCTCGACCTTCCACAGTCAGAAAGCCGTCCCGGTCAAGCAGGCAGCGGATCTTGTAGGAGCCTTTCGGCAGATTCTCCGCGTACTGTTCCAGCTTTCCTGAGACTGCTTCCCGGTCAAACGGAAAATCGAAGTATTGTGCGGAGCGGGACATCCGGTTGAGATGTGCCTCTTTCAGAAAATAGCGGCTATCCTCAAGCAAGAGGCTTTCCAGCAGGCTGAACTTCGGCCGGTCCAGTTCAAGAAAGCTCGACTTGGCCAGAATTTCTCGGTATTCCTCTTCACTCGTCGAATCCCATGTAATGCCTCCCCCTACTCCGTAAGTGGCATTTCCGGTTGCCTGATCAATGATGACCGTGCGGATCGGCACATTGAACACGGCTTCCCTCTCCGGGGTGATAAACCCGATGGCACCGCAATAAACTTCTCTCGGAGCCTGCTCAATCGTTGAGATCAGATCCATCGTGCTGACTTTGGGCGCACCTGTGATGGATCCGCACGGGAACAGCGCGCCAAATACATCAATCAGATCTGTTCCTGCCTCCAGGTCCGCTTCCACTGTCGAAGTCATCTGATGCACAGTCGGATAGCGTTCGATTTCGAAAAGCTTTGGCACCTCCACACTTCCCGTCTTGGCAATTCTGCCAAGATCGTTTCTCAGAAGGTCGACGATCATCACATTTTCCGCACGATTCTTCTCGGAATGGGCCAACCACTGTGCCAGGGAAAAGTCTTCTTCTGATGTTTTTCCTCTCTTGGCTGTTCCCTTCATCGGCCTGGCCGTAATGCGTCCGCCTTTTATCCGGAAGAACAGCTCGGGAGAAGCGGACAGCACGGCATGTTCGCCCGTGTTGATGTACGCACTGTAGTTGCAGGCCTGTGCCCGTTTCATTCGCTCAAACAGCGCAACTTCATCTCCCCGGAACTTGCTGAGCAACCGGATTGTATAATTCGTCTGATAGGTCTCTCCGGACTCGATCGCCTGTTTGATGGTCCCGATGGCCTCCCTGTACGCCTGCTCATCGGTATCCGGCTTCCAATCAGAAACTTCGAATGGGCCGGACGGGCGTAGAGCACTGTTTTCAGGTTCCTCAAAAATTCCGAACCATAGGAGCGGCATCGTATGCCCCTCCTTTACCCGATACGCCGGATCAAAGGCCGGCGCTGCTTCGTAAGAGAGAAAACCTGCGGCATACCAGCCGGCATCCACAGCTTCCTGGACACTCCGGAGCGCGGGAATCACATCTTCAACTTGTTCCGCACGAATCACTTTCATGGGGTTACGGAATGTACGAGGGACCACTGTTCCGTCAGCAGAGGCATACTCAAATGACAAAACCTGTTGTCTGTCATTCTGCATGGCGGATCACCTCCGGCCTGCTCGACTTCAAAAAGAAATTCCTCAGCATATCCAGACCCTTCTCAGTAAGGATGGCTTCCGGGTGGAACTGGACGCCTTCAACCGGAAAGGCTTTGTGGCGGATCGCCATGATCTCCCCGTCTGCTGTTCTGGCGGACACTTCAAGACAGTCCGGAAGTGTCGTCTCCTCAACCACCAGGGAATGATACCTGGCGACCCTCAGCGGTGAAGGGAGTCCCTTGAACACTCCGCAGCCATCATGTGTGATCGGGGACGTTTTGCCGTGAACCGGACAGATGCCTTTTCCGACAGTACCGCCGAATGCCCGGGCGATTACCTGCTGTCCGAGACAGACGCCGAGGATGGGGATCTCATGATGGAACCGGCGGACAATCTCCAGGCAGTTGCCTGAAGTATCCGGATTCCCCGGTCCGGGAGAGATCAGGATCGCCTCGGGTGCCATCTTGCGGACTTCCTCCGCAGTCACTTCGTTATTTCGGAGTACTGAAACGTCCAACCCGATGCGGCGCAGGTATTGGACTAGATTAAAAGTGAACGAATCGAAATTATCAATTACCAGTATCATGGTTTCTCTCCATTATCGTTATTCCGTATCCTTCCCAGTATAATGTTCCACGCCCTTCACGTACATAGCAGAAAGCCGGATAGCTGCCAGCAAGCAACTGCTGCTTGGCGGTTCTATCCGGCCGGTTTATCCTTGGCGGCTTTATCTTATTGATGTTGTGTATTGTTGAGAAACTGCCTTAACGCAGAAATCCGGCCTTTCTCATACCTTCCTTCCAGATACAGAGAATGCCATTGGCCAAGTACAAGTTCAAGGTCCTCCAGGCAATTGCGGAGCTTCTCGGGCTGATCATCCAAGTATGCCAAATAAGCATCGCGGAACAATCTGGTGACTTTTTCGGCATCTCCGATCTGAACAAGCTTCAAACGGATTTCCGGTTCGGAAGTGAGCTTGCCGGCAGCATAAAGCACATGGACCATAGCGATGTCTGCCATGTCCTGCAGTGGATCGATTTTCAGATACCGTTCGCGGAATGCGATTCCGCTGCCCAGAGCCTCGGCTTCTGACGGGTTTTCAGGTATGTAATAGGGAGACAATGACGCATACAAGGCAGGCGTCAGCGGATGTTCAGGCTGCAGCCTGATCAGTCTCTCTGCTTCGGCAACTGTTTCCGGGCTCCAATCTGTACCCTCCGCATCTTCCTGCATCAAGCGGTAGCTGATGAGCACCAGTTCTTTGCCCGGCGTTTTTCCCGATAGCATGGACAGGTGCTTTCCGTCCGTCATCATTCCCCTGCTATCGGTCGGGATCAAATTTGCCGCTCCCAATAGAAGATTGACGATGGCAAATGTCAGAATGACGCCTGATGGAAGGATAGTGTAAACAAGAGCAAATGAAATGGCTGCTGCGATTATATTGGCTGCAGGACCGCCGGCTACATAACGCTTTAGCCCGGACTCCATCAATTCCTCAGTTGTCTCAGAAGGAAACCGCAGCATCGCACGGCCCATGTAACCGAGTGCCGGCTTCTGAAAAATGATCCGGTTTTTTCCGCCGGACCGGATGACAACGACCGGACCGATGCTCATATTCATGAACTTCATGCCTGAGATGGTTCCTCCGATGGCATGCCCGAGTTCATGAATGATCAGGGCAAACACTCCACTGACCACAATGGCGACCAGGATGACTATTGTGCTTTTCAGATCGATGACAGGATCATGGATAAACAGATAAGGAAGGAACATCGGCCACAAGAGGACACCGATGGCAAGGCCGGCCAGTGTTTGTCTGAGACTCTGCTTTTTGTGTCCTCTCTTCTTTTCTTTGGGTGCCGTCACCAAATCGGTTCCTCCTTATCCGTAAGTTCAATGAGTTGCGGGTAGATCAGATGAAAGACGGCTGCAATCAATGCCATTCCCCCAAACAGGGTCAGCCAGTTAAGGTCAAAAAACGCATTGAGGAGCATTGGAATCAGAATCAAGAACGGCATATAAGCTCCGCGCTTTCTGGAAACGGAAGTCAGATGCTGTTCCTGCCTGCAGTTTGGACAGGTCATCGACGGCTTAAGGGTATACATCGCTCGCATTGTTTCCTTGAATGACCACTGATGACAACATGTTGCACAGACGGGCATGAAGGTACCCCCCTTTCTTTATTTGTGCTTTATCGAACGGATCATAAACACAATCATCGGAACAAACATCAGTACAAGGAAAACCGGAAGGAACATTATTCCGATCGAATCTTCGCCGCCATGCGCTACTTGAACTGTTTGATAGGTCAGGTAGATGAATACAAAAACGACGATGTTCTTCAGAACGTTCAGCATCATTCTGGAATTGCGGTACTGGAACTCAATATTGTGCTCATTCAGTTCCGCCAGGTAATTGTGCTTTTCGGGATATTTCTCAAGAATGGTCATTCCGATCCAGAGCAAGGCCGCGATGATGGGCAGCATCACAAGTGTCCATTTGGATTCCCAGCGGTCCACTTCTCCTGCCCCATTAAAGTGGGCAGGAACTTCAGCGGGCAGATCTCCCCACGTCAAGATCAGATAGCCGGTACCCGCGACAAACAACAGAATAGCAGCCCAGTCGAGTATTCGTTCCAATGCTGTTTTTGGAATGTCCAGTTTCGGACGATTATAGGTCTTCACGCTTATCACCCCTGCTTTATTTACGCTTTGTCCCCTTTGCAGGTTTCAAGTTTTTCGTGCTCACCAGCCGTGTATTCCGGATTTCTATTGCATAGAACTGTTGAAACGGGTATAGGACAGTAACCAAGATACCGGGAGGAGGCACGATGATGAATACTGCAATCATCATTCCCGCTTACAATCCGGATGACAGCCTGCCGGACTATATCAGCCAACTTAGGCAACAAGGGAATTACCGGATCATTGTTGTGAACGACGGAAGCGCCCTTCGGTCTTCGACGGTCTTTGATTCGATCCGGAAAATGAAGGGATGTACCGTACTCAAACACGAACGGAATCAGGGCAAGGGGGCGGCACTTAAAACGGCGTTCCGTCATGTACTCGATCAATGCGAAGACGTCACTCATGTCGTGACCGCCGATGCAGATGGCCAGCATGCCGCCGGGGATGTCATCAGAGTAATGGCGGAGACCGAAAAGTCTATCCGTGGACTCGTGTTCGGCGTGAGGGACTTTATCCACCCGGACATTCCGGCGAGAAGCCTGTTTGGAAATCGGATGACGTCCCGGCTGTTCCGCATGCTTTTTGGCAGGCGGCTCCACGATACACAGACCGGCCTCAGGGGCATCCCCCGAAGGGATCTCCATTGGCTCATGACCATCCGGGGCGATCGGTATGATTATGAAATGAACATGCTGATCCATGCCGTCCGGGAGGATCTCGATATCCGGGAAATCACCATTGAAACCATCTACCTGGACCACAATGCCAGCTCCCACTACCGTCCCGTACTCGATTCAATCCGGATCTTCGTGAAGATCTTCTCCGGCTATTTCAGCGGAAAGTCGCTGTATGTAAAACCTGCAGAAAAGAAAGTTGCAGAGGAAACCTAAAAACTGGTCAAGCCTGTCCGGAACATCCGGGCAGGCTTTTATTGATTGAACACACAAAAGAGGCCGCGCAGCTTGGCTGACCGCGGGCGTCTTTTGAAGAGGAACATATTCTATATTCAATATTTACCCGATTATCCGTCAGGGAAACGTTGCGTCAGTGAGTGGTGGTACCGCTCATCTCGTCGAGGACCTCATCAGGAATATCAATGCCCTCTACCTCGTTTATCCGGTCGTAATTCAGCTGATAGCTGATCGTTTCGGTCTGCCCTTTTTCCGTTCCGGTAACGGTATAGTAAAAACTTTTCATCATCGACGATTTGTCATCAAGACGGACCTCCAACCGGCTCATTGCTGATTCCGGCTGGATATCTCTAAAAGAAATGGACAGCGTTTTACTGAAGGCCTCAAATACCTTCTGGCTATCTCCCTCGTATATCAGCGAGTTCCGTGCATCGGCTATGTCCAGTTCCCCTTCGATCTCCCGCAACAACTGTACGATGTCCATATAGCGGACCGAGGGCAGATCATTTGCAGTGATGTCTTCAGTGCTTTCGTTTGTCCATCCATCGCCCAGATTGACGACAAGACGTTCACCTGCCTGGTAATATTCCAGTACAGACGTATTCTCCCGGGATACGACTTCTGGCATTTTCTCGTATATTGCGTGCATCTCGGGCATATCAAAGTCTGCCACTTTGACCTTTCCCATGGTTGTTTCCTGCTTTCCGTCCGGGGTTTCCACTCCGATCTCAACATCCATTTCATAGGAGTCCACTTCTGAAATCGTGCCGAGCAGCTCACCAAACAGCTTGTTTCCAGATTTCTCTGCGCCGATTTCATCGTCAGCTTCTCCTCCTCCACACCCTGAAAGGAAGAGGATGAATATCAACAGTATCCATTGTTTTTTCATCTGCGTCCCTCCTGCTGTCCGCTCTTACTTTACCCCCACGAGAAAAAAGGAACCTGCTGTTCGCAGATTCCCTTTTCTTATTCGATGCCATCGGGGTATGTCTTGTCAAGAAAAGTAATGGAACTCAGGATGATCTCTTTCAGGACATCCTGGTCGATGTCATCGAGTTTATTGACATACACACACGACTTGCCGGAAGTGTGCTTTCCCAATCTGGAGAGCTGTTCTTCCCGTTCCGAATTGTCCACTGTCACGTAAAGGCTGATTTTTGCCTTTCGCGGGGAAAACCCGACAAGCGGCGAGTCCCCCTCATGACCCGTGGCATATTGATAGTGATACTTGCCGAATCCGATGATGCTCGGTCCCCACATCATTGCTTCCCTGCCGGTGGTTTCTGTAAATAAATCGAGGAGGCGATAGGCATCCTCTTTTTTCCGGGGATGCTCGATCTGCTCGATGAATTCGACAACACTGCTATCTGATGGTTTGGTTTTCTGCTCATACATGAAAATCCACTCCTTTATTCCCAGACGTATGGCGTTTCTTGATACACATAGTAGTTAAGCCAGTTCGAGAATAGCAGGAACGTATGTGATCTCCACGTATTGAGCGGAATATTCTCCGGATCATCATCCGGAAAGTAATGCTCGGGGATGGCGGTGCCCAGTCCCTTATCTTGGTCTCGACGATACTCGATCGCGAGAGTGTCTGCGTCATACTCCAGATGCCCAGTGATCATAATATGCCTCTCGTCTTTTGAAAGGATGATAAAGGCACCCGCCTCATCCGATTCTGATAGAAGATGAAGCTCCGGGTGATTACGGATTTCTTCCGAGTCCACCTCGGTATAGCGTGAATGGGGCGCGACGAACAGGTCATTGAATCCACGCGCCAGCCGTACAGTCGGGTCTGAAATCGTATGCCTGTATACTCCGAAACATTTTTCCGGAAGCGGCCGCTTTCCAATTCCGTAGAAATGGTAAAGCGCTGCCTGTGCGCCCCAGCAGATATTGAGGATTGACGTTACATTCTGGTCTGACCATTTAAAGATTTCTGTTAGTTCGTTCCAATAATTCACTTTTTCGAAATCCAGATGCTCGATCGGGGCACCCGTAATGATCATTCCGTCAAACCGCCGGTGCCTGACCTCATCGAACGTGACATAGAAAGCATCCAGATGTGACTTACTGGTATTTTTCGACTGATGGCTGGCCATCGTCATGAATGTGACATTCACCTGTAGAGGCGTATTGCCAAGCAAGCGCAGCAGCTGGAGTTCGGTCCGTTCCTTTTCCGGCATAAGATTCAGGATCAGGATGTTCAGTGGCCGGATGTCCTGAGAAACCGCCCGGTCCGAGTCCATGACAAAGATTTTCTCCTCCTGCAGTTTCTTTGTAGCAGGAAGGTCTTTTGGTATGTTGATCGGCATGTCCGATTTTCCCCCTTCTTGGCAGGTTGTCTATATGAAAGCATATGGATAAACCGCAATATCCAAATGATAGACGATTCAGAGGCCGAATGGTAGGAGAAAGTTTCGGAACTTTAGATGACTTCGATCAATTTCGCCGGATCATTGCGGTGCAGCCGATAGTATTCCACTGCAGCAGGGATATAATCGGCAAAATCAGGGCATGTGATTCCGGAGGGTTTAAGATCCCTTTGTGCTTCTGTACAATCATAGACTGCTTCCAGCCGGAAATAATCAAGTGTTTCCCTTTCCACCTTCACCCATCTGCGGAGCGGAGGGAATGACAGCATGATCCGGACCGTCGAATGAGGCATCGTGAATGAAGGCGCTTTCCCCGTCAGCGCCTCGGAAATCAGCCTGAAAGCTTCCCTCGCCTGATACGGATTCGGATCGGTCAGATGGTAGACTTTATCAATTCCATCGGCATGACGGGAAAGATATACTGTGGCCTCGACCACATAATCTACAGGTACGAGGTTGATCAGCGCCTCGCCTTTGCCCACGTAAGGTATCGGCATCCGCGAGAATTTATCTAGATAGCGCATCATGAAATACGGGCCGTCAAACTTTGCGGTTTCACCGGTTTTTGAATCCCCTAGTACGATTCCAGGGCGGATGATGGTAGTCGGTATGCGGTCCCTCATGTACTGGACCAGCACTTCAGCATCATGTTTCGTCTTTTCATAATGGTTTTTAAATTCTTGGCCAAGCGCCAGCTCGTTTTCATAAATCGTACCCTTCCGGTCTCCGGATACATAAGCAGTGCTAAAATATACATAGCGTTCAATCGCTTTGCATTCCAAAACCCAGAGGTTCACATTCCTCGTCCCCGTAACATTCACTGACTGGGCGATGCGGTCATGTACGGCAAGATCGTAGATTGCCGCAAGATGAAAGACATGGGTCACCGTCTCTTTCAGGCGCTCGGATACTGCCTTTTCCAGTTTCAGATTGGTCTTTGTTATATCGCCGGCATGGATCCTGAATCGTTTGGTTCGTTTGTTTCCCTTGAGCCTCTGAACAATGCGCTCGGCCTCGGGAATGGCAGATTCATGGACGAGCAGCTCAAATTCGGACTCCGGCTCCTCTTCGGCCAGCCTGCTGATCAACCGGGTTGCGAGAAATCCCGGAAATCCCGTAAAAAAATATGTTCGCTTCACCAACTCCTATATACCTCCCCCGTATCATCTCTTTCACGGACCCGTTGGAACGATTGACTATGCCGGTTTTTCAACGCAGATGATCCCTATTCCTTCCCATTCAGAAAGAAAGTCAAAACAAGATGTGTTCTCACCTATTTCGACAGCCGTTTCACAATAGGCAAACGGGGAAAATACAAACTATCACTGATTGGGAGGGTTCTATATGCCAGGAAAAAACAACAATGGTCCTGATAAGTACTTTGATGACCGTGCCGGGACAGACAATGCCAACTACCACGTCGTACCGGACGATGGCAAATGGGCATTGAAAAAAGAAGGCGAAGAAAAGCAGATCCTGCAAGAGGATGACAAATCCCATGTGGTAGCCCGTGCCAAGAAGTTGGCGGAGGAATACGGAAGCATGGCCATCATCCATGATGATGACGGAAAAATCGAGGATCAGATTGAATATTAACAGGCAAAGGCGGCCCGCAAGACCGGGCCGCCTTTGATATAATGATGAAAATGTTATTAAGGAGGCAGCGATATGCAGGACGAAAACATCCCGAAGTTTTCCGACGACAAAGATCTTGATGAAGAGACCCTGTTTATCGTCTCCCAGACATTCAAGGCCCTGTCTGATCCGACAAGGCTTAGAATCCTGAACCTTCTTTCGGAGCATGAATATCCGGTCAATGAGATCGCCTCCCGGCTTTCCCTTCTTCAGAGCACTGTATCCCATCAGCTGCGCTTTCTGAAAAACCTCCGGCTCGTCAAGTATCGCAGAGAGGGCACTTCACTCCATTATTCCATCGACGATGAACACGTAGTGGACTTGCTCCGTGAGGCGATCGATCACGCCAGACATCACTAAGAAGGTGACCCCTGTTCCGCGGGTCACCTTCTAATTTTCCCGGTGATCCACAGCAGAACCAGCGTAACAATCCGACCGGCAAATGGCGGCAGCTGGTATGGATGGACGGATACGGAGACTATATTGCAGAATTTAAGAAATAACGAAAAGGTGATCCGCAAAGTGTGCGGACCACCTTTTTTCAATTACACGTTCCATGAGGGCTCGGGCATCCCCCGCTGCCGGTTTCAAGCTGGATGGTGCTGTGTTCGATGCTGTACCGATCGTGAAGAATCCGATGTGCATTGCGGAGGATCCGGTCCGGATCACCCTGGCCATCAATGGTCATATGGCAACTGAGGAGTGGCTCATCCGGGGTGATTGACCATACATGGAGATCATGTACATCAGTGACTTCATCCAATTGTTCAAGTGATTTCCGAACTTCCTCGGGATCAATACCGTCCGGAGCGGCTTCCATCAGGACATTCGCGGCATCCTTCGTTACCCGCCAGCCGCTCACCAGCACGAGGATCGAAACGATGATGCTGGCAATCGGGTCGGCGATCCACCAGCCAAAGAAAATCATCAGCAAGGCGGCCGCTATCGCTCCCACCGAACCAAGCATATCACCAATTACATGCAGGAATGCGCTCCGCACGTTCAGATTATCGTCCTTCCCGCCACGCATCAGGATAAATGCTGCCGCAATATTGACGAGCAGTCCGATTGTTGCAATCACCAGCATGCCGGTGCTCTGTACTTCCGGTGGCGCCATGAAACGCCGCACTGCTTCCCACATGATCAGAACGGAGATGACAATAAGGGTAATGCCGTTAACTGCCGCCGCGAGAATTTCGAAACGGCGATAACCAAACGATTTCTCTCCTGTCGCCTTTCTGGCACCAAGAAGAATGGCTACAAAACTGAGGCCCAGCGCTGCTGAATCACTCAGCATATGGCCGGCATCCGATAACAGCGCAAGGCTGTTTGTCAGGAAACCGCCGATGAATTCGATAGCCATGAACGCAGTGATCAGTATGAACGCCCAGAATAACGCTTTTTTGTTGGAAGATGCATGACTATGAGAATGCCCGTGATGATGATGGCTCATGAATATTCCCCTCTCAAACCACTTATATGACTATATGTTCATATATACATTATGTCAGTGCGGTCAACTTTGTGCAACCGGCTCGTTATTTCTTTTTACCCTTTTCCGCCGCTGTCAATTCAAAAAAAGAGCAGCCACAACGGCTGCCCCGGGTTCCTCAGTGCTTCTTCAGTAAACCTGCCCGTTTTTCCAGGCCCTCCCGCCATTTTCCGGCGAGTTCTTCGACCGACAGCACACGCTCCACCGCTTTCCGATCGGTATACTTTCTAAAATAAGCGTCGTTTGCTTCCTGTGCCGTAATACCGGCGGGATGAATGCTGACACGGCTGATATCCGAGTCATGTCTGACCGTCCCTTCCTCGATGACCCGGCAAAGGTAGCCAGTAAAACCTGTTTCGATGATTCTTGGAAGAATCATCGGAATTCCAAGCCTGCGTGAAATGGTGTTGCACGGCACTCGGCTCTGGGTGACCTGGATCAGGGCATCGCCGATCCTGTACACGTCGCCGATGTGAACCTCACTCTCCGTCATACCGGTGACTGTCAGGTTTTCACCGAAGGCAGATGCCGGCAGTGTCACACCAAATTCCCGTTCCCATAGCGCATAGTGTTCATGAGAATAAATACAAACTGCCCGATCTTGTCCGCCGTGGTGCCGGGTGTCCGCCACTCCGTCTCCTGCAAACCCATCCCGGGACAAATAGGCCTGTTCTGTTTTTTCCTTAGCAATTCCTGACACCATTTCCTTGCCGTCGTCCAATTCCAGGGTTTTTGGTTTCCCCGTGGAAAAGTGAACCAGTTTATTCATCCTTTAGCCTCCATCAGCAACACATGTTATAGAGACCAGTATATCGCAATTTCAAGCTCCTGGAATCAGGTTCATTGTGCGTCCAGTTCTTTTTTCCATCTGTACGTATTCGGATCCAAGAAATCTAATCGAACTTCTCGCCGGCCAGCGGATAAGCGGCGATGGATTTAATGATATGCCCTTTTATCTCAGCCAGGTGTCACTGCCTGATACCCCAGTCTCTGGCAGAAATTGCATGGGAGGAATGCCGATACCCTTTCGGCAGACTGGAATCTGCTATTGGTTCACTGGATTTTCCGGTAGCGCTTATAACGATAATCACCAAGTGTAAAGGTCTTTTTAACGGCAGCTTCAGCTGATGCATCTTTACGGTCTGAAATGGAATCCCCACTGACCGTGACCAGTTCTGCATGATTACCCCTGCACACGAGATAGTACGCTTCTTTGCCCTTAAGCTGACTGAAAGCCTTGTTCAGTGTCAGCGTTCCATCAAATAGCATATCCAGCAGCCTGGTCTTTCTCTCTGCAAATCCGGTTCTGATCGTCTCATATACTGCTGATCCTTCAGCCACTGACTTCAGAACGATTTCCTCCGCTTTGTTCATTTATGTCCTCTCCTCAAATGATTTTCATTTTCTACTTAGGTTTACGGAGGGGTCGGGAAATGGTTTCAAATAAAAAAACATGATCCTGTGCCGCAAGGAGCACAGGAATCATGTTCACTGGCGTTCGATAAGACTTGTTGATTCAAGATAATCCCTGGCAACATCTTCGGCAGGAACTCCGTCAACATTGACCCGATAATTCATTTCACGCATTTCATCGTCGGAGATCTTCCCGGCCAGCAGATTCAGCGCATCGGTGATTTCCGGATATTTTTCCGCTGTCTCTTCAAGCATGAGCGGGGCTCCCTGGTATGGCGGGAACAGATTCCGGTCATCTTCGAGCACTTTCAGGCCGTACCGTTCGATTTCACTGTCTGTCGAATAAGCATCTACCAGATTGATATCCCCTGATTCGACCGCCGTATACCTCAGCTTCGGCTCCATGGTGACAACATCGGGAAATTCGATGCCGTATAAGGATTGGATGCCCAGATAACCGTCTTCCCGATCTGAAAATTCCAATGTGAAGCCGGCACGGACCTGGTCTTGGATTTTTTGCAGGTCAGAAATCGTATCCAGACCTTGTGCTTCGGCAAATGCTTCCGGCACCGCTAGCGTATAGGTATTGTTGTATTGCATCGGTTCCAGGAGCGCCATGCCGAACTGTTCCGACAGGCCATCGCGGGCCTGCTCGTAGACTTCTCGGCTGTCCGTGCTCTCGGCGGTATCTTTCAGGAATTCGGAAATGGCGGTCCCGGTGAATTCGGGATAGATATGGATTTCTCCTGATTGGAGCGCATTAAAGACGAAACTTGTCTTGCCAAGGCCCGGCTTCAACTCGACTTCCAGATCCGTCTCTTCTTCAATCAGGATTTTGTACATATTGATCAGGATTTCAGGTTCCGAACCAAGCTTCCCGGCGAGGATCAATTTTTCATCATCCTTCGTAAAAAGCGGGGCAAACAGCACGATGGCCGCAATTGCAAGAATGACCGTAAAGGAGATCAGGCTTTTTTTGAATGGCATCTCTTCAAGCTTTTTCAGGATAAAGTCGAAGGCGATCGCAAGAAGGGCCGCAGGAATCGCTCCGAGCACAATCAGGCCAGTGTTGTTGCGGTCGATTCCGAGAAGAATCAGATCACCCAGACCTCCAGCGCCAATCAGTGCAGCCAACGTCGCTGTCCCGATGATCAGAACGGTGGATGTCCGTATTCCTGCCATGATTACCGGCATTGCGAGGGGCAGCTCAACTTTATTCAGGCGTCTGCGTGTGTTCATGCCCATCGCCTGGGCCGCTTCGATCAGGGATGGGTCTATTTCCCGGATTCCGGTATATGTATTTCTCAAGATCGGCAGCAGCGCATAGGCGGTCAGCGCGATGATGGCGGGAATCCGGCCTATGCCCACAACAGGAATCAGCAGTCCGAGCAGTGCGAGTGACGGGATGGTCTGGATAACCGACGCCACTCCGATGATAGCGTCGGCCAGTTTCTTCTGCCGGGTCAGCCAGATGCCGGTCGGCACCGCAATCAGGACTGCAAAAAGCAAAGCAATAAAGGAAATCTCGATGTGCTCCAGAAGGGCGGTCCACAAGTCACTTTTCCGTTCTTCGAAGATGGTCCACAAATCACTCATGATGAACCTTCCCCCTTCCCTCAGAAGCAAGCAAGCGGAAAGCTGATTCACGGTTGATTATGCCGATCAGTTCCCCTCCGTCTTCCACTCCGGCTGCTTCATGGTCGGCCATGACGCTAACAAGCCGGTCTGTGTGAATATCTGCCGAAAGAACGATCTGCGGGTGCACGGGTTCGGCAGGAAATGCGGTTACCCATCGCCTCAGATCCAGTACTTCATGCAGGCCGCCTTCCCCTCTTCCGATAAACTCGCGCACAAATGCTCCGGCAGGATTTCGCCTCAATTCATCTGGTGTTCCGGTCTGAACGATTCTTCCCTCCCGCATTACACAGATCCGGTCAGCCAATTTCAGAGCTTCGTTCATGTCATGAGTGACAAACACTGTAGTCTTGCCGAATGTCTTCTTCAGACGCAGAAGGTCTTCCTGAAGTTTTTCCCTGGCCACCGGATCGAGCGCACTGAACGGCTCGTCCATAAGGAGGATCTCCGGGTCCGCAGCCATCGCCCGGATCACACCGACCCGCTGTTGCTGGCCGCCGGATAACTCGGAGGGTTTCCTCTGAGCGAAAACAGCAGGATCAAGACCCACTTGTTCCATGAGCTCATGTGCGCGCCGTTTCATTGTTTCTTTATCACTTTGTTTCATTTCGGGGACAACCAAAATGTTATCTTCAACCGTCATATGCGGAAAAAGGGCAATCTGCTGCAGGACGTAGCCGATATCCCAGCGCAGCCGGTGGATATCGTATTTTTCGGCTTCCTTTCCGTTGATCAGAATGGAGCCGTTGGTCGGTTCGATCAGCCGGTTGATCATTTTGAGGGTGGTTGTCTTCCCGCATCCGCTCGGGCCGACCAGGACGATGAACTCTCCGCGTTTGATTGCCATGTCGAGGGAATCAACGGCTTTTGTGCCGTCCCCGTATTGTTTTGTCACGTTTTGGAATTCGATGATGGATGCGATCGTTTCTCAGCCCCTTCCGTAGTTGCACCCATTTTACCATTTTGATCAAAGAACGGCGGTCCGGAATTCCTCCCGGACCGCCGTTTTCATTTGGAGTGCATCAATTCCTGCGCAATTAGCCATTCGCCGATGACTTCGGTTAATCGAGGGGACAGAGGTCTGTCGGCAACGGATTTGTACTCTTTCATGATCCCAAGCATGGTGTGCTCGCCCTCATAATCTTTCAGCATATGATTCATGTCCGGGATGATGTGCCACTCGGATTTTCCCGGAACGGTTTCCGCGGTCAGGCGTGCATGGTCCGGCGGTACCTGTACATCTTTATCGCCGGTGATCGCAAGAACGGGACATTCCACCCGCTTCAGGTAATCGATGACGTTGTAGCCCAGTGTCTCCCTGACCCATTTAGCATTTACCTTGATGCCTTTGACTCTCATAACCGGTTTTTCAGAGTCGGACACTTTTCCAAAGATCTGTGTGTTCTGCTTCCTTGCCCGGTCCGCCACCTTGAACGTCCTGAATATCCATCCTTTCAGTCCTGCCGCTTCATTCATCTCCGAGTAGGCCATTTCACTTTGCCTCGGGATAAGGTCTGCAGATGGCTCGGCCGCCCCGGCCAGGAGGATCAGACCGTCCACCGACTCCCGGTCGTGGACGGCTGGCCCGATCAGCGCTCCTTCGCTATGACCGAGAATCAGTATCCGATCCGGATCAGCGTTGGGGTGGCGTTTCAGGAAGCGGACTCCTTCTACCGCATCATCAATCAGATCGGAAAGCCCGGCTTCATTGAAGTTCCCTCCGCTTTTATCGATTCCGCGCTTGTCATAACGGAGTGTCATATACCCCTTGGATGTCAGATATTCTGCAAGATCTTTATACAGATTCATCTTCAGATTCTTAAGGTTCCCATCACGATCCCCCTTGCCGGATCCTGAGATGATGAGTACTGCAGGATAGTGATCCTGTTTTTCTTCCGGTATCGTTAATGTCCCGCTCAGCGGAAATTCCGATTCAATCGTCACCAGCGCCTCATTGTACACCTTCTGTTCCCCCCTGCTCATTCCGGTTTAACACATTTATTTCGCTGAATGATCTTGTTACTCCTTTTCTCGCACCGGTTCATTTGAAACTGACAGCCGGCCGGGTGCCCACCCGCTGTGGTAGAGTGGAGTAGAACATACGAGAGTCAAAAAGGAGATATGACGGATGGTCACCTATAATATCCTTGACTATTCCCCGATTGATGAAGGATCAGACGCCCGTAAAGCACTTTTACAAACAGCGGAACTTGCCATTGGATCACTTTCGCCCCAATTCCCTGCTCAGCCGCCCAAGAGTTATGATTTCCGTTTTTGCGGTTGTGGCAGAAACCTCAGAGGAATCGGAGTCGCTGGCAAAGGCATTGGATCTGTGGTTGCTTACCGTGGAATCTTCAAGCCCCCCTCCTTACTATCCGTCCGTTGACACGACCTTTTTTTATTTGTTGGCGTGTAGGTAGTGTAGAGCAAATAAAGCAGAATCTCCCCCAGATCGTAGTAATCCTGAAGCCTCAGCTGCTCGATCCTTTTGCACAAATCGCTTTGACTGGTTGCCTGCGAAACTTCACTCTCACAAACCGAAAGCCCGAAATCGATTAAATAAAGTTCTCCATCGTTAATCAGGATGTTGGGGATACGCAGATCCTGATGATAAATTCCTTTTGCGTGAAGGTATTGAACCATTTGCAGCAACTGCTCCAATACTCGTAATGATTCTTCTTCGCTAAACGATTGTTGCCGGGTAAAGATTTGCTCTTCCATATTTTCTCCCCCGATGAACGTCATGACATAGTACAGGTGTTGATCGTCATCTGAGAAGTTTTCGATGATGGCCGGCATATTCGGATGTAAGAGCTGTTTCATAATTTCCATCTCATTTTGAAACATGGCGACCTCTTTCCTGCTACTGCGTCTGCTCGGCCGGAGTTGTTTTACAGCTACCTTCTGTTCGGTATGCAGGTCGGTGCAATCATAAATGATGCCGTAACTGCCTGTTCCAATTACGTCACAGACTTTATATCGCCTATTCAAAACGGTGCCTTCCCGAATTGGCCAGTCTACAAAAAACTGGCGGATTTTTCGCGCAACACGCAGAATGTCCTTACTCATGGTTTAAATCCCTTCATCAAAACTGCTCACTGAAATTCTTTATATAGGCGAATGTATCATTGCCGGCTTCACAAGACCAACATGGTGCTCTTTTTAAGTCAGACTTGCATGAAATTCGTGTAAAATGGGACTGGGAAGGTCATTGGGTCAACACAAAAACCTTCATACATAACCATGGAAAGCGGGGCATTCATATGCGTTTTGAAACTAAAGCCATCCACGCCGGGCGTTCGATTGATCCATCGACAAGTGCGGTCACCATGCCGATCCACCTCTCATCAACATACGAACGGGCAGGTGACGGATCTTATCCGAATGAATATATCTACAGCCGGATTGATAACCCAAATCGCAGGGCTCTGGAAGACTGTCTCACATCGCTCGAAGAAGGGTCCGATACAGTCACGTTCGGATCCGGCATGGCGGCGATTTCTTCATTGATCGAATCTCTGCCTGCCGATAAACCCCGACGCGTGGTGATGCCCGATGATATGTATCATGGCATCCGTTCCCTCCTTACAGACACGGATATCGGGACTAACTTTGAAGCTGTGTTTGTAGACATGACCGATCTCAACCAAGTCGAGGAAGTCATCAATGAGGCACCGACCGGGCTCGTCTGGATGGAGTCCCCTTCCAATCCACAATTGAAAGTGACTGATATCCAGGCAGTGGCAAAACTGGCCCGCGATGCCGGTGCATATTCTGTTGTCGATAATACATGGGCAACCCCGGTTCTACAGAAACCTCTCAACCTCGGTGCGGATTTTTCACTTCACTCAGTGACCAAGTATATCGGCGGGCACAGCGATCTGCTGCTCGGGGCAGTCATTGCAAAAACAGATAGCCCGATGCTTGCCAGATTAAAGGCTGCCCAACAGGCAAAAGGGGCAGTTCCTTCCCCCTTCGACTGCTGGCTTGCCCTGCGAGGCGTCCAAACACTTCCCCTGCGCATGGCGACCCACTGTTCAAACGCTTCGGCAATTGCGGCTTTCCTGAAACAGCACCCGAATGTCGAAGCCGTCCATTATCCCGGACTCCCTGAACATCCGGGGCACCAGGTTGCGGCAAAGCAAATGAGCTCCTTTGGCGGTATGCTGTCCTTCCAGGTAAAAGGCGGACAGGAAGCGGCCATGGCAGTCACTGCAAAAGCGAAACTGTTTATACGGGCCACAAGCCTTGGTGGAACACATAGCCTGATCGAGCACAGGGCTTCGCTTGAAGGCGTCCATGCGGTTGCTCCTGATAATCTGCTGCGTGTTTCGGTCGGAATAGAGCACGTGGAAGACCTTAAAGAAGATTTGTTGCAGGCGCTGGAATAAAATGCAGACAAAAAAGATGATCTCGGGAATTCTTCTTCCAAAGATCATCTTTTTTGGAATTAAAAATCTTCAGGGTGAAGTAATTTCTACCTCTTTCACATACACAGCTTTTCCTGTGATTTGAACTTCTAATGCTTCCTGGTTTTTTAAGACATGAACGCCAACTCTACCATCTTTACCGATTTCCTGGCCCTGCTCTATAGCGAGATCCAGTTGACCGGTGAATCCCGGTTGGATGAACTTGGCATAGTAAGCACCCATGACTGCTGAAGCGGTGCCTGTAACTGCATCTTCCACCGTTCCGGCATCAGGGGAGCTGAAATGCCGGCCGTGCATGTCTGCGGCCGGTTCGTGGGTTTCTAGGCAAAACGGATGGATGGAGGCACGCGGCACTTCCTGCAGGACTTCAGGAAACCGCTGATTATCCGGCTGCATTTCCTGGAATTTTGAAAGATGTTTTACCGGAACGAGAAGAGTCCAGCTTCCTGTGCTTCCATATAGGATCGGCAAAGTCGGATGGAGATCGGATTCCACCAATCCTATTGAATGCATCAGTTCTTCTTTTGAGCCTTTGTATTCGATGAACTTCGGCGATGCCTGTTTCATCGTGATGGACCATTCACCGTTTTGGTTTTTTGTAACTTTTATAGGCAGAATGCCTGCCTTCGTCTCAATCATCAGTTTCTCTTTTTTACCCAGTTCACCTGTGCTGGCCAGAGCGAAAATCGTCGCCATGGTGGCGTGGCCGCAAAGATCCGTTTCATAACCGGGTGTGAAAAAACGGACCTTCCAGTCAGCCAGATCCGAATCCAATAAAAAAGCCGTCTCATTGTATCCTGCTTTAGCAGTGATTTGCTGCATATCGAAGTCGGACAGACCTTCACTATTCAAAACAACTCCAGCGGGGTTTCCCATATCTGGCTCCGTGCTGAAAGCATCATATTGGTAAACCGTGACTGTTTTCATTTTCTATCCCCTGCCTCATACTTATAAAACGCTCCGTTTAATCATTTATTAAACTGAAATGTTCCGGTCCAGATTAATTCCGAAATACTGTCTCAGAACTGTCGCATAGTAGTGTTAGTCTCTGTTCATAATGCCACGCTGCAATTCAATCATTTCCTCGGCCAGTTTACCGATTCTCTCCATTATTCGCTTATCCATAATTTCATCTGTCTCGGGATCGAAGTTGTCATTCAATATAAAGACATTGTCTGTGGGGATGAGGCCTTTGAAATACGACAGGATAGAACCGAGATGATATTCCAGTACCAGAAAATGTTTTTCCGTCAATCCTGTTGCAACCATGCCTGTCACCTTATTCCTGAATGCATGTTCCGGCAAGTGATCGAACAGGTTCTTCAAGGCTCCCGTGAGCGATGCCTGATAGATGGGGGTTCCGAAAACAAGAAAGTCGGCAGATTGGATTTTCTTAACGACATTCCAGGTGTCTTCATTATAAGCTGCCAGGGGAAGCCCTGCCGCGAACTCTATTTCATAATCCCTCAAGTCTATTAATTCAATTTCTATGCGAGGATCTATGTGACGAGCTGCAGCCAGAACACTGCCTACAGCAACTGATGTTTTATCTCCCGCAAGCGCTCCGGAAACACCGACTAGTTTCATAGATAAATTTTCTCCTTCCATACTAAGCTGTTTAGATTTCACTTTACTGGATTTAAGAGAAGATTGTCCGGTTTGGGATTAGGATGTTTATTTATCGGAATATTAACTCTATAAACCGCTTTTCAAGGTATAATGGAATCCATGCTATCAAACGAGAGGAGATGAACAAAATGAATTTCATCCCTTATTTACAGCTGAATGGGAACGCCAAAGAAGCTATCGGGTTTTATGAAAAGGTATTTGATGCAGAGAACTTGGGCGTCTTGACGTTTGGCGATATGCCTGTTTCTCCGGAGTCTCCTTTCCCTGAAAACGCAAAAGATCTGGTTGCACATGGCGCGATCAAGGTCGGTGAGTCAATGATCATGTTGTCAGATACATTCCCGGGCCAGCCGGCCGAAGAGGGAAATATGGTGATCATTTGTATTACGTTTGACGATGCTGACAGAGCCCATCAGGTATTTGAAGCGCTGCAGGATGGCGGACAGGTTGAGATGCCAATATCGGATACAGGTTTTAGCCCTGCCTTCGGTGTCATCAAAGATAAATTCGGAGTAACTTTTCAGTTTTATACAGAAGGATACCAAGGATAAACCTGCATCATGGAGTATCGGCTTTGTCTTCTGACAAAGCCGAATTTTCATGGCTCCTCCCGATTGATCCTCGCCAAAATTACGTCAGCTGCCGCTGAGGCGCCGCCGGCATTCCTGAACTGCTCTGAGATCTTTGCAGCATTCCTTAGAAATTGGGAATCCTCTAAGACCTGATTGACAGCTTCTCTGATTGTCTGTGGCCTGTCGTTTTTAAGGATGATCCCTGCTCCCAGTTCAGCGACGCGCTGTGCAGCCAATTTCTGTTCACTGTGTGTCGGGTACAGGACCATCGGGACTCCCTGATACAGACTTTCACTGACACTGTTCATCCCGCTGTGGGTTATGAAGACGTCTGCCTGTCCGAGAACCGCTATCTGATCGACTGTATTCTTGATACGTATGTTGTCAGGGACCGTTCCAAATTGTCCGATGTCGGTTTTTTCTCCGACCGACATGACCACCTCGCCATTACTGCCGGCCAAAGCGCTGATGCAATTTTTATGGAAATGGGCGTTGTTCAGAACTGTTCCTAGCGAGACATACACCAAGGTGCCGGACTTCTCTTTCTCCACGGTATTTTGGCCTTTGCCCGATATAGAAGGGCCGACAAACGCGAACCGATCGGAAAATGTCTCGGCAAGCGGCTGGAATTCCCTTGTGGTGAACACGATCGTCTCCGTATCATTGTCATTCCCGATCAGAGATGTAAAGCTGTCCACTTCGTAACCGGCTTGTTGCAGTTCTTTGATTTTCCCGCGTATCCGTCCCATTCCGATGATCATTTTTAGCGTTTCCTTAAATCCCGGCTTCATCAGCTTAGCCGTATGCTGATTAAATGCGAAAGTGGTCGTCGAGCAGATATAGGGAATCTCCAGCTTTTGGGCATACAGCTTCCCCCATACACTCATCGAATCCGACACGATACAGTCCGGCCTGGCGGATGAGAGTTCCTTAAGCACTTTCTCCTGCATCGCAAGTGTCGTGTCCACGGTCATTTCAATGAGCGCAGCAAAGTCCTTGCCGGCTTTTTTGCTGATTTCCTTATCCGTCGCCTGAGGAAGAAATTGATCACACCCGATAAACTTGGCACCGGCTGCTATGATTTTCTCCCGGAACTCCCTGAACGAGTAATACCAGACCTCATGTCCCCTCTCCGTAAGCTCCCTTACGACCGGCAGGGTCGGATTCGTATGGCCGTGTGCCGGCAATGAGAAGAAAACGATTCTGCTCATCTCATTCCCCTCCTTCCGGCTCGGCATTCCGGATCATTTCCGCAAAGTCGAGCAATGTATCACGCTTCATCAGAGCAATCCCCATGGAGCTGTCGTCACCCAGAACCACCAACTGGTCCCCTTCACGGATTCCGAACCTCTCCAGCGCCTTTTTAGGAACATTCACCTGTCCGTCTTGACCAACCTTGGCCACACCAAAAAAGTGCTTCCCTCGAGGCGCCATCCGGTTCGCTTCCGCTTCGGTCAGATCTCCCGACAGTTGGTCAAGTGAAACCTGAAAATGATCCGCAAGCACCCGGCATCTGTACAGGTCCGGAAGCGACTCCCCCGACTCCCATTTAGCGATTGTCTGCCTGGATACCCCCAGCCGCTCCGCCAAAAATTCCTGGCTCTGCTTGTTCCGCTTCCTTAACACACGAATATTGGTGCCGATCATCCCGCTCAACTCCTTTGGTTCCACTTTACCCTAAAGAAATGTTAATGACTATCAACCAACTAATACAGTTATCATTAATATTCGTGGCAATTAAAACAGCAAAATGCGTGTCCCGCTGCTCTGGTTAATTTAGATAACTAAAGAATTCCTGCGATTAACCTGCTTAGGTTCGTCTGCAAATTCAACAGAGGCATCATCATACAGTTGACCATCCCTGAGCAACGCGAAATCACCAATCAGAAAAATGCTGTCACGCCGTTCCCTATTCAAAATGAAAGATCAGGCATCCCTGCGTGAACGCAGAATGCCTGATCTTTGTCATCTTATTGATGTTCCAGATAGCCGGCTTTCCTTGAGCCGGCCGACAAATTGTTCAAATATAAACACCGTATCCAAAGGACCGGGATGCCCTTCCGGATGAAACTGGACGGCCAGAACCGGTTTCTTCTTATGCAGCAGGCCCTCCACGCTGCCGTCATTCAGATTTCGGAACGACACTTCAAACAAGTCTTTGTCGACCGTCTCTTCCTGCACGACATACCCGTGGTTCTGGGAGGTGATGTAGGATTTTCCTGTCTTCAGATCCTGTACGGGATGGTTTCCCCCGCGATGGCCGAAAAGGAGCTTTGCTGTTTTGGCACCATAAGCCATCGCGATCAGCTGATGGCCAAGACAAATGCCGAGTGTCGGATATGAATCTGTGAGCTTCCGGATCTTTTTCAATTGATCGGCGGCATGTTCCGGATTTCCGGGTCCGTTGCTGATGACGACCCCATCGGGATTCAGACCTCGGATGCCTTGTATGGAGTGATGGTAAGGTACAACGGTCACTTTGCACCGTTGTTCAAGAAGGTAATCCAGTATGGACTTTTTATAGCCATAATCCAGAAGTACCACATGCGGCCCTCTATTCCCGTAGGTCTTCACCTTATTCGTTGTCACCCGATCAAACATTGCGCCATCCTCACCGGCTTGAACCACTGCATCTTTCCGTTCGGAAATGACTCCCCGGACCGTTCCTTTTTTCCGAATGGTCCTGACCAAACTTCTGGTATCTATATCCGTCAGGCAAGGAAGTCGATTTTCCTCCATCATTCCCTGCAGAGAGCCGGTCGCCCGGTGATGATGCAGGTCAGACGACATCTCTCCGGTCACAATTCCCCTCAGATGAGGAGACACACTTTCATCATCTTCCCCGCTGACTCCGTAATTCCCGATCAGCGGATAGGCGAAGACAATGATCTGACCGGCATAGGAAGGGTCTGTAATGATTTCCTGGTAGCCGCTCATGCTCGTATTAAAGACGACTTCGCCTTCTGTTTCTCCCGAAAACTCTCCGGCCAGAAGACCTTCAAATACCTCACCGGTTTCCAAGATCAAATATCCCTGCTTCATCTTCTTCCCCCTCTACACATCCTCAGTATGTAACCCACCGGAGTATCCGGTGGGTTGTTGTCTGCTTGGTAAATCATTATTCTTTCAGAAGCTGGGTATTCAGCAGGTGTCGTGGGAGAACAGAGGTCGAATCATCCCGGTTGAATGCTTCGGGATACCCATAACTGCCATGTTCACTGATATCGAGGCCGGCAAGTTCCTGCTCCTCGGTGACCCGGAGGCCCTTCATGACTGCTTTCATGCCCAGCAGCAAGAGGAAGGATACTACGAATGCATAGCCTGCTGATACCGTAATGCCCATTGCCTGCACTCCCAGTTGTTCCAGACCGCCTCCGTACAGAAGGCCTGCCTGGCCGACAACAGCAAGCTCGGGTGTGGCGAATATACCGGTCGACAAGGTTCCCCATACCCCGGCGATCCCATGCACGGAAAGAGCGAAAATCGGGTCATCAATCCTACGTTTTTCAAAGAAACGGACACTATAGAAAACCATGATTCCTGCAACGGCCCCGATGATGACGGATGCCCATGTTTCAACAAATGCACAGGATGCCGTGATGGCAACCAGGCCGGCAAGTGTACCGTTCAGCATGGTCGGGATATCAGATTTCCCCAGAGCCACCCAGGAAATCAGCAATGCACTGACCGCACCGGCTGCCGCAGCCATCGCCGTATTCATGGCGACGAATGCGAAAAAGCCATCTTCTACCCCAAGGGTGCTCCCCGCATTAAATCCGAACCATCCGATAAAAAGAATGAGTACTCCCAAAGCCGTGTACACCTGATTGTGCCCGCTGAGATTATTGACCGTGCCGTCGCTGTTGTATTTGCCGATCCGCGGTTTCAGGAGGATGGTGGCAGCCAGGGCTGCCATGGCGCCTGTCAGGTGAACAACCGTGGAACCGGCAAAGTCCTGTTTGCCGTGCTCCGCAAGCCAGCCCCCGCCCCAGATCCAGTGTGCGATGACCGGATAGACCAGCACGGAGAACAGGACTGCAAAGACGAGGTAGACAGACAGCTTTGCCCGTTCCGCAAATCCTCCGAACGCGATGGTCAGTGCGATGCCGGCAAAAGCCATCTGAAAGACAAAGAATGCAACGGTGGAATAGGAACTTCCGGCGGTTTCATCACCCGGGTAGAAAAACTCACTCATCCCTATAAAGAAATTTCCGTTGTCTCCGAAGATGAATCCATATCCTACTGCCCAGAAAACGAGTGCAGCGATACCGAATGAAAAGATCGTTTTGCCGGCGATGTGTCCCGCATTTTTCATGCGGGTGGAGCCAGCTTCAAGCAGGATGAACCCTCCCTGCATGAAGATCACCAAAATGGCACCCAGCATGATCCAGACACTGTTCAGATAAAACAAGTCCGCCATATCCATTCCTCCCGTATTCAATTTTTAAATTGCGATGGGGGCTGTCACCCCCCATCGTTCAGCTGTCTACAATGTCAATGCCGTAATGATCGAACCATGTGTGGATCTGAGAAAGATGGGCAATCAGCTGCGGCGCAGTCATCAACTGGCCAAACCAGGGAGTCTTGAAGGAGGCACCGTCGGAATTGAGGATTTCTTCAACCTTCCTTCTTGAAATGATTTCCCATAGCGGAGAAGGCTTCCCAAGAATATCTTGCAGCTTTTCTTTTACAAGCCTCATGTATGCAGGATGATGGGTTTTCGGATACGGACTCTTTTTCCGATAGAGGATGTCTGTCGGAAGGATCCCTTCCATCGCTCTTCTCAGCAGTCCCTTTTCACGGCCATCGAGCATTTTCATATCCCATGGAATATTCCAGGCATATTCGACAATCCGGTGATCGGCAAATGGTACACGGACTTCAAGCCCCGCTCCCATGCTCATCCGGTCTTTTCGCTCCAGCAAGGTCGGCATGAACCAGGTCATATTCAAGTAAAACATTTCCCTCCGCCTAGCTTCTGTCGGATCCTCTCCATCCAATACGGGCACCTCAGCGATTGTCCGATCATAGCGATCCTGAATATATTCCTTCAGTGATAACTTTTTCCGCCAATCTTCCAGCAACAACCCTTCTCTTTCTTCCTGAGATGTCATCCATGGGAACCGACTTTCCTGTAGGAGGTCAGACCTGTGAAACCACGGATACCCTCCGAATATCTCATCAGCGCATTCCCCCGAAAGAGCAACGACATGGTCCTGCCGGATCTGTTCACAAAACCATAGGAGAGATGCATCCACATCAGCCATCCCGGGAAGATCCCTGACCCGTACCGCCCGATCCAGCCAATTGACTAGTGTCTGTTGATCAATCACTTTTGAATGATGGTCTGTACCGATGAAGTCCGACACCTTTTCAATCCACGGCGCATCCTGATCCGGCTGAAAGACACTTGATTTGAAATAATGAAGGTTCTGTTCATAGTCAATGGAATACGAGTTCAGCCTGCCTCTTCCCTCTGAACGGAACTGTTCGGCTGCTACGGCTGAGATGATACTGGAATCCAATCCCCCTGACAGAAATGTACACACCGGAACATCTGCGATGAGCTGACGCCGGATGGCATCTTTTACGAGGAACGAAACTCTATCCAGTGTTTCTGCGAGATCATGGTCATGGTTCCTGCTTTCCACATTCCAGTATCGCCATTTCCGGATACCATGTCTGTCAAAGGTCAGGGCATGCGCAGGCGGGAGTTCATCGATTCCGCGGAAAATTCCATTTCCCGGGCTGCGTGACGGACCCAATCCGAACACTTCCCTTAATCCGTCGCGGTCCACTTGTGCTTTGATTTCCGGATGCTTCAGAATTGCTTTGATTTCGGAAGCAAACATCAGGGAATCGGCACCGGCCCGGTAAAATAACGGTTTAACGCCCAGCCGGTCTCTCGCCAGAAATAGCCGATCCAGCGTTTCGTCCCATATTCCGAAGGCGAAGATTCCGTTCAGCCGCTCCAGGCACTGCTCGCCCCACTCGATATAAGCAGTCAGCAGCACTTCCGTATCGGACCGGGAATGGAACGGATATCCCTTGCCGATCAGTTCATTTCTGATCTCTTCCGTATTGTAGAGCTCACCGTTATAAACAATCCGATAGGTGCGGCCTTGTGATTCTTTGCTCATCGGCTGTGAGCCGCCGTCTGGATCCACGACGGTCAGCCGTGTGTGACCGAGGGCAAGGTGCTTGGAGCACCATATGTTCAAAGCATCCGGCCCGCGTCTTGAAAGTGTTGTCGCCATTGACTTGATCACCGGCTCCTGTTGCCTGAGATCCTGCTGCCAATCTGCCCAACCGGTTATTCCACACATTTGTGCTCACTCTTTCTAAGATGTTTTCACAGGCTGCCGCAGCTCAATATTGAGTCAGATACTGTTCCCGCTCCCAAGGGTGGATCTGGGTGCGGAACATATCCCATTCGATTTCCTTGGACTCCACAAAGTGTTCAAACAAGTGGCTTCCCAGGCCATTGATGATGACTTCATCCTCCTTCAGCAGTTCCAGCGCGTGCGCCAAAGTGGAAGGCAGATCGATGATTCCGTTTTCGCTTCTCTCCTTTCTGGACATGTCGTAGATGTTCTGATCGATCGGGTCAGGGGCCTGCAGTTGATTCTTAACCCCATCCAGCCCGGCGGACAGAAGGACAGCCATCGCCAGATACGGGTTTGCGGACGGATCTACGCTTCTGACTTCGACACGGGTGCTTAGTCCCCGCGATGCCGGAATCCGGATGAGCGGGCTCCGATTTCTTCCGGACCAAGCCACATAGCAAGGCGCTTCGTAGCCCGGGACAAGCCGCTTATAGGAATTTACCGTCGGATTCGTGATGGCCGTGAAACTTGGAGCGTGTTTGAGGATTCCCGCCAAAAAGTGTCGGGCTGTATCGCTCATTTCCATCGCACCTTCCGGGTCATAGAACGCATTTTCTTCCCCTTTGAACAAACTAAGGTTACAATGCATGCCGGATCCGTTGATGCCGAACAGCGGTTTCGGCATGAAGGTCGCCAGGAGACCGTGTTTTCTGGCAATCGTTTTGACGACCAGTTTAAATGTCTGGATATCATCACAGGCTTTTAGTGCGGACTGATACTTGAAGTCGATCTCATGCTGGCCGGGGGCCACTTCATGGTGGGATGCCTCCACTTCGAAGCCCATCTCTTCAAGTTCCAGTACGATATCGCGGCGGCAGTTTTCCCCCAGATCTGTCGGCGCCAGATCGAAATAGCCTCCGCTGTCATTGAGTTCGAGCGTCGGATTCCCGTTTGCATCCAGTTTGAATAGAAAGAACTCCGGTTCAGGCCCAAGATTAAAGTGGGTGAAGCCCAGTTCTTCCATCTCTTTCAGCACACGCTTGAGGTTGGCGCGCGGATCCCCTTCAAAAGGCGTTCCATCGGGATGGGCGATATCACAGATCAGACGGGCAACCTTCCCTTTTTCGGACGTCCACGGAAAGATGACAAACGTGTCCAGGTCCGGGCAAAGGTACATATCGGATTCTTCGATCCGCACAAATCCTTCAATCGAGGAGCCGTCGAACATCATTTTGTTGTCCAGTGCTTTCGGGAGCTGGCTGACCGGTATTTCCACATTTTTGATCGTCCCGAACAGGTCCGTGAACTGCAGGCGGATAAACCGCACATTCTCTTCCTTCACCATTTCCATCACTTGCTGTTTATCCATTTCCCCCAGCTCCTTTTTCTTTTTTAGTTTGAATCAGGCAATGAGTTCCCCTGAGCAGATATAGGCGGCTTCCCCTCTTTTTCTGATGTGCCCCTCTTCGTTCCAGACGATCTCCAGATCACCTCCGGGCAAATGAACGGTGATTGGCTGATAAAGATCAACCAGTCCATTGAGCGACGCCGCGACTACGGCCGCACAGGCGCCTGTGCCGCATGCCATTGTGATGCCGGATCCTCTTTCCCAGACCCGGTACTCGATTTCCCGGGGACCTTTGACTTCCACCCATCCAACATTCACCCGTTCCGGAAACAGGCGGGAATGCTCGATGATCGGCCCGAGGCGCTCCACTTCGGCGGCCTTCACGTCTTCAGTGAAGATGAGGGCATGCGGATTTCCCATTGAAATACAGGTGATGCGCAGTGATTGTTCGCCGAAGGTGTGGAGTTCATCGATGGTCCGAGCATCCGGATCCCCCTGCATGGGAATCGATCCCTTTTGCAGTCCCGGCTTCCCCATATCCACTGTTACGAAGCTGAGGTGATCCTTACCTGTCCGGCCCTTTTCCACTTCCACGCTGACAATCCCGCCCAGTGTCTCGATCGTGAAATTACGCCGGCTGGCATATCCATGATCAAACACATACTTTGCCACACAGCGCAGTCCGTTTCCGCAGTTTTTGGCTTCCGAACCGTCCTCATTGAAGATTCGCATCATAAAATCTGCCTTCTCCGAATTCCCAATCAGGATGATTCCGTCAGAACCGATCCCGTAATTGATTTCTGATACTTTCCTGGACAGTTCGGGATATCGTTCCTCCTCCAGAACATTGCCGGGATCGTCCAACTGACTGAAAATCACATAGTTATTGCCGAGTCCGTGCATTTTGGTGAACTTCAAATTCATCACCTCCTTAAAAGACGAACTTGCAAGATCGAAGCCTGTTTCTGATTTCATCAAGAATCATTTGCTCTTCTTCCGGCCCGTCGGCTTCGAATGTCACCGAAAAGCGCACGTATGGTCCCGAATCGTCCCATGGCACGGTTGAAATCGAGTGCTCCTGGATCAGGTAGTGGCTGAATGTTTCGGCATTCATGAACGTCGGACCATTCTCCACGCCGGCGGGTGCTTTTACATACAGGAAGAAGGACCCTTTAGGCTTAATGGTGTCCAATCCGCTGTCCTGCAGGATGGATGACAATTGGTCGTGCCTCCTCGAGTACTTTTCAGCCGTTCCTATCGTGATTTCCGGGTGGGCCAGTGCATAGGCAGCCGCTTTCTGGATCGGGATGAACTGGCCTGAATCGCAGTTGTCCTTTACCGCCGCAAAGGCAGCGATCAGTTTGGGATTTCCCGCGATAAACCCGATCCGCCATCCGGTCATATTGAACGACTTGGAAAGCGAATGGAGTTCTACCCCGACATCTTTCGCCCCCGGAACTGACAGGAAGCTGAGCGGCTGATTGCCGTCAAAAACCAATGCGGCATAAGCGGCATCATGCACAACGATCAGTTCATGCTCTTTTGCAAAACGGACAACCTCTTCAAAAAATGCGCTGTCGGCCACCGCCCCGGTCGGGTTATTCGGATAGTTCAGGTACAGCAGCTTTGCTTTTTTCAATATCTCTTCCGACAAAGAATGAAGATCCGGCAGAAAACCGTTTTCTTCAAGGAGCGGGAGCTCAACAACTTCTCCTCCGAGATATCGGGTATGGGTGCCGAGGACCGGATAGCCGGGGGTCGTGACAATCGACACATCGCCGGGATTGATCAGCACTTGAGGCAGTATGGCCAGGGCAGATTTTGTCCCGATCACATGATTAATCTCCGTTTCCGGATCGAGGCCGGTCACTCCGAACACTTCTTGCATATAAGCAGCTGCTGCCCGTTTGAATTCCGGTATCCCATTGTCGGCGTAAAACCGGTTTTCCAGCTTTCTGCTCTCGATCATCAGTTCCCTGAGCACACGGTCATCCGCCATGGCATCCGGCTCTCCGACACCCAGGTCGATCAATGCTTTGTCCGGACTTTTCTGCAGTGCTTCCCGCTTGGCCCGCTTGATCTTCTCGAACTTGTAAACCTCATTATCCATCCCGAAACGGGAACCCCCGATCCGTTCGGCAAACCGGTTCTGGATAAAGTCCGCACTCACCATTCTCTTTCCCCCGTCCCGTTCATGATGTTTTTCTTGTGATGTAGTTGTGGCATTCCTCCGCAGCTTCCTTTCCTTCCTGGATCGCCCAGACGATCAGGCTGGCTCCTTTCCGGGCATCTCCGGCTGCAAAAACGCCTTCTTTCTGAGTCTGATAGGTGGTGCCCGTCACTTTGATATTAGATCGCCGATCAGTTGTAATTCCCAGATTTTCCGTCTCGGCTCCTTCGAATCCGATTGCAAGCAGCACCAGCTGGGCAGGCCAGACTTTTTCGGTGCCCGGAACCACTTCCCTGATCTTCTCGCCGCCTTTACCGATGATGGTTTTGATTTCCGCACTTTTCACCCCGGAAACCCGCCTGTGCTGATCGTAAGTGAATTCAAGAGCAGTCGTGGCAAATTCTCTGGGATCCTTCCCAAACTTGGAAATGGCATCTTGCTGACCGGTATCGACCTGATGGATGATCGGGAACTGCGGCCATGGGTTATCGGCCGAGCGTGCCTTGGGGCGGATCGGATAGATATCAAATTGGACCAGGCTTCTGCAGTTCTGGCGAACAGCAGTTGTCACACAATCCGTCGCGGTGTCTCCTCCGCCAATTACAATGACGTCTTGATTTTCCGCGGAGATGTATGCCTGATCCTCAAAGCCGGAGTCCAGGTAGCTTTTTGTATTCAGGTGCAGATAATCCATTGCGTAGTGGATTCCGGCCGATTCTCTTCCGGGAATTTCAAGGTTTCGTGGTCTAGTCGCACCGATACAGAGGACAACGGCATCGTGCTCTTCCTTTAATTGCTCAAGCGAAACCTGTTTACCGATCTCGATGTTTGTAACAAATCGGATGCCTTCCTCCTCCATCAGCCTGATCCTGCGGTCAACCACTTCCTGTTCGATTTTCGTTTTCGGTATCCCGTATGTGAGCAGGCCCCCGATCCGGTCCGCCCGTTCATAGACGGTCACTTGGTGTCCGTGCTGATTCAGGACAGATGCACACGTCAGGCCCGCAGGTCCCGATCCGATCACCGCCACTTTGTTTCCTGTGCGCTTAAGCGGTACTTTCGGGAGAACCCATCCTTCTTCAAATGCTTTGTCGATGATTGCCCTCTCGATGTTCTTGATCATGACCGGCTCATTGGCAAGCGATGCCACACAGCCCCCTTCACACGGTGCCGGACAGGCGCGGCCTGTAAACTCCGGAAACGGGTTGGTGCGGCTGAGCCGCTCGTAAGCCTCTTTCCACCGTCCCCGGTAAACCAGGTCATTCCATTCGGGAATCAGGTTATAAATCGGACAGCCAGTCGTCATCCCTGCCAGTTCACTGCCGTTCTGGCAAAACGGCACCGCGCAATCCATACACCTGGATGCCTGTTCACGCAATATCCGATCAGGCGGCAAAACGGAAATCTCTCTCCAGTCTTTGATTCGTTCATCGGTGTCGCGATAGTTGCCGGCGATTCTCCGGTAATCCATGAAACCTGTTGCGCTTCCCAACGGCCTCACCTCCTGTGTTAGTTCAGACTATATTGCAGTTCCTCACTTAGCCGGGGACTTTCAAGAATCCGTTTATATTCAGTCGGAATCACCCTTACAAACTGCCGGACGTACCGGTTCCAATCATCCAGGATCGACTTGGCAACCGGACTATCCGTATATCGTGCATGCCTTCCGATCTGCCGTTTCAGGAACTTGATCTCCTCATGATCCCGGGGCTGTTCGAGCGTCACCAGTTCATGGTTGCAACGGTTGGCGAAATCCTCGCTGTCCTCCGTCAGGATATAAGCAATCCCCCCCGACATGCCGGCTGCAAAATTATCTCCGACTTCTCCGAGAATGATGGCAGTTCCGCCTGTCATGTATTCACAGCCATGATTACCGGCTCCCTCCACAACGACATGAGCCCCGCTGTTCCTGACACAGAACCTCTCGCCTGCAATTCCACGGATATAGGCTTCGCCGGAAGTGGCGCCATAAAAAGCGGCATTCCCAATGATCACGTTCTGTTCAGCCTGAAATTTTGAAGCGGTTGGAGGATAAATTGCGACCTTGCCTCCCGAAAGCCCTTTTCCGACGTAATCATTGGATTCGCCTTCCAGGGTAAGGGTCATTCCCTTCGGCACAAATGCACCGAAACTTTGGCCGGCGGAACCTTTGAAATGGAATTGGAGAGTCTCCTCCGCAAGGCCGTTTCCTCCGGATTTCCGGGTTACCTCGCTTCCGAGAAGCGTGCCAACCGAGCGGTTGATGTTTCTGATTTCCCTCTCCTGACGAATCGGCTTTCCTTCCTCCAGGAACTGTTGGAAGCCACGAAACAACTCTTTGCTGTCCATGGTCTGATCAATATGATGGTCCTGCTTTACCTTCGGAAGCCGGGTATCCGGCTGATAGTGAAAGATCGGAGACAAGTCCAGTTTCTTCGCTTTCCAATGTTCGGTTTCTGCCTGGCAGAGAAGATCGGTCCTGCCGATCATTTCTTCCATCGTCCTGAATCCGAGCCGTGCCATGTACTCCCTGATTTCCTCGGCGAAAAAGTGCATCAACCGGACAATATCGTCCGCAGTCCCGAGCATGTTTTTCCGAAGTTGTGGGTTTTGTGTGGCTATTCCGACCGGACAGGTATCGAGGTGACAGACCCGCATCATGACGCAACCAAGTGAAACGAGGGGCATTGTGGAAAACCCGTATTCTTCCGCTCCAAGAAGTGCTGCAATAACCACATCACGGCCGCTCATCATCTTTCCGTCCGTTTCAAGGGTGACTTTTTCCCTCAAGCCGTTCAATTTGAGTGTCTGATGGGTTTCGGAGAGTCCGATTTCCCATGGCATGCCCGCATGCTTGATGCTTGAACGGGCGGCGGCACCGGTCCCTCCATCAAAACCGCTGATCATGATCACGTCGGCTTTCGCCTTTGCCACGCCTGCCGCAATCGTTCCGACTCCAGCACCGGAGACAAGCTTCACACTGATTCTCGCCTTCGGATTGGCGTTTTTCAGATCGTGGATCAGTTGCGCCAAATCTTCGATCGAGTAAATATCATGATGTGGAGGCGGCGAAATCAGTTCAATTCCCGGAGTGGCCCCTCTCGTTTTTGCCACTTCAATCGTTACTTTGTGTCCGGCAAGCTGGCCGCCTTCACCGGGCTTTGCCCCCTGCGCCATTTTGATCTGGATCTCTTCGCAGTTCACGAGATATTGGCTGGTCACCCCAAATCGCCCTGAGGCGACCTGCTTCATCTTGCTGCATTTGGAGTCGCCATTTTCCAGAGGAACAAACCGCTCAGGATCTTCTCCTCCTTCGCCGCTGTTGCTCCGGCCTCCGATCCGGTTCATCGCAATGGCGATCGCTTCATGGGCTTCCTTGCTGATCGAACCGTACGACATGGCTCCGGTCTTGAACCTCCTGAAAATAGATTCAACCGGTTCAACTTCCTCAATCGGCACAGGCTCTCCTGACGGTTTGATCTCCATCAGCCCACGGAGTGTCGTCTTCATGCTAAGTTCCTCAGTCAAGAGCCGGCTGTATTCCCGGTAAACCTCATACTCTCCGCTTCGGACAGCCTGCTGAAGCAGATGAATCGTTTTCGGCTGGAACAGGTGAGTTTCACCGCCTGCGCGCCATTGGAAGTCAGATCCGCTTTCAAGAAGCGGTGAGTTCTTCTCCAGCGCCTGTGCGTGCCGAAGCCGGACTTCCTTTTCAAGGTCATCAATCGACAACCCTCCGAGTTTTGAAGGCGTATTCGGGAAGTAGCGGCTGACCACCTCATCGCTCATTCCGATTGCCTCAAATATTTGAGCTCCCATATAGCTGCGCACCGTTGAGATTCCCATCTTGGACATGACTTTCAGTATGCCTTTTGTGATTGATTTCACATAATTACTTATAGCGAGTTCTTCCGAGATCGATTCTTCCGCGTCTGGAAGCGACTCGAAAACCAAGTATGGACAGATCGCATTGGCTCCGTAGCCAAGAAGCGCTGCAAAATGGTGGACTTCCCGCGCTTCACCGGAATCGACTATCAGGCTGGTTTTGTTGCGGATCCCCTTCCTGATCAGATGGTGATGTACAGCGGATACGGCAAGTAATGATGGAATGGCGGCAAATTTTCCGCTGACATCCCGGTCACTGAGGATAATCAGGTTACTTCCTTCTTCGACCACAAGCTCTGCCTGTTCGAGCAGATTATCCAGTGCATCCTCCATTTTTTCCGAAAGCGGAAAAACAGTGGAAAGAACGGCTGATGTTAATGCTGCAGAATTCAATGATTGAATCTTACTCATCCCGACTGGCGCCAGAATGGGTGTCTTGAGAAGAAGATTCTTTCGGTCCATATCCTCTGGACAGAGCAGATTTCCGCTGCTTCCAAGCAGTACCTCCATCGAAGTGACCCGTTCTTCCCTAATGGCATCAATCGGCGGATTGGTTACCTGCGCAAATCTCTGTTTAAAAAAGTTGAACAGAAGCTGCGGCGCATCGGACAGTACCGCTAAAGGAGCATCGTACCCCATTGAAGCGACAGGCTCGGACCCTGATCGGAACATGGGTTTCAGCACTTTCTCCCATTCTTCGTCGGTATATCCGAAAACAGCCTGCTTTTGGAGAAGTTCACTCTTGTGGCGCACTTTTTTAGGGACATCGGTTTCTTTCAAATTTTCCAATGGGACAATCAAATCATCCGCAAGCTTTTTATAGTCTTGCTCTGATGCGATTGATTGTTTGATCTCCTCGTCCTCATAGAGCTTGCCGTTCTCCATGTCCACCAGTATCATCTGGCCGGGCATCAGCCGCTTTTTGGTGAGGATGCAGTCATCAGGAAAGTCCACCACACCCACTTCGGATGAAATACAGACAATGTCATCGGATGAAACAACCAGTCGGGCAGGACGCAGACCGTTGCGGTCCAGACGTGCACCGACTGCTTTCCCATCAGTGAATGCCATGGCAGCCGGGCCATCCCATGGTTCCATGAACAAACTGTGATACTGATAAAAGCCTTTTAGTTGTTTATCCATCCGGGTCTTTTTTTCCCAGGCTTCGGGCATCATCATAAGCATCGCTTTGGGAAGTGACCAACCGGAGAGTACAAGAAATTCCAGAGCATTATCAAACATGGCAGAGTCACTGCCGTCCCTGTCGACGATTGGAAGCAGTTCCTCAGCTTCCTCTCCCAGAATCTCCATGAACTCCGCTTCCCTGGATTCCATCCAGTTCACATTGCCGTTGATGGTATTGATCTCTCCATTGTGCATGGCAAATCTGTACGGCTGAGCACGGTGCCAGCTCGGGAATGTATTCGTGCTGAAACGGTTATGAACCATGGCCATAGCCGACTCGTAAGCCTCATTGCTCAGGTCCTGAAAGTAATCCCGCAGTTGACGCGGGAGCAGCAGGCCTTTATAGATCAAGGTTCTTGAAGAAAAGCTGACCACATAATGGGGCTCGATTTGAGCAGCTTTCAGTTCTTTTTCGATTTTCTTTCTGACCTTGAAGAGATCCCGTTCAAAACGAATATCATCTGGCAGTTCATAAGGCGACTTCACAAACACTTGGCAGATATCCGGTTCGGAATCGACAGCAAGCTGATGCAGGTTTTCTCCACTCGTAGGAACCTCCCGCCAGCCTGCCAACTCAAAATTCGCATCAACGATGATATTGTTAATGATTTCTTCGCATTGATTCCGCAAACTCTTCTCTTTCGGAAGAAAGAACATACCGACTCCGTACTTTCCTTGTTCGAGCACAGGTACTCCCGCTTTTTCCCACTCTGCTCGGAATAATCGGTGAGGAATCTGCGTGAGTATACCTGCACCATCACCGAGCTGGTTGTCGGCACTGCTTCCTCCACGGTGGTCCAGCCGCTCCAGTGCGGTCAAAGCCTGTGTGACAATGGAATGTGACGGTTTTCCCTTAAGATGCGCAAGCACTGCGATTCCGCAGGCATCGTGTTCAAAACGAGGATCATACATCCCTTCGCTGCCTTTCATCCATGAATGATGCATAATTATCCTCCTCCACGAATCATTTTTCGGCTTATTCTTATGTTATTACCTTGAAAAGGAAATGTATTTAGAAGTTTTAGATAAATATTTGCACTTTTTGAACAATAAAATAAGCGAATGATTTTGAATTTTAATCCAAAATCATTCGCTATATTTACATTATAAGTCGTGAAATTTGTCGTAATCTGTTTGTTATTCATGTAAATCGGAACTAAAAATCCAGCTGACATAGAAATAGGCAGCTATGAAAAGCTCTCTGCCTACCATAGCTGCCTAACCTGAAAAAATGCATCTTTATCTAATCTCAGACGGATTTCTTCCGGTATATTGTTTGAATTGCCTGCTGAAATAATGAAGATCCCGGTATCCAAGAGCATGGGCTGCTTCCGTGACAGTCAGACCCGTAAAATGCAATAGGTGTTCTGCCCGTTTGATCCTGCAGTGGACAACATAAGACTTTACTGTATGCCCGATAATCTGCTTGAACTTTTGGGAGAAATACCGTTCCGACAAGTGTGCCCGCTCAGCAAGGCTCTCAACCGTATGAGGTTCACCCGGGTGTTGTTGGATATAGTTCGCAATCTCCCTGATCGTTTCAGCCAGCCTTCTGCTGCTTATGTCCTGTTCATCCTGCGATTCACAATGTTCTTCTCTAAGCAGATGGATCATGAGTTGCTTCAGAATCAGCTTTCCCTCGATTTCGGCTCCGTATGTCTTCACCAAAAACAGACGGACATACCTGCTCAATAAAGATTCAAAGCTGATCTGGTCAGCCAGTATCCGATGAGAACCCGGAATCAGCCGGGGTTCGTTGACAAGATCAAAATGAATATAGGTCAGAACAAAAGGGTTTTGTGGATTATGAATGGCTTCAGTATCATCGCCAGGACAAAACAGGAAGCAATGCCCTTTTCCCACCTTATAGGACTTTTTGTTCAATACCACTGTTCCTTCACCGCTCCATACATAAAACAGATCATAATTCGGCATGGGATGGTCTCGTTTCTTCCATTTCCAATCTGGCTCGCAGTGAATGGTTGCGAGTGCCGGCTTCAGCAAAAAGTCATCTGGATTTAAATTAAGCATCCCATTCCTCCCAAAAATATCAGCCTGCCTGCTGTTTTCAGATCGACTTGACGTGTTTCTGGTCTGCTGTTTGATCTGGGTTGATTGAAATTCTAATTGACCATTTGTTTTTCTATTATAATATTAAAATCAAATTACTATCAAATCAGAAAGCATATATACAAACTTCAGTATCTTTATGATCAATAAAATGTCATCACATTATTAAGAAAGACTCCGGTAAATAACCGGAGTCCCCATTTCGCCACTGATAATCGTATTATTCTACTGTAACGGACTTGGCCAGATTGCGTGGCTTATCGACGTCACATCCACGGTGAAGAGCTGCGTAGTAGCTGATAAGCTGGAGCGGAATCACAGAAACAAGAGGTGTAAGCATCGGATGAACAGCCGGGATCACGATTCGGTCGCCTTCCTCTTCTATTCCTTCCATCGAGATGATGCACGACTTGGCACCGCGGGCTCCGACTTCTTTGACATTTCCCCGGATATTTGGGCTGACGGCTTCCTGAGTGGCCAGTGCAAAAACAGGCGTGCCTTCTTCGATGAGGGCAATGGTCCCGTGCTTTAATTCCCCTCCTGCGAATCCTTCCGCTTGGATATAGGAAATTTCCTTGAGCTTGAGCGCTCCTTCCAGGCTGACGTGATAATCAAGGCCACGTCCGATAAAGAATGCATTCCGGCTCAGTTCAAGGAAGTCGAAGGAGAGACCTTCCATTTCTTCTTTCCTTACGATCATCGTCTGGACGGCATTCGCAGCGATGCCCAGCTCCTGGATCAGGTCAAAACCGATCTCTTTGCCTTTCGCTTCAGCAGCAAGACTTGCAAGAATTGCGAGTACCGCAACCTGGGCGGTATAGGCTTTAGTCGAAGCCACCGCGATTTCAGGACCGGCATGAAGCAGGACCGTGTGATCCGCTTCGCGAGACAGGGTCGAACCAGGAACATTCGTCACAGTAAGGGACGGATGTCCGAGTTCCTTAACCTTGACGAGAACTTGTCGGCTGTCTGCCGTCTCCCCCGATTGGGAGATGAAGACGAACAGTGGCTTTTCAGACAGGAGCGGCATGTTGTAGCCGAATTCACTGGAGATATGGACTTCGGTTGGGACACCCGCCAGCTTTTCAAAGTATTCCTTCCCGACAAGACCTGCATGGTAGCTTGTTCCGGCAGCGATGACATAAATCCTGTCGGCACCGTTAATCGCTTCGAGTGTTTCCTGCTCGAGGCTGAGATTTCCGTTTTCATCCTGATAGGCCTGTATGATCTTCCTTAGAACAGCAGGCTGTTCGTCGATTTCCTTCAGCATGTAGTGCGGATAGGTACCTTTCTCAATATCAGAAGCATCCAATTCGGCTGTATACGCCTCCCGGCTGACTGTCTCTCCGGATATCGTGCGGATCCGTACATTGTCTTTCGTAACGATTACCATTTCTCCGTCATGCAGCTCGACAAACTGGTCAGTGACCTGAAGCATCGCCATCGCATCGGATGCGACTACATTAAATCCTTCTCCAAGACCGACGAGAAGCGGTGATTTGTTTTTGGCGACAAAGATCGTGTCCGGCTCTTCTTCATCAAGCAGGGCGATTGCATATGAACCGTGAAGCATACCAAGCGCCTCACCGAACGCCTCTTCCGTTGCCATTCCTTCAAAGACAAACTTGGCGATCAGCTGGACGATGATTTCTGTATCGGTATCCGAAACCAGCTGAACATCTGCCAGTTCCTGACGGCGGAGCTTTTCATAGTTCTCGATGACTCCGTTGTGGACGAGAGTGAAACGGCCGGATACGTCTTGGTGGGGGTGAGCGTTTTTCACATTCGGCACACCGTGAGTCGCCCAGCGGGTGTGGCCGATTCCGGTCTGGGCCTCAGTGGAATCATCCACGATGCTTCGCAGGTCGGCGATCCGTCCCTTGGATTTAAAGAGCGATATCCCCTCTTCGTTGGCTACGGCGATTCCCGCAGAATCATAACCGCGGTATTCCAGCTTTTCCAGCCCTCTCAACAGAATTTCCTTGGCATCCAATTCACCGATATAGCCTACAATTCCGCACATATTCAATTCCTCCAATTATCAGTCAAAGTCAAATAAGCGTCCTGTTTACCGTTTATAAAACGGCCAGTGGGCGCTGTTCGTGCAAGTTGGATTGATTCCGCACGAGCAGGCAATTCCTGCTCCCGTATGCGGAGAATGATGCCTGCTTTCCCCTCTGTGTCACACAATCGCTTGTGTGTTTTGCTGGAAAGCATGACAACCGGACATCACGGTCGGGAGGCATCCGCCGAATTGTCGATGAACCTCCACCTCGTCTGCTGGGACTGTGTTCTGATTTCCCCAGCTCAGGCGCTTTTGATTGTTTTCCGATTTTGGCGTGTCTCCGGCCCTCCTTCGCCTTATTACTGCTTTTGTAATGTATTATACGGAAAGTGCTGTTGTCAATTACCTTTTCCTTCAAAATCATTATTTTTATTGCAGAATTCGCTCTGTCCAGTATGAAAAGACGAGCGATACAGAAACTTGCAGTAATTTACCATATTTACGAAACTTTCCGGAACCATAACCGTTAATGATTAGGAGGGATTCTTAAGAACTTATGTAGGCTATACCACATACCCGATTTCCCGAATCCACAATCCGAAACCATAAGAGTCTTTGATACGTGGCTAAAAACTGATAGTGATTGAATTGGAGGAGAAGGAATGGGTTCATATAACGAACAAATCAGACGCGCTAAAAAAAACGGGCTTACCGGTAACATGGTGACTGTTTCCAGATGGAAACTGATTTTGTCGACGCTCACAATAGCATTGATGATCGTGCCGACAAGCTATATGCTGACTTTCGCCTATTACGCATTCGGTACGAAGTCCACCACCCTTATGGATACTGCCAGTAAAGTCCTTTACCTGACGGAACCGAACACCTCTCTCGAAGAAATGGAATTCGAAATGGATTTCTCTCTGTTTTCGATGGATTTGTCATTTGACCAATATAAACAGGTCGGAAGCGAACATTCCCCTGTACGCCATTATGATCTCCATTTTGTACTGAATGAACTTGAGGATAAGGTAATGACCTCGGACCTGGAAAGAACACCGCCAAAATACCCTACACAAACCAATCAGTGGCTTGTTCATCCCGCGCAGGGCATGCCTGAGTTTAACAGCGGACAGGAATGGAAGGTCCTTGAAGGACTTCCCGACGAAACGGTTGTCGAGGCCTACTTATCATTTAATGATCTCTATAAGGTGATTGATATCAGAAAAGAGCTGCCCGGCATTGATGTTCTCTGGGCAGCGATCTATACGGGAACTGAAGATGAGATGTTGAGTGCGGATGGTGATGTCGTTTCTCCGCTCGGTTACCCGGTACAGCCTGACCAGACATACTGGTCGCCTTTCCGGGATTCAATGTCACACGAAGAGACGTTCCTGCAGCTGCTCAAGGAACTTCAGCCGTACGAGGAACTTGCAGCAGAAGTATCATCTCATAAAAACCTGGAACTCCAGGAACGAATTGAATTTATCGAACAAAATGGCTTCGCCGCATACGGTGCGGTGATCACCGGACCCAAGCAGGAGGTCGAAGCATTAAAAGATTCGCAACTGATCCGACATATGAAACTGGGTGAGGTGAAATTATGGAATTGGACAAAGTAAAGATCTTATCATTCCGGGTACTTGGATGGTTCAGTGTTATCATGGGAATCGTTGCGTTGGCACTGCTGAACATATCCATGTTGTCCGGTTATGATCTCTCATTCATGGAACAGCTGTCATTCTGGATTTCCGCCATACTTATCTCGGGCCTGATTGCGCTTTTCGGCAGAAATAGCCGGTCACTCGGACTATGGGGTCTTGGAATAGCTGTCTACCTGGGAATCTTCACCGCCGTCATCTTTATTCTTGGATGGGTCATTGTGCCTTTCCCTTAATCCGAACACGTTGGACATATCGAAAAAATAAAGAGACTGCAGATCCGGCTGAGGCATTCCTCTTCCGAATCTGCAGTCTTTACCGTTATATGGACTTCCTCTCCTGCGTTTTAGATCTTTCTGATGACGGCTCTCACCGGGCTCCCGTCAGCTCCATGAATGGCGAGCGGCAACGCGATAAATTCGTAATCCCCCGGTTCCACATCAGCCAGCATCAAGTTCTCGACGATATGGATGCCGTTGTCTCCAAGCGAGTGATGGGTCTGCAGTTCCTTGCTGTCCGTCCGGTCCACCGACGGGACATCAATTCCGAGAAGGAAAACCCCTATAGACTTCAAATACGGGCCGATATCGGGCCGCAGTTCGATAAACGACTCCGGGAAAACAAGCGGATTGTTAGTTTTCGATGTTTTCAGGAGAAGACGCCCCACTCCTTCCAAGTCGTAGCCTTCCAGTTCGGTCTGCCCAAGTGATGTGTACCTGGTCACATCGATAATCCTTGCTTTGCCGATATATGTGTTTACGTCCAGTTCGTGGAGTTTTTTGCCCGCCCCGTCAAAATGGAATGGTGCGTCCGCATGGGTACCCATATGCAGGCTCGTCCGGATCTCCCCAATGTTGACCGAGCCGCTCTGCTCCTTCGTCACCCCAAGAGCAAAACGAAAAGGCGTGTCTCCCGGCCAATGCGCCATGTCGTTCGTGAGGGGTTGTGTAATATCAATCCATCTGTTTTTCTGCATCCCTCTTCTCCCCTTTTCAGAGTGTCGTTCTCAAATCCCAAAGTTCCGGGAAGAACCGGTGGTCAAGTACTTGCCTCAAGTAACCGACACCGGACGACCCTCCCGTCCCTTTCTTGAATCCGATGATGCGCTCCACTGTTTTCATATGACGGAACCGCCACTGTTGAAGCCAGTCTTCCACATCGACCATTTTTTCCGCCAGCTGGTACAAATCCCAGTAACGGCCGACATCCCGGTAGACCTCTTCCCAAGCCGCCGCGACAGTCGGATCTCCTGCATACACAACCGAATAGTCCCTGTCCAGCAGGTTCTGATTGATCGGGAAACCGGCCCTGGAAAGTGCCCCGATGGCAGCATCATAGAGACCTGGTTCCACATAAGCCTTTTTTAGTTCATGGTGGACCTGAACATCTTTTTCATAGATTTTCAGTATGGCTTCCGACTTGTATCCTAGTGCGAACTCGATCAGCCGGTATTGGTAGGACTGGAAACCGGAAGCACGTCCCAGACTGTCCCGAAATTCCAGGTATTCTGCCGGAGTCATGGTTGACAGCACATCCCATGACTGGATGATCTGCGATTGGATCTTCGAGACACGTGCCAGCTTTTTGAACGCAGGCTGCATGTCGTCTTTTCCGATGTCTTCAATGGCAGATTTGAGTTCATGGAGGATCAGCTTCATCCAGAGCTCGCTCACCTGATGGATAATGATAAAAAGCATCTCATCATGATGACCGGACAAACGGTTCTGTGCAGATAGCACTTTGTCCAATGACAGGTATTCCCCGTAGGTCATCGTTTCCCTGAAATCCGTGTGAATGTCTTTTTCCTGTTCAAGTGCCTTTTTCAGGTCTGAAATCTTTTTGGGCATATTCCGCCCCTCCTTAATCAGGCGACGATGCCGCGTTTGTTTTCAAATTTCTTGTATGCTTCCTCTTCCATGATCTTCTTCAGGATCCGGATGGTCTCGCAGACATCCTCAAACGAGTTATAGAGTGCAACAGGTGCGAGCCGTATGCCCTTCGGCGCCCTGAAATCCGGGATGACGCCTTCCGCCTTTAGGGCACTGCAGATGCGTGCAGCCTCGTCATGTTCCAGGAAGACGTGGCCTCCTCTGCGTGCATCATCATCCGGGTTAGCCAATTGAAAGCCATATCCATCCAGTTCCTCATCGATCAGATCCATCATGAACCGCGTCAGCTTAAGTGATTTTTCACGGAGCTGCCCGAGACCCGCTTCCTCAAACAGATCAAGCGAACCGGCAAGAGGTGCCATGCTGAAGATGTTCGGTGTGCCTACCTGAAAAGCGCCTGCATGCGCTGCAGGGGTCATGTCATGTTCCATGTCGAACTGCTTTTCCTTGTCGGATCCGAACCATCCGGCGAGACCGGGAGCCGTACCGAAATGGCGTTCATGGATAAACAAACCACCTGTGGATCCCGGACCGCCGTTAAGGTATTTATACGTGCACCAAAAAGCAAAATCGGCTCCCCAGTCATGCAGCGAATGCTCCATTGCACCGACCGAATGGCAAAGGTCAAATCCGATCAAGATACCATAACGGTGCGCGGCTTCCGTGAGCTTCGGCATATCAAGGATTTGGCCGCTCCGGTATAATACCGACGGTAAAATCGCAACGGCGATTTCATCCGACATCTCACTGATGATGTTCTCTTCCTCGATCAGGTGGCCGTCCCGGCTTTTCACGCTGATCAGATGTTCCTCCGGATCCAGCCCATGGAGGTCCAGCTGGCTTTTAATCGCGTAAATATCGCTCGGAAAATTAAGTTCATCCGCCAGGATCTTCGTCCTCTTCCCTTCAGGCCGGAAAAATGTCGCCAGGATCTGATGAAGATTAGACGTGGTCGACCCGGTCACGATGACCTCCTCTGCCTTCGCCCCTACAAACGGTGCCATTTTGGCCGAAAGCTCTTCCGGAAGATAGAACCATGGACGGTCTCCACCCGTCCAGCCGTTGATGCCGTGCGCCTTCCATGAATCCATCAGGCCGATCAGCGCCTGCTCTGCCCGACGGGACATCAGGCCCAGCGAATTACCATCCATATAAATCGTTTCCGGCTGTATGTAAAATTCCTGACGGAAATGCTGCAGGCTGTCCTGTCGGTCAAGCTCTCTAGCCTCTTCCAAACTATTTTGCCCCATCTCACGACCTCCTCTGCTATTTATTCCGACTGTACGGCAATGTCCCGGACCATGCAAGCGCTTTCTAATAACAAGGTTATTTTTCACCCATATAAATGTTGTAGAATCTTTAGATAATTACCGTGTGATTTGGCTTCGGGCGTGTTAGAATAAAGCCATTCAATTTTCAAAAAAGGTCGTGTTATAAATGCCAGCTACAAATGAACGGACAAAACTGCTGCACGTGGAGGATATCCTCATCGCCTACCAGAAGCTGAAGGAAGTCGTCGCGCACACCCCTCTTCAGCTAAATAAACGGCTCTCCGAAAAGTACAACTGCCGGTTGTACATCAAGCGCGAAGACCTTCAGCACGTCCGGTCATTCAAGCTCCGGGGCGCTTTTTACAAGATCAAATCAGTCGAGAAAGAAGCCCGGGAAAAAGGTGTTGTCTGTGCAAGTGCGGGAAATCATGCACAAGGTGTCGCTTTTGCCTGTGCGGAACTCGGAATCGATGGCAAGATCTTCATGCCGCAGACTACACCAAAACAGAAAATCAATCAGGTGAAAATGTTCGGCCGCGACCAGGTCGAAATCATCCTGACAGGTGACACGTTCGATGAATCGTCTGCACAGGCATTGGCCTATAAGGAAGAACACGGCCAGCTGTTCATCCACCCGTTTGATGATCCCGTACTGATCGCCGGCCAGGGTACCGTCGCAGTCGAGATCCTGAACGACATCGAAGAGCCTGCCGACTTCGTCTTCGCCTCGATCGGCGGAGGCGGCCTGATGTCCGGACTCTCCACCTATATGAAAAATGTCTCTCCACAGACAAAAATGATCGGTGTCGAGCCTGCTGGTGCAGCCAGCATGAAAGCTTCCATTGAGAGCGGACAGGTCACTCCGCTCGATTCCATCGACAAGTTCGTCGACGGGGCTGCCGTGCAGACACCGGGAACGCTCACTTATGAACTCTGCAGCGAATACGTCGATGATATCCTTTCCGTTCCGGAGGGCAAGGTGTGCACGGCCATCCTCGATCTTTACAATGAGCATGCCATCGTGGCAGAGCCTGCAGGTGCGCTGCCGATCGCGGCACTCGATTATTACCGGGAAGAGATCCAGGGGAAAACAGTCGTCTGCGTAATCAGCGGCGGCAACAATGATATCAGCCGGATGCAGGAAATCAGGGAGAAATCTCTGATCCACGAAGGGCTGCTGCACTACTTCATCCTCGACTTCCCGCAGCGCGCGGGAGCGCTCCGTCAGTTCCTGGACAGTGTACTCGGTCCTGACGATGACATCACAACATTTGAATACACTAAGAAAAACAACAAAGAAAGCGGACCGGCGCTTGTCGGCGTCGAGATCAAGCACCGTGAAGACTACGCCGGGCTGGTTGAACGCATGAATGCCCTCGGATTCCCATTCAAAGAACTGAACAAAGACAGCTACCTTTTCGGTCTGCTGATCTGACCCGCTCCCCCGGCTGTCCGGGGGAGTTTTCGTTTGTGCCGATTGAACCGGGTGGGATGATATCGGTATAGTAGAGCCATTGAAGGAGAGATGCCCATGTCACCAGGAAATCAGGAATGGATCCGCGTTTTTGGCGCGAAAGAAAATAACCTGAAGGACGTATCCGTCGATATCCCCAAAAAGCGGATCACCGTTTTTACCGGTGTGTCAGGTTCCGGGAAGAGCTCACTCTGCCTGGACACGATCGCAGCGGAATCCAGACGCGAACTCAATGAGACCTTCCCGAGTTTTGTCCAGCAGTATCTCCCAAAGTACGGAAGGCCTCGGGTCAGCGGGATTGAGAACCTGCCGGTAACGATTGTCCTGGATCAGAAAAAGCCAGCACAGAATTCCCGGTCGACTGTCGGGACCTATACAGATATCTACGCCCAGCTGCGGCTTCTTTATTCGCGCGCCGGGCGTCCGTTCATCGGCTACTCGGACGCCTTTTCCTTTAACCACCCATCCGGCATGTGCCCGAGATGTGAGGGGATCGGTGAAGTGACAGACCTCGACGTGCATCGGCTGATCGATTTCGACAAGTCCCTGAATGACGAAGGCGTGATCAATTTCCCGGCCTTCACCACCGGCGCCTGGCGGTGGAAGCGTTATGCATACAGCGGCCTGTTCGACCTCGACAAGAAAATCCGGGATTACTCGCCTGAGGAATTGGAACTGTTCCTATACTCTCCTCAGATCAAACTCAAAAACCCGCCGGATAACTGGCCCAAATCCGCCAAATTCGAAGGCATCGTCCCCCGCATGTACCGGAGCGTCATCACACAGAAAGAGGGCAAGCGCCACCAGAAGCTGCTAGACCGGATGGTGACGACCTATGAATGTCCGGAATGCAACGGCACTCGGGTCAATGAAAAAGTGCGGAGCTGCAAAATCAACGAAAAGAGTATTGCTGATGTCGTAGCGATGCCAATCGACGAGACCATTCTATTTATCAGGTCGATCACCGACCCGGTTACGGACGAACTCAAAAAAGAGTTGGAACTCCGGCTTGGCGCTCTCGTCGACATCGGCCTCGGTTACCTGACGCTCAGCCGCGGCGTCAGCACCTTGTCCGGTGGTGAGGCCCAGCGGACCAAGATAGCCAAATACATCAACTCCGCTCTGACCGACATGGTCTATGTGTTCGACGAACCGAGCGCAGGACTGCATCACTCGGACATCAGGCGCCTGAGTAAGTCCCTTATGGAACTGCGGGACCACGGCAACACCGTCCTGATCGTCGAACACCATCCTGAAATCATCAAACTGGCGGATCATATCATCGACATGGGGCCCTTTGCCGGAGAACATGGAGGTGAAGTGGTATTCACTGGCAGCTATCCGGAACTCCTGGAGGCAGACACACTGACCGGCCGTTCTATGCGGCAGTCCGTTCCGTTAAATACTAGCCCCAGGCCGCCTTCCAATTGGCACCGCCTCGGACAGGTTTCGCTGCACAACCTGGATCATATAACAGTTGATCTTCCTCTTGGGGTCCTCGCTGTAGTCTCCGGTGTGGCCGGATCCGGCAAAAGTTCACTGATGAAGTTATTTGAGCAGGATTGGTCAGGTCCGATTGTCTCCATCAGTCAAAGAGCGATAGGAGCCACGTCCCGCTCCACGCCCGCGACCTATCTGGATATATCCGATGACATCCGGAAACGGTTTGCCAAAGGAACTGGTGCATCTGCTTCCCTGTTCAGTTTTAATTCCAAGGGGGCCTGCCCGGCGTGCGGGGGCAAGGGCATCATCGTGACCGGCATGCACTTCATGGATCCGATCGAGACGGTTTGTGAAGTGTGCGATGGCACACGATATGCGCCTGAGGTCCTTCAGTATCGGGTAGACGGACAGTCGATTGCGGACGTGATGGGAATGTCGGTAAAAGAAGCGATCAGTTTCTTCAAGAACGAACCGTTCACTGAACAGCTCATCTCGCTTGATCGTGTCGGGCTCGGCTATATCAGGCTGAACCAATCAATGTCGACCCTTTCAGGCGGTGAGCTGCAGCGGGTGAAGCTGGCAGCTCATCTTCAGGAAAAAGGGACTGTTTTCATCATGGATGAACCGACTGAAGGTCTTCATCCCGACGATACCCGCAAACTGATGGATCTGTTTCATCAGCTCGTCGATGAAGGCAACAGCCTTTTTGTTATCGAGCACCGGCTGAGCGTCATCAAACAGGCGGATTATCTGATCGAACTCGGTCCCGGAGGAGGCAATGCCGGCGGCAAGATTCTCTTCACAGGGACGCCCGAGGAAATGCTGGAAAGTTCCTGTTCTGTCACCCGGACATATGTCGAGGAAAGTCTTAAGCAATGATTGGCGACATACAGAAAAATCGGACCTTCCGGAAACAGAAGGTCCGATTTATTTTGTTTACATCAGGCCGACTGCATGTCCCTCGCGGTCGACATCCATCCGCATAGCAGCCGGCTCCTTAGGCAGGCCCGGCATGGTCATGATATCTCCGGTCAGGCAGACGATGAAACCGGCCCCAAGTTTCGGGATCAGTTCACGAATCGTAATTTCAAAGCCTTCCGGGCGGCCGAGAACCGTTGGATCATCAGTGAATGAGTACTGGGTCTTGGCCATGCAGACAGGCAGGATGTCCCATCCCCGTTTTTTGATATCCGCCAGTTGCTTTTGGGCACGTTCCGTAAAGCGAACACCCGATCCGCCATAAACCTTAGTCACGATGGCTTCCACTTTCTTCTCGAATGCATCCAGTTCATCATAGATCGGGGCAAACTTGTTGGCCTTGCCGATTTCCTCCAGAACGAGCCTTGCCACATCAGTTCCCCCTTCTCCGCCGCGTGCCCAAACATCGGCAACCGCCGCCTTGACACCGATTTCCCTGCAAAAACCGAGGACGGCATCCATCTCCTCTTCCGTATCGGTGATAAATCGGTTCAGAGCCACCACTGGCTCGATTCCGAATGATCGGATCGTATCGATATGCTTCGCGAGGTTAGGAAGTCCTTTTGCTACAGCAGATGCATCCGGAACAGAGAGGTCTGTTTTTGGGACACCGCCATGCATTTTCAAGGCCCGGACCGTTGCGACGATGACAGCCGCATCCGGCTTAAAGTCACCCTGGCGAGCTTTGATGTCCATGAATTTTTCAGCTCCCAGATCGGAACCGAAGCCGGCTTCCGTTACGACGATGTCAGCGAGTTTTCTTGCTGTCTGCGTGGCTGCCAGGGAGTTGCAGCCATGTGCGATGTTGGCGAACGGACCGCCGTGGATCAGCGCAGGCGTACCGCCGATTGTCTGGACGAGGTTCGGCTTGAATGCCTCTTTCAGCAGAAGGGTCAATGCCCCTTCCGCACCGAGATCACGGACGGCCACCGGTTCTCTGCCATACGTATATCCGATGACGATGCGGGCAAGCCGTTCCTTCAGGTCATCCAGAGACTTTGCCAGGCAGAAGACGGCCATGATTTCGGATGCCACGGTGATATCGAATCCATCCTCCCGGGGAACTCCGCCGGACGGCCCGCCGAGCCCGACAGTCACATGACGGAGCGCGCGGTCGTTCATATCCAGTACGCGCTTCCAGGTGATTCTTCGCGGATCAATGCCGAGCACGTTACCCTGATGCAAATGGTTGTCGATCAGCGCGGACAGTGCATTGTTCGCCGTGGTAATAGCGTGGATATCCCCCGTAAAATGAAGGTTGATGTCCTCCATCGGCAGCACTTGCGAATACCCTCCGCCTGCAGCCCCACCTTTCATCCCCATGACCGGGCCCAGAGACGGTTCACGAAGAGCAACCATCGTTTTCTCGCCAAGCAAACCGAATGCATCAGCCAGCCCCACAGTCACAGTCGATTTCCCTTCTCCTGCAGGAGTCGGGCTGATTGCCGTTACAAGCACTACTTTGCCGTCCGCCTCAGCAGCGGAAAGCTTGTCCACATCGATTTTCCCTTTGTAGCGGCCGTATGGTTCCAGAGCCTCTTCCGGGATACCGGCAGTCTCGGCGATCTCATTGATTGGCTTCATCACGGCCCTGCTTGCGATTTCCAGGTCTGTCAGCGGTGCAGGTGTCGTCGTTTTCATCACGCTCTCCCCCTCGGGTTCTTGGTGTCTTTATTATACTGCCCGTAAAGCTCGCGCCATCTTCAGACTTCTTACAAAAGAGTGACACCGATACTTTTATGCGAGCATGAACTATGTAAAACAGAAAGGATGATTCCGTTCGAATTGCCAGTTCAAATTGTTTCTCATCCGATCCGCATAGCTTCACCCAAAGTCGATGTGGTGTATCCGCAGGTGACCGGTCTTGCCAACCCGGCAGCACAGTCAGCAATCAATCTGCAGATCATCACTGAATTCACGAGACTCATGCAGGAACTCGGTTACGGGAATGAGAACCTTGTCGAGATGACGGGATACTACGAAGTGAAGACAAACGAACGTGGCGTACTGAGTCTCCTTCTTGTCGTGTATTCTTTCACAGGCGGAGCTCACGGGCTCACAATTGCCAAAGGATTGACCTTTGATATCCACACCGGGCAGCGTTATCGTTTGTCAGACCTTTTTAAGCCTGATAGCAATTATCGGAATGTACTTTCCGAAATGATCGGGGAAATGATCACAGAGTGGGAAGTGCCTGTGCTCGAACCATTCGAATCGATTTCCTCTGATCAGGATTTCTATCTGGCCGACCACTCACTCACTGTGTTTTTCCAGCTTTACGAACTCACCCCTTACGTTTATGGTTTCCCTTATTTTCCGATTCCGCTTAAATCATTGGAATCCATCATTGAAGAACCTGGTCCGGCAGCAGCACTTCTGCCATTTTAAAAAGCTACGGTCCCGATTTGGGACTGGAGCTTTTTCTTCAAAAAATATTTTTGTACCAGGCGGCAGCCGCCTGAATCTCTGACTGGGTCAGTTGGTGGCCAAAGTTCTCCCAATGGATATCTACATCGGCACCTGCCCCTTCCAGCAGACTCGCCAGATCTTTTGCTTCATCCATCGGACAGATGGGATCGTTGGTCCCGGCACCGATAAAGACGGATGTTCCTTCAAGAGAAGGCATCTCTTTGTCCCGGACAGGCACCATCGGATGGTGGAGTATTGCGCCTTTTAAGGCATCACTGTAATGGAACATCAGACTTGCAGCAATGTTGGCTCCGTTAGAATAGCCGACCGCGATCACGTTGCCTCGATCAAACCCATAATCTTCCGCGGCCTTGCCGATGAAAGCATTGAGATCTTCCGTCCGGCGGACCAGGTCTTCAAGATCAAATACGCCTTCCGCGAGCCTTCTGAAAAACCTCGGCATGCCATTTTCAAGAACTTCACCGCGGACACTCAGGATGCCGGCATCCGGATCGATGAAGTTGCCGATCGGGAGGAGATCATTTTCAGTTCCGCCAGTTCCATGGAGAAGCAGAAGTGTCGGCTTTCCGGACTTGCCTTCTTTATAGATATGCTTCAATCGAATTCCCTCTTTCCTTATCTCGAATTAAAGATATTCTAACAGGATTTTTCAATCATTGAAAGGCGGAACACTTATGATTGTAAAAACACAAAAATATATACTCGAAATGTTTACACCAAATCTCTCCGGGTATATAACCTGTACAAGGCGAACACCGCTTATCGCATCGGTGCTTGATGCTGATGGCGGAGAACTGCACAGCCTTGTCGGAAAATTTGCTTCATGGACGAAGTTCTTTCTCGTCAGCGCCGTGTGATCCTAGCTTTGACGGACGTATCATCCGCAAGACGAATCATCAGAAGGATGATGGATCATGGAAACCAGGAGGACAATTAAATAGGCGGAATAAGCAAGTATCTGCCTAGCAACAATTGACCGGAGAAATTCCGGGCAACTATGCAATGGACTCAGGGGATGGTAGAAGATGGACATCGGGAGGACACAAGAAAACCCGCCCAAACGGGCATAGTTTTCAGCAATGAACGGCCGGAGACGATTCCGGACAATCTTTGCATGTGACCTGGGAGATGGTACCAATGGAAACCCGGAGGACGTCCGACAGAATCCGCGGCGATCAGTAAGTTTTTTGTGAAAGTGCATTTGAAGCCTGACTGCAATATTGGTGGTCGTTGTTTTTGACACCTTTGACGGAAAGGCGACGGCAGTTTGGCCGCTCACCTGCAAACGACGGGATGGATTTTAATCTTCGTCAGCAGCAGTTAAGTAGATCTGCAAATTTTCCGTGTACTGGGAAACCGCCCGATCAATGGATCGGGCGGTTTCTCCTTTTAAATTATTTCTGAAGGAAGCTTTCTGGCATGACCACAGCCACCACTTCTCCGGTCGCACACACATCACCGTCCGCGCTGACTTCAGTGATCACTTTGAATTTTTTCGGATGTATCTCTTCCACCCTTCCGGTTGCTTTCAGCAACTTTCCGTGTGGAGTCGGCTTCCTGAAGTCAACATGAAGTGAGGCTGTTACGAATCTGGGTGGGGCTTCCCCGTCACCGGGTTCAAACCCATTTTTCCGGTGAAGTGCCAGTGAAGCAGAGCCAGTGCCGTGACAATCGATAAGAGAAGCGATTACTCCCCCGTAAACGAATCCCGGAAGTGCCAGTTCATCTCCGGCGGGATCATAATAAGTCACTGTCATTTCCCCGTCCCATCCTGTGCGGAAATGATGACCGTTTGCATTTCGCCTTCCACAGCCGTAGCACCATGCAAAATCATCCGGATACTCATCCTGGATCGCGTTGACGACTTTCATTTCCTGTACCATCTGAACCCCTCCTGTATCACCTGTCTCTCTTTCCTACTTTCGTCATCTTTTGCGCAATTCCTCCATCCTTAAAATTGTTAAGGAACCGA